>NZ_JATABF010000001.1:0-363693 GCF_036533715.1 Vibrio sp. M260121 | reverse complement strand
AATCCCTCTTGAGCAGTTTGTTAGTCGCGAGGCACCGAGCGACAATTTTAAGCCAAACTAAACTTTGCGAACAACAAACTTTATGTGCTTTGATGCATTTAAGTCAGGCGTAGTCTCAAAGCAGCTATTCAATGAAACCACTTGGAACAAACAACGCCGAAGAAAACGAACTGACAACACCAAAAGGCGCTTTTGGAAAGCTAATCTCACAGTGCGGACTTTCAACGAAGTCACTGAAACCACGTGGAATTTACAACAACAGAGAAAACGTCATTTCAGCGAGTAAATCTGCTTTTGTACCAACAAACTCACCGAGCGGAGTTGCAACCAAAAACAAACTCTCGATTGCCCTGCTCTGTCAGCACCAAAGAACAAAACAATCGCTAGGACACTTGCAAAACTTTGGACTTATAACAGCTAGAACTAAGTTCTGATGATCGACGATGAATCTGTGTACCAAACAAACAGCTGCTAAATTTTAAGCTCAGAAACATGATTTTGATTGCTAGCTTTTTCTGGCGACTAACGCCGCGTTAAGTAGTGAGCAACGCTACCACCTAGCCTAAACCATTGCACCGTAAACACCAAAACTGACTTGAACTGAAAATGCCGAGCGTTGGGAATCTGTCTTAAACGCTTTGTTAGGGCTCTCGTTGCCATTTGTATGATCGAACTTACAAATTTTGTTCTTTATTCCAATGGCTTTGTTTTAATACACTGTAACGCATAAAATTAATGGTACAATACACCATTAATTTATTGTTGTATTACTAAGTCTAATCTTTAGCCTATGTTTAGGGTAAGTAAATAAAATGAAAATAATTGTAGTTTCAAATTTTGACTCTGGCTTTACTCCTGAATCAGAAGATCATGTATTGCTGTACTTTCGAAACTGGGATGACTACGGCACCAAATCAACCTACGATATGAGCATCTATTTTAGTGATATTGATGCATATGAAAATATTGGAGAAATAAAAGTAATTTCTAAAAATGCAGAAGATTACGATGAAAATGGTTACCTAACAATATCTGGAGAGTTTACAAACCTACCTGATACATTAGGTTCATTAGGTCAATCTGAAGATTTTTATATATCCATTAAAAATTCATTGAAGAAAGATGCTGAAAAAGTTCTAGAAAGCTTAAATGACCTATCTATTCTTCCTGGTTTAAGAGATACATTTGAGTCTAACAGCAATTTTAAGAGTTCATTAATTAGATACAGTGATGCAGAGCGCGCATTAAAGATTGGTGAATATATTATAAAAAACAAGGAATTCACAGATAGTTTTTCCTTCGAATTTTCCAATGGAACCGAGTCACATAATACATCCTGTAACTTTGACTTCGATAGCAAATTCCCAACAAGCTCTAGAGTTAACATTATAATTGGTGAAAATGGCACAGGAAAAACAACTTATATGGCTGATTTAGCTTTAAGTATGAGCGGTCGAGAAAACAAAGGTAAGTTTACTGAATCCCGCCCTTCTTTTAGCAAGATAATATCTGCCTCTTTTAGTGCCTTTGATTCGTTTGAAATACCAAAAGAGAAGAAAACATTTAGTTATAAATATTGTGGATTAAGAGATAGCTCTGGATTCATGAATAGAAAAAAAGTATTAGAAAATTACAAGAATAGCTGTAAGAAAATAATAGAAAGAAATATTGAACATGTATGGGAAAAAATTCTTTCTAAATTTATACCTCAACATAAGACAGAAAGAATTTACCAAGAATTTTTCATAGACAGAATTTATTCCAATGTATTAGAAAATTCATTCTTGAGTTCTGGTGAAAGTATTCTTTTATACTCTTTCACTCAAATAATAGCTGAGACAAAGAAAGAATCACTTGTTTTGTTCGATGAACCCGAACTACATCTTCACCCAAGAGCTATTTCAAATATAATACCAGCTATAAATGAGATGCTATGGATGTTAAATGCATATGCCATAGTTGCAACACATTCGCCGATTATTCTTCAGCAAATTCCCTCCAAGTTCGTTCGTGTTTTCGATAACTATAGCGGTCAACTAACGACACGAACACTTGAGATAGAGACACTGGGAGAAAACCTCAATGCTATAACACATGAAGTTTTTAACACTTTCGAATCGGAACAACCTTACAAACAAATACTTAAAAGTTTGTCGTTAAAATATTCTAACGAAGAAATCAACGATATTTTTGATGGAAAGTTGAGCTTAAGTTGTCAATTGTATTTAGAGAGCCTTCGTTGAGATGAAAAATAGAATTTACTATCAATGCAATGACAAAGAAATATATCAAGATGTCGTCAATGCAATGAGAAACACGTATAGAAAGGCTCCAAATACAAGAAAACCTCTATTAAGCTCTTTAGCTTCTAGTGTAGAGGAACGTTATGACGAATATGAACAGAGTTTTCTAGCTAACAACTTACTAAGTATCAATGATTGCACAAGAAATGAACTTGAATCTGACGCACTCATTTATCTGTATGAAGGTAATTCACAAATTGTTGATAATTTAAAAATTTCAATTAAAGACAATCAGGAGGAACACTTAAAGCAAATTTGTCCTAGTTGTGGTTTATTGCCAGCTATTACTGTTGATCACTACATTCCAAAAGAAATATACCCAGATTTCTCTATATATTCCAAAAATTTAATATGGACTTGTGGGACCTGTAACGGAAAAAAATCAACCTATTGGAAAGAGAGTACTCACCGTGGGATCATTAATTTTTATACTGATCATATCCCAACTTTCCGCTTTATAGATTGCACAATTGTCAACCAAAATGGAATATTGAAAGTCGATTATCACCTTAATGTTCAATTACTATCGACGTATCCACATATCGTCAAGCACTTTGAAAGACTTGACATTCTGGGATTATATAAAGAACACATTCCAACAAAACTTAGTGAGATAATTGCAGACATTCAATCTTTCAAAGGAATATTGGACTCAAAAAAGGTTAAGCAAATCTTGTACAAAAGATACTTCAGTAGGATAAAAGATTTTGGTGTTAATGATTGGAAGTCTTTATTGCTAAGAAATATAATAATAGGAAAGCACTACGAGCAATACTTATAATAAAAGCCCTTATGGGCTTTTATTTTCGTTGATCTTACTTTCACATTAGAGCCCTAACGCCCTGTTAAGGTGTGAGCAACGCAATACCGAAGCTCCCGCATACCACCTTAAACACTAAACGCAACGCATAGCAAAAATGCCACGCGTTGCGAATCACTCTTAAACAGATTGTTATACCGTTTTTTTAACCAAGTTTTGCTTGAACTGCATGATAGATTCTCTGATTGAGTCCTTTGATACAAATTCAGGTTTACAAGCGTTATCCAACCACTGATAAATCAAATCATGATTACCCCTAAAGACAACGAAAGATTTTATTTTGGCATATCGTTGAAGAGTTTTGCAGTCAGTGTAAATCCTAATTTTGACAAATGCCTTTTCGAAAACAAGAACAAGGTAGAATGCATAAATAAATGGTAAAACCCCAACAGATAGCAGCATTGGTACCAGAAAATCTCGAAACGTACCTACACTAAAAAACTTTCCAGGCTCAGTGTAAATGCTATAAAGTGACCCAAGCAGTAAACTGGTACCAATAACTACTAATATGGCATCGAATAGCTTTTTGACCCTTTGATGGTTCGGTTCTGGGTTATTCCCAGCGATGACACTACACATTGCGGCAACGGACATCATGGCAACTATGATAAGTTCAGAAAAATAACCGTATGAATGAAACGCCACTAAAAACTGAACCATTACGACTAACTTGATTTGAGCTTGCAATGATGTACGAAGATAGTGTCTGGGTTCCTGAATCTTAGTTGCGCCAAATACCTGCACAGCACCAACAAACACAAGCCATAACACCGTGTTTTTTAGTTGTCCAGCATTCCACACTCCTACTTCGAATAGCACAAAAACAACTAATGAAGTATAAAGTGTCAGTGCCCCCAAAGTAATGATGATCGGCTTTTGCTGGAGTGCTCTGAAAACTCCTAGAATGGATGTGCCCACATCCTTATTCTTACCACTTGACCAAATTAGCACTGCTACTATTAAAGTCACAGAGGCTAACTCGCGATTGTTAAATATTTCCAAGCTTACCTCACTGGAAAAACGGTATAACGCCGTGTTAAGGTGTGAGGCACGCAATGCCGAAGCCTCCGCATACCACCTTAACCACTAAAACTAACGCATAGTAAAAATGCCACGCGTGCCGAATCACTCTTGAACAATTTGTTAGCTTTCTAGCCAACGAAGTACGCTGAATCATTTTCTGCAAATAAACAATCCAACGGGTAAGGCAGCTCAAGCCTTGGCATATTACCTTTTGAAAACCATTTAAGGCATACCGTTTCATCATCGAGTGCGGATTGAGAACAACTTTCTACTACACATTTGAACATGATAACTGTGTATTCAACTTGATCACCATTTGGGTATGTAAAACCAAAACCCTCACCGCCGAATACACCAAGCAGGCGATCTACTTTTACAGCCAAACCTGTTTCCTCGCGAACTTCCCTGATCAATGCTTGCACTGGCGACTCTTGAGGTTCAATCATTCCGGCAGGAAGGCTCCATGTGCCATCTGATTTTTGCTGAAGTAGTAGCTCTTTATTTTCATTTAAAATGACACCCGCAACGCCGGGGATAAGAAGTGGCATCGTTCCAATCTTAGAACGAACCTCTTTGATATAGTCACTTGCGCTCAATTTTCCTCCTTGAAAGCTAACGCCCTGCTAAGGGGTGAGCAACGCAATACAAAAGCCGCCGCAAACCGCCTTAATCACTAAATTCAACGCATAGTAAAAATGCCACGCGTTGCGAATCCCTCTTGAGCAGTTTGTTAGTCGCGAGGCACCGAGCGACAATTTTAAGCCGAACTAAACTTTGCGAACAACAAACTTTATGTGCTTTGATGCATTTAAGTCAGGCGTAGTCTCAAAGCGGCTACTCAATGAAACCACTTGAAACATAAAACGCCGGAGAAAACGGACTGACAACACCAAAAAGCGCTTTTGGAAAACCAATGTCACAGTGCGGACTTTCAACAAAGTCACTGAAACCACGTGGAACTTACCACACCAGAGAAAACGTCCTTTCAGCAAGTAAATAAGCTTTTAAACCAACAAACTCACCGAGCTGATTTGCAACCAAAAACAGATTTTCGATTGCCCCGCTCTATCACCACCAAAGAACGAAAAAACCGCTCGGGAAATAGCAATGCATTGATTTAGAACCGATGAAACTGAACTTTGACCGACGAAGATGGAACTATGAATCAAACAACCAACAGCCAACAACCAACAACCAAGTTTTGAGCTTACAAACATGATTTTGACTGCTAGCTTTTTCTGGCGACTAACGCCCTGTTAAGGTGTGAGCAACGCAATACTGAAGCCGCCGCATAACACCTTAAACACCAACCGCAACGCATAGTAAAAATGCCACGCGTTGCGAATCACTCTTAAACAGTTTGTTATGCTTGTCCTGACAGTGTGCGCAACCGCTCCTGCACATAGCTACGTCGCTCAACTAACTTATTGATTCTTGTATTTATGTTTATAAACTCTTCTTCAATTAGCGCCGCCTCACCATCGTAGGCCAATATTGTATTGTTTCCTTTTTGAGTGGAGGCTTGAGCTATTAAATGCTGTCTAAAGGCATATTCAGAAGCTAAATCTACATTCAATGAATCAACCTCTTTGCTAAGAGCATTCATTTGGGAAGAAAGCATTAAAAGCTTTGTTTGCTGCTTTTGGCCCCTAACTGTATCAATTAAAGACTCCCTAGCTTCAGCTAACTCTTGTTTTTGAACCTTTACAGATACCGTAAGCCAATATAACGCAGACAACGCAATGATTGGATTTAAAAGACCGCCAACAAAATCCCCAAAAGCTCCCCAAACGGTAGAGTCAGTGCTAACTCCTTGACCATTGACATACCAAAACCAATAAATATAAACCGCGACACTCAACACAAGCACAAACAGAGCAGCCCATTGAGTTACTAGTACTTTTTTATCAATTGAATTGCTATCCATTTTATCCTCAAAAAGCATAACGCCCTGCTAAGGGGTGAGCAACGCAATACCGAAGCCGCCGCATACCACCTTAATCACTTAAACCAACGCATAGTAAAAATGCCACGCGTTGCGAATCCCTCTTGAGCAGTTTGTTAGTCGCGAGGCACCGAGCGACAATTTTAAGCTGAACTAAACTTTGCGAACAACAAACTTTATGTGCTTTGATGTACTTAAGTCAGGCGTAGTCTCAAAGCGGCTATTCAATGAAACCACTTGGAACAAACAGCGCCGTAGAAAACGGACTTACAACACCAAAAAGCGCTTTTGGAAAACCAATCTCACAGTGCGGACTTTCAACAAAGCCGCTGAAACCACGTGGAACTTACAACACCGGAGAAAACGTCATTTCAGCGAGTAAATCTGCTTTTGTACCAACAAACTCACCGAGCGAAGTTGCAACCAAAAACAGACTCTCGATTGCCCTGCTATGTCAGCACCAAAGAACAAAACAACCGTGAGGACACTTGCAAAACTTTGGACTTAAAACAGCTGAAAATGAGTTTGGACCAACGACGATGAACCTGTGAGCCGAACAATCAGCAGCCAAATTTTGAGCTTAGAAACATGATTTTGATTGCTAGCTTTTTCTGGCGACTAACGCCCTGTTAAGGTGTGAGTAACGCAATACAAAAGCTACCGCATACCACCTTAAACACCAAACGCAACGCATAGTGAAAATGCCACGCGTTGCGAATCACTCTTAAACAGATTGTTATACAAATTCTAACCGATATTGCTCTTTAGCTTTTACTGCGCGCTTAAACGATAGACTTACGTCATGTTTACGTTCAAACGACTTAACTAATAGCTGCAACTCATTCAAATCTGCATCTGACATTTTAGCTCCGGCAATAACACCTGTTATCAACTTCGGATAAAAAGAATGTATTCCAGGACCTGCAATATGAGCTAAACACCTATGCTCTTGCTCGTATTCCCAATCTTTTGCTTTTACCAGAAATTGCTCAGCTAGAGCCTCAAAGCCATCAGCCTTTCCCATCGTAACCTTGGGCATATCACTTTTGTACTGCACAGCCCATGCAATTAACAAATATTCAGGCGTCTCCAAAAACTCAGCAAAATTTGTTGGTGTTTCAAACTCTACAACAAAACCTTTATGATTATCCGCATAGTGTGACCACATTAAGATATTTTCAAAAGTCTCAGAAAGAGAACAAATACCAAAACTTGAGGTCATGCTTTTAGTAAAATCTCCGGACACCAATGAACTTTTGAGGTTCTCGATCATTGTCCCCTCATCTGCTACATTCCCTTGAAAAACCATCTTAGCATTCTCAAGTAAATCAGTTCTCGACAAAGCATATTCTAACGACTTTTCAACATCATAAGAGACAACACAGTCAAATGGATCATTAAACTCCTCTGCTGACGAAAACTTCATAGTGCAATTTGATAGGATGTTCTTAGAACCATCTGAAAATGGAACATATTTGTACAGCTTCAATTTTTCACCTATTTGTATAACGCCCTGTTAAGGGGTGAGCAACGCAATACCGAAGTCGCCGCATACCGCCTTAAACACTAAAACCAACGCATGATGAAAATGCCACGCGTTGCGAATCCCTCTTGAACAGTTTGTTATAACACAGTTTTACACGTCATCTTCCGATAAAATTTGACGACAATTACGAACTGTTAGTATGCGAATTTCGTGACTTAAACTGTAGATAATACGATAGTGACCAAAGATGATTTCACGATAATTCGTGTGGGGCATTTCAGGAACAAACCGCCCCATTTCAGGCATACTTCCAAGGAGTTCAGTTTTATCAAAAACTTCATTTACCCACCTCTCTGCCGCAGGTGGATTATCCAAAGAAATAAACTCCGCGGCATCACCTAGTTTCTGAAGTGCTAATGGAGACCAGACTACTTTCATTTCTTAATGCGCCCAAGTACTTGAGCACGTGCATCATCATTGGAAACACCGAGACCAGAAGCTAACTGAGCTTCAGCTGTGCGCATTTCTTCCAGTAATTCGATTTTCTCTTGCATTGCTTCATACTCAGCAACATCGAGAACAACAGCAACACCTTTGCCACGTTGCGTAATAACCAATGGACGACGAGTCTCATTGATTTGTTTGATGTATGAAGCTACACCGGCACGAAACTCAGACAAAGGCTGAATATCTTGATCGAAATGAATACGACTCATATTGAACTCCAGTTAGTACAAAATAACGTACAAATAATAGTTCAACTGACCCTTTTGAGCAAGAAGTTGATTCTGTGTTATAACGCTTTCTATACGGCCTTTTGCCACCTTTCAGGCAGGCTACCGCCTTCTTTCATTCCAAAAGAAAGTATGCATGCTAGCACTTATCTTTATGAAACAAATAGGAAATCAGTATTAATCTGTGTGCTCACACACGCAATTAGACGGCGAAGTGACACCTAATTCTTAAAGAGAGGCTAAGTTTATAAAAATGTATAAACAACCAGTCAAATTAGAAAATGAAAAGTCAGTTTTTACTTAGCGTCAAAGAGCATATGATCTCGCGTCACTATGCGAAGAAAACCATTGAAACCTACCTGTTTTGGATCAAGCGTTACATTGTCTTCCACCAGCTAGCTCACCCTTCCAAACTTTGTGAAGACGATGTTGAACGCTTTCTAAGTCATCTTGCCATTGATGAAAAGGTAGCAGTGAAAACGCAGGCACTTGCATTAAACGCCATCTCATTTTTATATCGAGAGTATTTCCAGATGCCACTTTCATTGAATATGAGATTTCAAAAATCACTCACTGAGAAAAAACTGCCCGTTGTGTTAACAAGAGACGAAGTGAGACGCTTTGTTCAGCATATTGACCCCAAATACAAACTCCATATCCAACTATTGTACGGTTCTGGTCTGCGAATTATGGAATGCTTACGACTAAGAATTCAAGATATTGATTACGACTACGGTGCGCTTAGAGTCTGGCAAGGAAAAGGTGGTAAGAATAGAACGGTCACATTAGCGAAAGAGCTACATGAACCACTAAAAGCACAGGTCAATAGAACGAGAGATTATTATCAGAAAGACCGTCATATGGGCGGTTATGCCGGTGTTTATATCTCTGATGGGCTACGAAGGAAGTACCCCGGCGCAGAATTGGATTTTAATTGGCACTTTCTCTTCCCATCAACCAAATTAAGCATAGATGCAGATACTGGTGAGTTTAGACGCCATCATGTCAATGAGAGCGCGATACAAAGGGCAGTGAAACGAGCGGCAAAAGACGCGGGAATAGAAAAGTCTGTCACTTGCCATACGCTTAGGCACAGCTTTGCTACCCACCTTCTAGAGTCAGGAGCCGACATACGAACCGTCCAAGAACAACTTGGGCATACTAATGTGAAAACGACTCAGATCTACACCCACGTGATCGAACGCGGCGCAGGAGGTGTATTAAGTCCCTTATCAAACCTATAGAGACACAAAAGCCACCGAGCTATTAGAAGTAACTCGGTGGCTTTAACAATATAACGTCTTAGTGACGCTCGCCCAATTTGACGTTGCCTTTCGAATCAAACCAAAGCGCTTGAGCGCGACGGCGGCCGAGCAGGATCGGGCCATCATCATAGAACAGGAAGTTCTTCCAATATTTTTTAAACGTCGACCACTTCGTCTCGATAACGTTGTATTTCTCGTAACAGAAGTACACCGTGACGTCATCTTGCCAATCAATAAACGCCGCGATTTCTTCTGGTAACTCGGGGTCATCGGCTTCCCAAGCTGCCATCCAATCAACTTCTTCGGACCAGTTAGACTCTTTCATTGGCCAATCGGACGAGCTCAAACGATCCATATCAGGACTTTGTGCACTAATGTTCTCTTTCCAGAACTGCGCGGCGCGAGCTTGACTCATCGGCTTGATAAACTCGAGGTCCTCTTCAGGCACTGGCATTGACTGGTGAGTAAAAATCCATTTTCTTTGGTATTCATCCAAAGGCAAATAAGACATTCAGTCTCCTTTCTTACGACTTCAACCAACCTTTCTCGGTGGCTTCTTCAATCAATTCTTTGGCCTTGTCCCATAGGGTGACAGAACCAAATTCAATTCTTTTATTGATGGTTAACGCTTGCTCTCGCGTCACACCATGTTCTTTCCAACTTTGACCATCATTGTGGTAGTTGAGTAGCATCGGGATAAGGCGATCCAACGCTTTGGCGTATTTCGCATCATCACTTTGGGCCGCTTCAAATTCTTTCCACAAAGAGAACAGCTCATCACCTTGATCGCTTGGTAACATTCCAAACAGACGCTCTGCCGCTTTCAGTTCTTTCTCTTCTTGTTCTTTTGAAGCAGCGACATCATAAACAAAGGTATCGCCTGCGTCGATCTCTACGACGTCATGGATAAGCAGCATTTTCATCACTCGAGCAATATCGATTGGCGCATTGGCATGTTCTTGCATTAATACCGCCATCAATGCAACGTGCCAACTATGCTCACCACTATTCTCTAAGCGTCGGTCGGCACTCTTTACCCGAGTACGACGAAGCACGCTCTTGAGTTGATCCAGTTCAATGAGAAGTGCTAACTGCTTTTCCAATCTTTCCATTTATCGAGCCTCAGCTTTCCAGTTTGGGTTAGTTAACGATGTCAGCACATGATCTTGCCATTCACCGTTAATCAACAAATAATCTTTAGCGTAGCCTTCTCTCTCAAAACCAACATGCTGCAACACCGCTTCACTGCGCTTATTATGCGGCATGTAACCTGCTTGAATGCGGTGTATCTTTTGCACATCAAACATGTAATCACAGGCCATTTTTAACGCGCGGCGCATATAGCCATAGCCTTGCGCGTCTTCTGCAAGGGAGTAACCCACATTGCAGGAATGAAATGGAAAACGAGTCAGGTTGCTGAAAGAGAGCGTGCCAAGCATTTTACCAGATTCGGCATGAACAAGCAGACAATAGTATCCCAGTCCCATACGATGTAATTCATTCAATTTGATCAGCTTTTGTAGCCAGCCATTGACTGAGTAGAATGCTTCTTCGCGCTTCGGTTCGAAGGGCTTCAAGTAGTCGCGATTGCTTTGAAAATATTCTGCAATCATATCGGCATCGCCAATTTCTGCAGTACGTAGAAGCAAGTCGCCGTCCAACTTGTGAACGGCGATTGAAGAACTTATATCTTCCATTATGAATAACAACGTCCATTTAATTTCGGGGTCATTTGACAGATAGCCCAGTATTTACCGCGACTCTAGACTTTACGAATACCATAGTCGCGCAGTTTGTTCGCGATAGAGGTGTGCGACACATTCAATCGCTTAGCGAGCTTACGACTCGATGGGAATGATTGATACAAACGCTCTAAGATTTGCGATTCGTAATCACGCATGATCTCATCAAGCGAGCCATCAAGATTCAATGTCGCGCTACCACCGCCCATCGCTTGTGGCTGAGGCAAGTTGAAGTTTTCTGCTTTAAGGATGTGCCCATCCATCTCAGTCAGTGCGCGCAGAACCATATTGTCCAATTGACGCATGTTGCCCGGCCATTGGTAGTTCGCTAATGCATCCACCAGTTCTTCATCCAGCTCAGGCTTGTCGATGCCAAGTTGCTGAGCGTGTTTCGTTACGAACAAGTCCAGCAGCGGCGCTACGTCGTTCGAGCGCTTGCGCAGAGGCGGAATATTCAAGGTCAGAACATTGAGGCGATAATACAAATCTTCACGAAACTTGCCAGCCTCAGCAAGCTCGGCAAGGTTGTGCTTAGTCGAAGCGATAATGCGGACATCAACGTGCATTTCATCTTCAGCACCTACTCGACGGAAGTTACCATCCTGTAAGAAGCGCAGCAGTTTGATTTGCAGATGCGAGCTCATCTCCCCGATTTCATCAAGGAAGACGGTACCGCCATTTGCTTGTTCGAAGATACCTTTATGACCTTGTTCGTGATTAAACGAACCCGGCGCATGACCAAACAACTCGGTTTCGGCCACATCATCGGGCATGGATGCACAGCTCAAAACAAGGAAAGGTTTGCTCGCTCGGCCAGAGCGGCTGTGACATGCTTTTGCCAGCATCTCTTTACCTGTACCCGTTTCGCCTTCAATCAATAGAGGCTGATCAAGAACAGATAACTTCTTCGCTTGGTTCATCAGCGCTTTGTGGCGATTTGATAAGCCGACAAAATGCTCAAAGCCAAGTTGATTATGAAGAGGCAGTATTTCTTCGATTTGCGCACCGTGTTGGCTCGAACGAATCGTCATCAAGGTACTAGCAAGTGTCGAGTTTTGCGCTTCGTCTTTGATGTAGACCGGCATCAACTCAAGAATGTAATCCAATCCGTCGATTACCAAGCTTTCGCGAGTGCGAGCATTCACGCCTTCAGACCAGCGGTTAAATCGAACACTCGGCAATAACATACCAATTTGCGTGCCGATAACATCTTGTTTGTGCTGACCAAGAAGAGAAAGTGCAGACATGTTTGCCATATCGACAGCGCCTTTGAGGTCGATAGCAAACACTGGATCAGGCAAGTTATCCACCAACGAAAGCAGCTCTGTGTTGTGGCGCTCCATTGGCATAAATTGGATTTTACGTACGTCTTTGACCCCCGGAATACGGCGGATCTCAGCCATTAACTCACTGAAGGTATCAAAGTCGATATCTGGGCAGTTTAGGTAAATGATGCCACTGATATCAATTTCGATACCACGTAAGTCGATGCTTTTAGACGCTAAAATATCGAGCAGTTCTCGGGTAAGACCGAGTCTATCTTCACAAAAGACTTCAAGACGCACTGAAAATATCCCAATTCACAACTGTCAGGAAAAGTTGACAGTAGTTTCTCCCAAGCTTGGAATGGCGTCAAGCAATCCTCACTGTCAAAGGTGATATTGGTTACGGTTTCATCGTGATTGATGCAACTTTCGCCACAACCTCTTTGCGAATCGCACCGAGTTTCACTTGGCGCTCTGGATACCAAGGTAAAGGACGAAGCAGCGCCATGGATTTTAGACCAAGACGAGCGGTTAAGATCCCCACACCGAGTCCCTGCCCTGCTCGTGCGGAGATTTTTCCGGCGAGATCCATCGACATCAAATCCATGCTGGCATCAATAGCGAGCTCACTCGCACCCGCTGCCGCCATATTCACGAACACAGAGCGGAGCAATTTGATTCGAGAAGCGTAGCCAAGCTCCACGCCATACACTTTAGAAAGATTGTCGATCATTTTGAAGTTACGCCATGCCACCAGCAACATGTCAGCGGCTGCCAGTGGGCTAACGGCCACCAAGGCTGCGGATTCGGTTGCGTGCTGCGAAACAATTTTGGTTGCGAGCTTATCTTGCTGGCTAACGACCATGGCATCGTACATCTCTAGAATTTCAGCGTCACTGTGAGCTGGGTTTACGCTGTTTTTCCAACGATCAAAACCTGGGTTCTCTGCCAGTACACCACTTTGCTCCGCGACTTTTTCGCAAAATGCTTTACCCTTGCCGACGCTTTGGCTATCGATAAGCGCTTCACTCTCTTCTTGCACACTAAAGTGATTGCGTAGTTTGCGCAACTTCCATAACTCTTTGCCTAACGCGCCTAAACCAAAAGAAGCGATGGTAGTGATAAAGCCAGCCCAACCAAGCGCTAGCCAATCAGCAGTTTGTATAGCGGTAATCACAGAATCAACCGCTTGCCAGCCTACTAAACCAGCGAAGGTGGCAAAGAGCCCTGTTGTGAGCCATTTGCGACCAGATTTGGGGCGAATGACTTGTTCGAGCTGCAACTCTTGCTCTGTCTCTTCCTGTTGCTCTTCAATCTCAACGGGTATGAAGGTCTCTTTTTCAGAGAACGTCTTCTGCGCATTCAACTCCGGGGATACGCCCTCTTCCTCGCTGTGCATCACTTTTTCTTTGAAGACTTGTTTTTGTTTTAGTTCGCTCATTTCAATTTGTCTCCCAATAGGTATTCCAATGCTTTGTCGAGGCGAATGTGTTTCATTGGCTCATCCGTTTCTGAAGGCATCGGTCGGAAAGAAGTAAAATCAAAGCCACTATTTTGCCAATAGACCGCATTAGGTAACTTCTTCGGCACTTCACCAGGGAACATTGTCACCGACTCCCCATCGAGCGTCATCCCTTTGAGTGCAGGTACGCTCTTATCTCCCGACGCAATAAAACCCGAGGTCGTCGCTTGAATCGAGGCAATGCTCATGCAGCTCATTTCAATATTCTCATACGCTGCGGTCTGCCATGCTGGATGCACCATTTGTTGAAGTAAGGAGACCAAATGCGGATGTTGATCCGGTGTCACGTGGTCGGCTTTTGTCGCAGCGAACAATACTCTGTCGATTTTTGGTGAGAACAAGCGACGCAAAAAGCTGCTTCTACCATATCGGAAGCTGTGCATGATTTGTTCAAGCGCTTGGCGCATATCGTAAAAAGCTTCATCACCCGCATTGAGTGGCTGTAAGCAATCCACCAGCACAATCTGTCGATCAAACGTTGCAAAGTGATGCTTGTAAAATGCCTTTACGACCTTTTGCTGATACTCGTGATAACGCGCTTCAAGCATTGCTAAGTTACTGCCTTTAACTGGCTTCGTATCTGCGTCAAATCGACATGGGAAGAACTGCAATACTGGCGCCCCTTCAAGCTCACCCGGTAAGACGAATCGACCTGGCTGAACCCAATGTAAGCCACTGTCTTTACAAGCATGTAAATAGTCGGTGTAAGTTTTAGCGACTTTCTCTAGCTGCTTTTCATTCAATTCCGCAGCTAAATCCAGCGTTTCTAGCTCTGCCAACCAGTCGGCAGCAAGCTCACTACGCTGCCCTTTTAGCGCCTCAAATTGGGTCTGTGACCACGTCGCAAAATCCATATCGAGCAAAGGCAGATCCAATAGCCACTCACCCGGATAGTCGATGATGTCGACATTCAACACGGCGGTTTTACTCAGCAGCTTTTTGGTGGTTTTGTTTGGCTTGTATTTCAGTGCCAGTCGTATCTCGCTCACGTCACGGGTCGGTACTGGCCATTGTGGTGGTGTGGCATGAATTTGGTTCATCGCATCATCATAGGCAAAACGCGGTACCATCATGTTGGTTTGTGGCTCACGTTTGGCGCCAATTAAACGTTTGTCACGAGCGGCATTAAATAGCGGCAAGTTGTCATGAGTGGCGGTATGCAGTAATTGATTAAGCAGAGAAGTAATGAAAGCCGTCTTACCTGCACGCGATAACCCCGTTACAGCAATGCGAACGTTGGAGTCCATGCCACGGCTGATAAAGTCATTCACTTCTTGCGTTATTCTTTTCATACTTTTTATTTATCTCATCAATTCTTGCTATGCAGTGTAATTTTACCAACCTTAATCAAAGATGAACAAAGTATTCACTGCAAAACCTTTTTCCAAAAACGAAAAAGCCCCTGAGAGTTTCAGAGGCTTAGAGATCTTAACGACTTTCTGTCCAGTCTAATCGTCTTCAATCAACTTGTAGATAACGAATAGGCAAACTTCCAGAATCAACCATAACACACAAGTGATGGTGACGTATTTTTCATCGAAGATACTGATGCCGTGAAGAATCAAGTCGTAGCCAACAAAGCTACCGATCACAACAGCAAGAACTATTTGTAGAATTTGAATAAAACGAGGCATGCCGTCTCCTAATTATGGTCAGCATAACAACGAGATTTGCTATGCCTATTAGTTTATATCTGAGTATATAGACAAAAAGTGCAGCTTTCGCTGCACTTTTGTCAAATGTTTGCTAGGTAAATCAGCACTTTGTCACATTCTCTCAATTGAGACGTTCGCCTTATGTTCAATAATGCAAAGCTCATCGTAAGCCTAGTGACGAAACACTGTAACCTGACAGGGCAGCAGCTTACGCTTCCATTTCTTGGATTTTTACTTTCCAAGTATCTGGACCAATTTGGTGAGCGTTCGCGCCATTTGAATCCACAGCCACCGTTACAGGCATATCTTCGACTTCAAACTCGTAGATTGCTTCCATGCCTAGGTCTTCGAATGCCACCACGCGAGCTTTCTTAATCGCTTTAGCAACTAGGTACGCCGCGCCGCCAACTGCCATTAAGTAAACCGCTTTGTGGTTCTTGATAGATTCAACTGTTGCAGGACCGCGCTCTGCTTTACCGATCATGCCCATAATGCCTGTTTCTTCTAACATCATGTCTGTGAACTTATCCATACGTGTTGAGGTTGTTGGACCTGCAGGACCTACGGCCTCATCACCGACGGCATCAACCGGGCCAACGTAATAAATGAACTTACCCTTGAAATCAACGCCAGCAGGTAAACCTTCACCCGCTTCTAGCATGCCTTGAATGCGTTTATGCGCAGCATCACGACCAGTTAGAATTTTGCCCGACAGCAGAACCGTTTCACCGGTTTTCCACTCTTGAACTTCTTCTTTGGTCACGGTATCTAAGTTCACGCGACGTGTGTTCTCGCCCGCTTCCCAAGTAATACCTGGCCAATCTTCTAGCTTCGGTGGCGTTAGCTCAGCAGGACCGTTGCCATCTAGTGTGAAATGCACGTGACGAGTCGCTGCACAGTTCGGAATCAAGCACACAGGCTTAGACGCGGCATGGGTTGGCGCGGTTTTGATTTTTACGTCAACAACCGTTGTTAAACCACCTAGGCCTTGCGCACCAATACCCAGCTTGTTTACACGGTTGAAGATATCAAGACGAAGCTCTTCTTCCGCATTTTGAGGACCACGATCGATCAGTTCTTGAATATCGACGTGCCCCATCAGAGATTCTTTTGCTAATACGGCTGCTTTTTCAGCGGTACCGCCGATACCAATACCAAGCATGCCCGGTGGACACCAACCTGCGCCCATTGCTGGTAGGGTTTTCTCTACCCATTCTGCAATGTCGTCAGATGGGTTTAGCATCACCATCTTGGTTTTGTTTTCAGAACCGCCGCCTTTCGCAGCAATTTGGATTTCCACTTTATCGCCTGGCACCATATTGATGTGCACGACTGCTGGTGTGTTGTCTTTAGTATTGATTCGCTTGCCCGCAGGGTCCATCAGAACCGAGGCACGCAATGGGTTATCCGGATTAGTGTAAGCCTGTCGAACGCCTTCATCCACCATTTGCTGAACCGTCATGTCGGTCGAATCCCATTGAACGCCCATACCGATGTTCACGAAACAAGTCACGATGCCTGTATCCTGACAAATCGGTCGATGGCCTTCTGCCGACATACGGGAGTTAATTAGGATCTGAGCGATAGCGTCTTTCGCTGCTTGGCTCTCTTCACGGTGGTAGGCTTTTTCAAGGGCTTGAACAAAGTCTAGCGGGTGGTAGTAAGAAATATACTGTAGCGCATCAGCAACACTGCTGATGACATCCTGCGTGCGTATTACCGTCATTGCATGCCTCATTATTGTTATGCTTTGCTTCCATTATTGGCTTGGCTTCTGTCGTGTTTGTTGAGCTTATTGCCCTTAAATGAGCTTCGTTTTATGTAAACAATTGTCGAACGGCTGATATCGACACACGAGTTATTGAAGTCGCCTTCTCATATAGTAAAACCACCTCAAAGCCTTTGTATAGAGGTAGTTTGGCTATACAGATGAATATGATACTCTTGCTGCCCATGACATGCCATGCAGTGAACGAACTCTTTGTCACAATTTAAACAAATGAACAACATGGATACGCAATTGCTTGATTTTAAGGCATTGGATTATGCCAACGACCTCGCTATTTCCCTATTTTCTCGTATCGAACAGCAGCCTTGGGCGATGCTTTTACGCTCCGCTTCTGAGACGCACATCGACAGCCGATTTGATGTATTGGTTGCCAATCCAATCGCAACGCTGGAGATCATCGCTGGCGAGACGCAAATCAAAACCGACACGCAAAAATTCGTCTCTCAAGATGACCCGTTCTCGCTGTTAGACGAGCTTCAACAACAGCTTTTGCCAAACCTTGAGTTAGGCGCAGAGTGGGATCTGCCGTTTGTCGGCGGTGCGCTGGGTTATTTCAGTTACGATCTAGGCCGCCGTGTCGAGTCTATGCCAGAACTGGCAACCAAAGACCTTCAAACGCCAGATATGGCTGTTGGGTTATATGAATGGGCACTGGTGGTAGACCACAAACTAGAAAAAGCTTGTGTTGTAGGTCAAAACACTGAGCAAGCGTGGCAATGGCTTAATTCACAATCTCTAGATGATGTTGAAGACTTCAAGCTGATTGGCGATTGGCAATCGAACATGACGCAAGCGTCTTACGCTTCACGTTTTGACCGTGTTCAAGAATACTTGTTGAGTGGCGACTGTTACCAAATCAACTTGGCACAGCGCTTTAATGCTTCTTATCAAGGAAGCGAGTGGCAAGCTTACACAAAACTAGAAGCGGCGAACCAAGCCCCTTTCTCTGCATTTATTCGCATGCCTCATTCGGCGATCGTAAGCGTGTCACCGGAGCGCTTTTTGGAGCTTAAAGACAACGTCATTGAAACCAAGCCAATCAAAGGTACACGTCCACGTAGCCAAAATGCTGAGCTTGACCAAGCCAATGCGCACGATCTGCAAACCGCAGAGAAAGACCAAGCCGAGAACTTAATGATCGTCGACTTGCTGCGTAATGACATTGGCCGCGTCGCGTCACCGGGCAGCGTTCATGTGCCAAAGCTATTTGATATTGAAAGCTTCCCTGCGGTGCACCACTTAGTCAGCACCATCCGCGCCAATTTGGATACACAATACAGCGCAGCCGATCTGCTTCGAGCTTGCTTCCCTGGTGGTTCAATTACTGGTGCGCCAAAAGTGCGAGCAATGCAAATCATCGAAGAGTTAGAACCGCATCGTCGCAGCGCATATTGTGGCAGTATCGGTTATATCTCACGCCATGGTCGTATGGATACCAGCATCACGATCCGTACTCTGGTTGCAGAAGATAACAAGCTCTACGCTTGGGCCGGCGGCGGCGTCGTGGCAGACAGTGATTGCGCAGCAGAATATCAAGAGACGCTAGACAAACTGTCCAAGATCTTACCGGCGCTGAAGTAACTTAAAGCGCTTTTAAGTACTCAGAAATACGGCTCTGCAGTAATAACAGAGCCGTTTTTGTTTATCCCTAGTTTTTGTTAATCATTGTTTTTGGCTGATCACTGCTTGTTGCTGCTCAAGGGAACTTGTGCATCATTCGTCGAGCCACTTACACATGATTTGTTCTATATCAGCAGCGGTATAAGGCTTGGTGAGAATGTCATCCATGCCAGATTCAATGCACTTTTTTCTCTCTTCTAGGGTTGTCCCTGCAGTCAGCGCAATGATTGGCTTAGTGAAGCCGTCTTCGCGCAAATGTACCGTCGCTTCATAACCGTCCATTTCTGGCATACGACAATCCATAAATATTAGCTCGTAGTCTTTCTCTTTTACCGCATCGAGCGCTTCTAGTCCGTTGTTTTTTAAATCTGGTTTGATATCGAGCTTTTTGAGCATTTGAGTGACAATCACTTGGTTCATACGAATGTCGTCTACCACCAACACCGAGCGTCCTGCCAGTTCGATGTATTTACCGACAGACACGTCACCAGCAGCCCTTCCCTGTGCTTCGCCTTGTTTGAGCGGCACAACGACTTTAAAGGTAGTGCCTTTGCGTGGCTCACTGACGAAACTAATTTCACCATCCATCAAGTCGACTAAGTTCTTGCAGATTGCTAAACCTAAACCAGAGCCTTCAAAGCTTCGCTTGGTGGAACGGTCAGCTTGTACAAAAGGGTCAAACAGCGCTTTCTGCGCCTCTAAAGGAATACCAATGCCTGTGTCTTCCACTTCGAAATGCGCATAACCATCGACCCACTCGACGCGTAGAACCACGCCACCGAGATGAGTGAACTTAATCGCGTTACCGATTAGGTTAACTAAAATCTGGGTGATGCGTTCGAAGTCACCCACAAGAAATTCTGGAATGCCGAGCTTTTTGTCGATCGAAAAATGAATGCGCTTTTCCGCCGCTTTCGCAGCAAACACACCGGTTAATGCGTTCTCTAAATCTTTCCAAGCAAAAACTTTATCGATGATTTCCATCATACCCGCATTCATTTTACTGAAATCGAGCAAGTCATTAATGATGACACGAAGTAAATCACCGGATTGGATCAAGTTACCAAGGTATTGTTGCTGTTCATCCCCCAGCTCGGTTTTGCTCAGCAACTCTGCACTGCCCAATACGCCGTTTAACGGAGTACGAAGCTCGTGGTTGATCATCGCGACAAATTCTTTGGTTGCTTTCTCAGACGCTTCTGCCCGTTTACGCAACTCAACCTCTCGCTCTAAACTCAAGTGTCG
Source organism: Vibrio sp. M260121 (assembly GCF_036533715.1). Lineage (NCBI taxonomy): Bacteria > Pseudomonadati > Pseudomonadota > Gammaproteobacteria > Vibrionales > Vibrionaceae > Vibrio > Vibrio sp. M260121. The sequence goes on along the minus strand of NZ_JATABF010000001.1, from coordinate 343,279 downwards.
GCTGATAACCCCGTGCACCAGATCGGAAACCAACACCATTTGTTTTGAAGTGAACTCTTGATCGACTTGATCAAGAGCGACAGAAAAGATCAGCTCACCCAAGATCGCTGAGTCAATAATGATCGGTAAATAGAGGCGATTCTCGATCCAATGAGGCTTGGTTTGTATCGAGTTTTCATGAGCGAGCACGAGATGCCCAAACTGATGGCGACGCAACGATGAGAGATGCTCTTGGCTCAAAGATAAGTAGGCACCGGAAACCACCGAGTTTGATGTCAGTTGCTCCAAGAAACTGGCAATCATGGTCTCGTCAAAGGTGCTAGAAAGGAACGTTCGTCCAAACTTGATCAGAGTTGCATCGATTTGTTCTTCAAACTCGAACTTACGTAAGTCGTTCTCAGATTTCATCTCGAGTTTTTTCAATGCGACACTCAGTTGCTGATTGGACTCATACAGCTCTATGCTCTTTTGCTCTAACAGTGTTTCTGCCGCTTTTCGTGACGCGACTTCTCGTTTGAGTTTCCTTTCTAGTGAGGAACTTCCCGTCATATTGAGTTATTGAGCCTCCAGCCAAAAACGTACTTGGCTTCCGTCATCCGATTGGTTTTGATGTTTAACAACGACACTCTCATTGAAGTGGTTCGCACAACCTTGTATCAGGCCGACACAAACATGCGCCATGCAACGTGCGCTTCGATAATCAAACACCATTTCTGATTCTGTTTCATTGATAAAATCAAATTGCGGTGGATTGGCGTCTGGGTAAAGCTTTTTCACTTCGACATGAATAAAGTCTTCTACATGGCGCACAAATTGGAACGTGGTGGTGCACTGTTGAAGACTGGCATGGTTTGGAATGGACTTAAGTAGATTTTGAAATACGCACTCACCAAACACTTCTTGTAATTTTTCTGGCGGAATGTCAGACACTTTGCTGAGGTTAACGATCAACTTAACAAGGTCTCGATGGTCATAACTGCCTACCGAGGTGTAAATGCCTTCATCATTAGACAGGTCCAAGACTTGGTCAAGCACTTCCAGACCAAACTTGTCCTCCACTAACTCCATGAACTCTGTGAAAATTATCCCTTTCATCGTCTTCAACTAACCTTATAGTGACGTCTTAAAATAAAGAATGGTGTATAACTCTATATGTTTCAAATTAATATGCGCACAACGCCATCAAAAGCACACTCAACTTGGGGATAAGGATTTCACTTTGGTCATCGATAAATCAACACTGTTACAAAACTTCCAACTACAACTGCCGACGGGCTATCACCGCGAGTCTTTAGGGCGCTTAGCTCACCTCAAAGAAAATACCTTAAGAGATGCCGCTGTCTTGATTGGATTTGTTGAACGTGAAGAAGGTCTTCAAGTCATTTTGACCAAGCGCGCCGAGCATCTGAGACATCATCCGGGGCAAATCAGCTTCCCTGGAGGAAAATATGAGAATGACGATCACACCTTGGTCAATACCGCTCTTAGAGAGGCAGAAGAAGAAATTGGTATTCACCAAAGTCATATACAGGTTTTTGGTCAGTTACCTAAGCTACCTACTATTAGCCAGTTTAATGTGACACCATTTTTGGCCTTCGTTTCACCAGACTACACAACTCGCATCGACCAAAATGAAGTCGCGGAAGTTTTTGAAGTGCCAGCCAACCATATTTTGAACCCAGAGAAGCTTTACAGTACAAAATTCAACCTAAGAAAGACAAGTCACCGCGTGTTTGCAATCCCCTACCAGCGTCATTTTATCTGGGGAATGACAGCACAAATTATCGAATCGATGCAAAAACACATCATTTCTAACTAACTGCCTTATCAATGGTAACTCACCCACCAAGCCAAACATCATGTGCATCTATATTAATAAAAAGTTATTTTTCAAACATCAATTCACATTAGTTTAATTTGATTTTTATAAGGCAAACGCTTGCGGTGAGAAAAATTTATACACCAACCGCTTCAGATAAGTTTTTCTAATTTCACTCATTAGCAATAATCACGTGTAGCACGCCGTTTTCGTGATAAAAAGCAGGTTTTTGACATATCATTCAATAAGCTCGAGCAATACATGATTTAGATCTAATTTTCCTAGTGCAAAATCTTGCAAAATTGGCCCCGACTTATTTCCTGTTCCCAAAATGAGTAACTCAAAAATGAATACAACTACTTCTGCGGCTTCAACCGCACAATCGTCTAGTAAGTTTTCTTACAAAGACTTCACCTGGTGTTTGTCCCTATTTGGTACAGCAGTAGGTGCAGGTGTACTTTTCCTTCCAATTAAAGCAGGTGCTGGCGGTTTCTGGCCATTAGTTATCCTAGCTCTAATCGCGGCACCAATGACTTGGTTCGCACACAAATCTCTAGCTCGTTTCGTACTTTCTGCGAAAAACCCTGAAGCTGATATCACTGACACAGTAGAAGAGCACTTCGGTAAAACTGGCGCAAACCTTATTACTTTCGCTTACTTCTTCGCTATCTACCCAATCGTACTAATCTACGGTGTTGGTATCACAAACACGGTTGACTCTTTCCTAGTGAACCAAATGGGTATGGAATCTATCCCTCGCTGGCTACTATCTGGCGCGTTAATCGCTGCTATGACTGCGGGTGTAGTATTCGGTAAAGAGCTAATGCTGAAAGCAACATCAGCAATGGTTTACCCTCTAGTATTCATCCTACTAGCGCTTTCTTTCTACCTAATTCCTGACTGGAATACGTCAATGATGGAAGTGTCTCCAAACTGGGGCGAAATGCCTTCAATCGTTTGGCTAGCAATTCCAATCATCGTATTCTCATTCAACCACAGCCCAATCATCTCTCAGTTCTCTAAAGAACAACGTCGTGTATACGGTGATGACGCAGTTAAGAAAACTGACGCGATCACTGGCGGTGCAGCGATGATGCTAATGGGTTTTGTAATGTTCTTCGTATTCTCTGTAGTACTTTCTCTATCTCCAGAGCAACTAGCATCTGCGCAAGAACAAAACATCTCAGTACTGTCTTACCTAGCTAACGTTCACGAGTCTCCACTTATCTCTTACATGGGTCCTCTAGTGGCGTTCGCAGCAATCACTTCAAGCTACTTCGGCCACTTCTTAGGCGCACACGAAGGTCTAGTTGGTCTAATCAAATCTCGCTCTGAAACTCCTAAGAGCAAGATCGAAAAAGCATCTCTAATCTTCATCGTTGTGACTACTTGGATCGTTGCTATCGTTAACCCAAGCATCCTAGGCATGATTGAAACGATGGGTGCACCAATGATTGCAGCTATCCTATTCTTGATGCCTGTATTCGCTATGAACAAAGTTCCTGCAATGGCGAAGTACAAAACTTCAGCACCTGTACAGATTTTCACAGCAATCTGTGGTCTTGCAGCAATTAGTTCTGTAATCTACGGCGCTCTTTAATCACCGCTCTCTATAAAAGCGTGATTAATTCAAGAATATAACGATAATAAAAAGCCTCCCAACTCCCCTTGGGAGGCTTTGTTCTGAGGTAATCGATATGATTAGTGTTTTTGACATCTATAAGATCGGCGTTGGTCCTTCAAGCTCACACACTGTAGGTCCAATGAAAGCGGGTAAAGAATTTATTGATGATTTACGCTCAATGGGAAAATTGCGCGACATCACTAAAATCACCGTTGACGTTTATGGTTCACTATCACTGACAGGGAAAGGTCACCACACGGATATCGCGATCATCATGGGTCTTGCAGGCAACTCCCCTGAGAAAGTAGATATCGACTCTATTCCGGGCTTTATCGCTCGCGTAGAAGAAACTGAGCGCCTACCTGTTGGCATGCACTGTCATACAGTATCGTTCCCGAAAGATGGTGGTATGAACTTCCATACTACTAACCTTGAGCTTCACGAAAACGGCATGCAGATCCACGCGTGGATCGAAGACGAAAAAGTGTACTCAAAGACTTACTACTCTATCGGCGGTGGTTTCATCGTTGATGAAGAGAACTTCGGTAAAGAAGTAGAGAACCCAATCAAGGTTCCTTACGAATACACAACAGCAGAAGAGCTTGTTCACCAGTGTAAAGAAAGCGGTCTTTCTATTAGCGCATTGGTAATGAAGAACGAACACTCTCTGCACTCTGATGAAGAGACTCGTACATACTTCGCAAACATCTGGCGCACAATGCGCGAGTGTATGGATCGCGGTATGAACGAAGAAGGTATTCTGCCTGGTCCACTACGTGTTCCTCGTCGTGCAGCAGCACTTCGTCAGCAACTGCTTACTTCTGAAAAAACAACGAACGATCCAATGTCGGTTGTTGATTGGGTAAACATGTTTGCTTTCGCAGTAAACGAAGAGAACGCAGCAGGTGGTCGCGTTGTTACAGCACCAACTAACGGTGCGTGTGGCATCATCCCTGCGGTACTGGCTTACTACGATAAGTTCATCCAAACTGTGACTGAAAAAGATTACATCCGTTACTTTGCTGCTTCTGGCGCAATCGGTGGTCTTTACAAGCGCAACGCGTCTATCTCTGGTGCAGAGGTTGGCTGTCAGGGTGAAGTTGGCGTGGCATGTTCTATGGCGGCAGCAGGCCTTGCTGAGCTTATGGGTGGTAGCCCTGAGCAAGTATGTATGGCGGCAGAAATCGCAATGGAGCACAACCTAGGTCTAACCTGTGACCCAGTTGCAGGTCAGGTTCAGGTTCCATGTATCGAGCGTAACGGTATTGCTGCGGTGAAAGCAATCAACTCGACTCGCATGGCTCTACGTCGCTCTTCTGCTCCTACGGTTTCTCTAGATAAGGTTATCGAAACCATGCTAGAGACAGGTAAAGACATGAACGCGAAATACCGTGAGACATCTCAAGGCGGTCTAGCAATCAAAGTGATTTGCTAATCCCCTCCTCTCTGAATTGAAAAGCCCGAGCCATGTGCTCGGGCTTTTTTTAATTTGCTTTTTTCCTTAAAAACCTCGCCTAAGAAAAATTCCCTCTAGATTGAGCTTTATAAAAAAATCTAAAATTACGACTATATCCAGAAGTTTAGGATATGCCCGTAGAAGGTCACATACCTGCTAACCCAATATTGATAACGTATTCAAAAAATAATCCTGGAGCGCTTTAACACATGATTAGGTTTGAACTTGGAAACCAAATCTGCGTTTGCTTGTCCGAAAAAGAACTTTCATTACAGCTCAATAACTCCATTCACTCCGCTATCCCCGTCAACAGAATTGAATATTTAATCCTCAGCACCATTGCCGCTTTTGGTAGCTTAAACGCGCCTATCAGTCAGAGGAAAATCGAAAAGAAGTTGTCATCGCAACATCACTTGATGTTGCCGGAAAATGGATTTAAGAACGCTGTTGCGTCGATACGAAAGAAGTTCAGACAACTGACGAAGAACCACGTCGAGACGCAAAAGTCTCTTATCGAAAACATCCACCGAAAGGGATATTTTGTGCCTTACAACAGCCAACACGCGCAAAAAGATGGACTACTGCAACAATCAAGAATCCACAAACACGCACTGCACAGCGTTAGAGTGGCGATAGGCATTTGTTTGCGAAGCCGAGCGCTTTACTTCAATCTGCTGTTTTTTATCACGTTTACCATGCTGCTTTATGTCGCCGTGTGTTTTTACACTATCAGTACCATCGTCAGACAAAACTATTTCGATGGCGCGATGGATTTTGCCCACGACCTTGCTCAGCGCAGCTGTTTTGAACATGAAGACCAGCTTCGTGGTTTATTCGATAACGTGCAATTGGTTGAGTCCGCTTTAATGACAGACAAGCACAATATTCGCTGCTTAGTCACGCCAGAAGCTGTGGTTCCGGTCAACGAAAGAGACCGTGAGACTTGGTTAAACAACGACAGTTACACCACGCACTCTTTTGTTTTCGATGGAGCTCAAGTTCTTGTTCGAGTGAAAAACATCAATTTGTCGAATAACATTGAGAGCCACATGTCTCGCATGTTCTTATCCGGGATGAAAGTGTGTACTAACACCGGCACAGCGTTAGAAATCGGTGATACTCGTGGGCAGTCCTTCCTCTATAACGTCAACGACAATGGCTATAAGGAGATCTATTACGTCTCTGGCCCTATTACGAGCATCTTGATTTTGAGCTTCATACTAATGTTCGCTATCAGGCATAAAAAGCTGCGTTCCCTGCTGACTTACTTGTGGGCAATCCGCGAATTTAATCTCAAGCTAGAGCCAATCCACAATACGTCTAACCGGCAGAACATCCATTACGAGGTGTTGTCCCGTTTTAAAGTTAAAAACACTCAACGTTTTATAGAGAGTTTGATAGCGAACGGATTGCTGATAAACCACACGCTACTGGTGATCAAAACCGTCTTCGGTGACTCGAAATCGCTGCTTGCGCCATTGAGCATTAATGTGTGCCCTTCTCTGCTTGAAGGCCATAACTTTACTCGTTTGTATCGACAGCTTAACCAACTCGATTGCTCACTGCTGACCATTGAAATCACCGAGAACGCCTCGATGTATTACACCCGAGAAATCTTCGACAACATCAGCAAGCTCAAAGAGATGGGTTGCAAGATCAGTATTGACGATTTTGGTACTGGGAATAACAACGTTGAGCTTATCAGCCACATCACGCCCAACTACCTTAAGATTGACCGTTTGTTTGTGATGAACTTGAAGCAAGACGACAAAAAAGTTGAAACTCTGCGCCAGCTAATTGCCATGGGTCATACCTATCACTGCACGGTTATCGTAGAAGGGGTTGAAACTGCAGAATGTGCGCATCTCCTCACCACATTGGGCGCTCACATCCATCAAGGCTTCTACTATCCACTTTGCCGCTAGTTCCCTCAATTTATTGACAAAATCTGTACATAACCAGATTGCGTACTTTTAATATCCACAACTATAATGGCGGTATTGTGTTTACCGCCTCTGAATAGATTCAGAACATGATCGCCATTAAACCTGCCAAGCTAAAGGATTTTGCTAGCTTGATGCAATTGGAAGTGCATGAAAATCAAAAAGGATTTTTTAAGCCATTTGAACAGGCTTACCAAAATAGGACGAAATCAGAAGTTTTTTACACCATCTTCCACGACTACTTAACTGTCGGGTATTTGGTGATTGACAAAGCGTTTGCTCAACACGCCCCTTTTGCGAAGCGTCATGAATTGGGCCTGAGTTACATCATGATCGACAAACGATTCCAACAACAAGGCATTGGTACGTCGACACTGCAAAAGTTGATGATGTATGGCTACGCGATTGATGCGGAGAGCAGTTCGGTGTGCGCAACGGTCGCAAACCAAAATAAAGTCGGTATTAAACTGTTTGAATCGGCGGGTTTTGAAAACACCCAGAAAACGATTTACGAAGAGAGTGGAAAAGCACTGATCTTGCGCCACGCATTAAGCTGATTTACCCCCTAAATCAAAATAGGCAGGTTCTTTACGAGCCTGCCTATTTACTAAGTCATACTGCCATTACTTCCGCTTGCCAGCCGTAACCTGTGTATTCTTTTGCTAATTTTTCAGCAACAAACGTTGATACCACCACTTCAACCCACCTACAGTATGAGCCTGTGCGGTAACGCAGTTTTACCATTTTCATTAAAACCTCTCCGGACTATGATTAAGCGGCGGAGACTTGCTCGCCATTCACCAATAACTATAATTTTAAAAAAGCCACGATATCCATGCAGTTGGAGCTCTTTGCTCATACGTGCGTGAACTCTCTCCTTGAGATAAAACGGATATAGTGTATGTTATTCGAAAAACTTCGAAATAATGCGAGAGCCATTCTGCAGAATGATATGAACAGGATGTAGAGTAAAATTACTGCATTTATAAAAAACGATAAGATGAGCCAGTTTTTATGGGCAGCGATATAGGTAAAACGACAGGAACCAGTTTTGAAGCACTCATGATACGTCAAGCGAAGAGTTTGACGACTTCTCACGCAGATGAATGTCAAAACCAACTCGAACAATTCATGCTTGAAGCAATGGATTGGTTTGAGATCGATCGCATGACGATGTTCCCAAACTCCATGCTTTTCTTCAATCAAGGGAAGACCCTTTCCGTTGCGCGGGCTCCTCACAAGATCCTGACTGCTGAACAAGTCGGCGTGGAAGACGGTGAGCGCTACCTGCGCCTGATTGGCAACTCGGAAGAGATTCAAATCTTCGACAAAAACAAGCTCGCCACTAGCGATGTTGTCGTTTTGCGTATGCTTTCTGCCCAAGGCGCATGTTGTCACTATACGATTCCGCTAACTCAATTTGGTCAACGTTGGGGTGGATTGTCTTTTACTTTGTTCGGTAGCGGCCGCTGTGGATTAACCGAAACGCAATTGGAGCAAGTGACGTTCATTTCCCATATGTGGTTATCCTTTTGGCAACACTCAAAGCTTCACCGCAGTTTGCACAGACCAGACATGAAGACGGACAATGAAAATCGCCGCATGTTGCGCTTGAGCCATCGTCAATGTGATGTGCTGGGTTTGTTGGCGAAAGGCTTATCGGCAAAAGAGATTGCCACCGAATTGAACCTCAGCCCTCGAACCATCGAATCGCACAAGTATCGACTGTTGGATATGTTAGAACTCGATAGCCATGCGGATTTAGTACAGTTCGCGCTTCGCAACGGCATAGGTTACTAGCGCCCTCTACTCTGCCGGCATTTGGTTTTGTTTAACTATTTGGCCTCGCTAAAAAGAGCAAATCCAGATAATCAGATAAAGAAAAGGCAAGCCGCGTGACTTGCCTTTCTAATAGGAGTGCAAAGGGAACTTACTCACCCTTGTAGATACAACCTGCAGTACAGGTTTCTTTGATCTCTACTTTGCTCAGTAGAGGCAGGCTTGGCTTAAGTTGTTGCCAAATCCACTTTGCTAGTACTTCACTAGTCGGGTTTTCTAGACCTTCAATATCATTCAAGTAGTAGTGGTCTAGGCGGTTGTAAATTGGCTTGAATGCCGCTTTAATTTCTGCGAAATCAACAACCCAACCTGTATGCGGATCTACTTCACCTTCTACATAAAGACGAACAAGGAAAGAGTGCCCGTGTAAGCGTCCACACTTGTGACCTTCTGGTACGTGTGGCAAGTGGTGTGCCGCTTCGAACATAAACTCTTTGTATAATTCTGTTTTCATCTTGATTCTCAGGCTTTAAAAAGACACGCAATACTAAGGAATTCACCCTTTAATGACAACCTTTATCAATAGCTGCCACAAAGCTTACAAGCGCAATCGTTAAAGTCGGTCAGTGAAGATATCATCACACAAAATACTCAAATATAAAAAAGGCAATCACCTATGAGGAGATAATTGCCAAAGTCTGGAAAATGCCAGAAAAGTTATGGTTTAGGAATCTAACGCAGGGCCGTTGGTTAGATTACCCCTGCCCTCACACGCGCGTTTGAAATAAACGTGTGAAAACGGACGCTACCCTAACCTATCTCTGGTTAACGATGGGTTAAAGACGCAAATTACTGACCCTATTTGAGCCCCTTTTTTTCACTGTCGCATTTTTGGCACCACGCCAAACAATTGATTACACACTACTTACATCACATTTACATAACCCTACTCTGTTTAGGGTCACATTCATTCGGGCGATTCATCGCTCAAATTTCGCTAACCCCTTAATATTGTGGAGTTCGTTCCAAATACACTTATAAAAAATATGCGCTCAACTATAACCTTTAAGCTCCTACTGGCTCTTATTGCGGTGTTCACTTGTGTTCTCGCGGTATCGACGGGCTACCAGTACTATCAACAAAAAATGCTTATCAATGATGTCCTTAGTGAACAGCTCCACGATAAGGCAAGCAACTACTTCGATAGCCTAAATATGATGATGCTAACCGGCACCATGTCGCAGAAAGAAACATTGCGTCAAAAAGCCCTAGCTCAAGAAGGCATAGAGCAGGTGCGCGTCTTACGTGCTGATACCGTCTCCAAATTTTATGGGCCTGGGGATGCCAATCAAAAGCCTGTTGATGATATAGACCAACGCGCACTTAGCGGAGAGTTAGTGATTGAGCCAATCAGTGCAGATTGGGGAAAAGGTCTGGTTGTTGCATTGCCGATGAAGTCGAGCGAAAACTACCGAGGCACAAACTGTGTTTCTTGCCATATCGCTCCTGAGGGTGAAGTACTCGGAGCGATTCGTCTTGAGTACAATATGAACCACGTTACTTCGCTGATTAACAAACAAGCCATGTTTGCAATGGGCATCATGTCGGTGATCGCTTTTGTCGGTTTCTTGATCACCATGGGGCTGATTCGCAAGATCATTGTTCGTCCTATTCAGAGAACCTCGCGATTTATGTCTAATGTGAGTGCCAGCAAAGATCTCTCTAAGCGTTTAGAACACAGTCAAAAGGATGAAGTTGGACAACTGTCCGATTCTATCAACTCCTTTATGGATACGGTCTGTGAAAGCCTCGAACAGGTTCGTGAGACCTCACATTCCCTTGCAGGTTCAGCAAATAGGCTCACCGATGTTGCTCAATCCACTGATGAAGCCGCCGATAATCAACAAGTCGAAACCAACGAAGTCCAGACCAACATTACTGGAATGCTTGACCAACAAGGGGTTGTCGAGCAAGCGACCATTGATGCCACCACGTTAGTCAATCACACCGTCGATGTCGCAACAAGCAGTGCTGGCCAAGCGCATCATGTTAGCGAAGACATTAAGAGCTTAGTCACCGACATCGACAAAGTGCGTGAAAAGATAACAACGTTAAATCAACAAACGGAAGAAGTGTCTTCTATTCTTGGCGTGATCAAAGGCATTGCTGAACAAACAAACTTACTCGCCTTAAACGCAGCAATAGAAGCAGCTCGCGCAGGCGACCAAGGTCGAGGTTTTGCTGTCGTCGCTGATGAAGTACGTAATCTTGCCTCCCGTACAGCGGAAGCCACCAGCAATATTGAAACCATCATTTCGCAATTCCAACAAGGCAGTGAAGAGTCTCTCAGTTCGGCCGATAGTGTGTGTGAGTTTGCCCATCAACGCTCTGTCGATGTCGAAGCGTTGTCGGCAACAATGAGAAACGTGGTGGATGAAATGCATCAAGTGTTGAAGCATGCCGAAAATATTCAGCAGCAAACTCAAACCACTTCCGGGGTGAGTAAACACATTCAAGCCAAAGTCGATACGATTACCTTGCACGCAAACGAGACTTCTCAATCCGCATCGCATACTCGCGAGATCAGCGTCGATTTAGAGCACCTTTCTGAGCGTTTGGAGTCATTACTTAACCAATTTACCCTGTCGGAGGAACAAAGGAAGAATAAATAGGAAAATTCTCCCCTCCAAAATGAATATAAAGGTTGAAGCTGACGATTTGACAGGTAATATGTTTCGATGAATCTAAAAAATTCTATCCAACTCAACGCTTCGCTTGTTTTTTAAACAATTTTGTTATGAGACAGACACTTTTAAGTGTTGAGTTGAATTTTTACCTCAATGGAGAATATTGAAAACATGACTTACGCGCCTGTATCAGACGTTTTGAAAGGTCAGCTAGCAGTAGACAGTGAAGTAACTGTTCGTGGCTGGATCCGTTCACGTCGTGATTCCAAAGCTGGAATCTCTTTCCTTGCCATTTATGACGGCTCTTGTTTCGACCCGATTCAGGCCGTGGTCCCTAATAATCTCAATAATTACGACAACGAAGTACTAAAGCTAACTACTGGCTGTTCTGTTGAAGTAACTGGTAAGATTGTTGCCTCTCCTGCGAAAGGTCAAGACTTCGAACTAGCAGCAACTGACGTTAAAGTTGTAGGCTGGGTTGAAGATGCTGACACTTACCCAATGGCAAAAACTCGTCACTCTATCGAGTACCTACGTGAAGTAGCGCACCTACGTCCGCGCACAAACGTAATCGGTGCAGTAGCACGTGTACGTAACTGTCTAGCTCAAGCGATCCACCGCTTCTACCACGAGCAAGGTTACTTCTGGGTATCTGCGCCACTGATCACTGCTTCAGATGCTGAAGGTGCTGGTGAAATGTTCCGCGTATCTACGCTAGACATGGAAAACCTACCTCGCACTGAAGAAGGCAAAGTAGATTACAACGAAGATTTCTTTGGTAAAGAGACGTTCCTAACGGTATCTGGTCAGCTAAACGCAGAAGCTTACGCTTGTGCGCTAAGCAAAGTTTACACGTTCGGTCCTACTTTCCGTGCTGAAAACTCAAACACGAGCCGCCACCTAGCGGAATTCTGGATGGTTGAGCCTGAAGTTGCGTTCGCAGAACTAGACGACGTTGCTAAACTGGCTGAAGACATGCTGAAGTTCGTGTTCAAAGCAGTACTTGCAGAGTGTCGTGATGACCTTGAGTTCTTTGCTCAACGCATCGACAAAGAAGCGATCACTCGCCTAGAGCAGTTCGTTTCTTCTGACTTCGCGCAAGTTGACTACACTGACGCAATCCAGATCCTTCTTGATTCAGGTCGTGAGTTCGAATTCCCAGTTGAATGGGGTATCGATATGTCTTCTGAGCACGAGCGTTTCCTTGCTGAAGAACACTTCAAAGCGCCTGTAATCGTTAAGAACTACCCGAAAGACATCAAAGCATTCTACATGCGTGCTAACGATGACGGTAAAACCGTTGCTGCAATGGATGTACTAGCACCAGGCATCGGCGAAATCATCGGTGGTTCTCAACGTGAAGAGCGTCTAGACATCCTAGATGCACGTATGCGTGAAGTGGGCATCGACCCTGAACACATGAGCTGGTACCGCGACCTACGTCGTTACGGCACAGTGCCACACGCAGGCTTCGGTCTAGGCTTCGAGCGTCTAGTATCTTACGTAACTGGTATGGGCAACGTTCGTGACGTGATCCCATTCCCACGTACTCCTCGCTCTGCGAACTTCTAATCACCTAGAGTGATACAGAATTAAAAAGACCTCCCATGTGGAGGTCTTTTATTTTGTCTTTAGCAAAAGTCAACTGCTGTACTTTTCAATGCTGTTTTCTCAGCAGCGAAATTAGCTCAGTTAAGTGACACACTCACTTTCTTGCCGTTGACACTGCCGATGGTCAAAGGCGATTGTCTTTCACCTTGCTTTATCAGTACTTTCGTATTGACCTGAGCGGTAGAGCGTTGAAGCTTACTTGCTTGTTTAACCGACACTTCCAGCGTGTAATCTGGATGGAGCTTATCGACAGAACCAGAAAAGTCGATGCGCTCTTGTTCATTGTCAATTCGTGCTTCAAAGTGGTTGTCTGGTTGAATCTCAGCAACAAGCTGGGTTTGGTCATAGTTCAACGTGACTGACTTGGGCTCACTATTTTCGCTCGCTGAAGCACCAAATGCCGCAAGGCACAGCGCAAGTGATAACACTCTCTTCATTCCGCTCTTCCCTATTCTTTGTAATGAGTCGTTAAGGCTCACTCTCATCATCTTTATCGGCGTTAGCTGCGTACTTCACACCTAACACGCACAAGCCAAACATAATAAAGGGAATAACGGCGGCTGTGTACTCCGTCCACGCCATATGAGAAAAAGATTTCGCTAAAATAAGGTGAGCAAACACCAACAAGAAAGCGCTAAAAACCGCTACTGCGATCAATCGTAACTCATGTTTTACCAACTGCTTTTTCATCATCACTCCTTGTATAGAGGTTTCTAGTGATGATTGAAGCACAGCTGGTTGGAAAAGCGCTGATACAGTTTGACCAAAAAAACACTAAACAGTTGCTTCGCGCACAAGACTACCTAAATTTTTGATCGCACTCTCTAAATGCTCGCTATCGGCAAAAGAGGTATTCAACCTCAAATAGTGCTCAAACTTCTCGTCGACAGAAAACAATTTCCCATAAGCGACGGTCACTTGCTCCTTCAAGAGTGTTTGATAAAGTTGTTTACTATCCACCTCTTGGGGCAGTTCTAGCCATAAGAAATACCCACCCAAAGGCAGGTGAAAGTTCACTGTTTGAGGAAGGTGCGTTTTGATGAGGGCAACGAAGCGTTCTTGTCGCTGTTGCAACGTTCTACGTAACTTTCTCAGGTGATTATCGTAACTGTCGTTTTGAAGATAATGCGCCACGCCCTGTTGGATAGGCGCACTGCCAGAAAGCGTCGACATTAACTGCAGTTTTTGAATCGGTTCATTAAAGCGTTTGTTAACCACCCACCCCAATCGATAACCGGGACAAAGGCTTTTTGATAGTGAACCACAGTGGAGCACTCGCTCTTGAGTGTCGAAGCTTTTCAGTGATGCTGGCTTTTTATCAGCGAAATAGAGCTCAGCGTAGACATCATCCTCGATCAGATACACATCATACTGGCTCGCAAGCTCGACGATACGCTGCTTGTTTTGTTCAGAAAGCGATGTACCAGTTGGATTATGAAAGTTCGTCATTAACCAGCAAGCGCGCACATCGCTATTGGTAAACGCCCACTCTAGTTGCTCTATCGAGTGGCCATGCTGCGCATCAACAGTGATCTCGATTACGTTCAAACCAAGCCGCTCAATCGCTTGTCGCGCCCCATAGAAGGCCGGTGATTCAATCACAACCGTATCTCCAGGACGAGTCACTGCTTGTAAGCTAAGGTTCAGTGCCTCTAACGCGCCCGAAGTAATCACGATATCGTCATGGGTTAAGTTAAGACCTTGCTGAATGTAACGCTGCGCAATCAAGCGGCGTAGCGATTCACTGCCTGGAGGAAGATTATCTAACAGCGTATCTGGCCCCATTTTTCGCCCAGAACTGGCGAGGTTACGGTTTAACGCTTCCAAAGGAAACAAGGCTGGATCCGGAAAAGCCGAACCAAGCTTAATCGACTCTGGTGATCCTTGATGCTTCAAAAAATCATAAAGCTCATCATTAACCGACACTCGCAGCGGATGGCTTTCTGACGTTGAAACTTCCAATCGTTCGAGATCAGCGGTAACAAAGTACCCTGATTGCGGTTTTGCCGTCACCCAACCTTGAGATTCTAGCAATTGATAAGCTTGCAATACTGTCCCAGTACTGACTGAATGGCTGCGACTCGTTACACGAACAGATGGCAGTTTTTCTCCTGCTCTCCACGTATTTTGTTGGATCTGAGATTTAAACAACTCAGCCAGTTGGCGATATCGGTTCATGCTTCCCTCATTCCTGACTATCGAGCGCACATTAGCATACTTCGCGCCTTTATAACGACATCACACCTATCAAACTCGAAACGTAATTAATCAATCTTAGTGATATCAATTGCCGTTACGAAATGAGAATTTATGTTCCATACTTTCAAAGGCATGAAATTTCTTGCGGGAGAAAATGATGAAAATGTTTACGATGGATGACCTCTCCTACCGAGGTGTACACCAAGGAGTTCACAGCTGGGATCACCCAGAGGGCAATAACCCTTATTACTGGCATCCTGATTGGCTTCATATTGCTGAAGACGCATTAGGCGTTCACCCAAAAGCTGAGCTTGAAGTACCTGATGGGGAAACTGCCACAGAAGAGCACGCGAAAGCGGCGATTATCAAGCACCTAAATGAACAATAAGGCGCGTTTAATACCTATTTATCAGATGGTTATTGTAGCGAAGTGCCAATAAATCTATCTGAATGAGAGCTGTGCAACGGAATGGATTATTTATCAACAAGATAAATAGATAGCAATCACATTAATTCCGATAACATCTGTTACATTTATAGAGTAATGGTGACGCACACCTCAACTCATGACTATGAGAGACGATAATAATGACTAAGTACAACGAAAACGATATCCAATACAAAGGCGAAACTAATGGTGTTCACGCATGGAGCACACCATCAGGCCAACCTTATTACTGGCACCCAGATTGGCTGCACGTTGCTGAAGATGCGACGGGTTCACACCCTAAGCAAAAACTAGAAGTAGAATCTTCTGAAGCACCGACTGAAAAACACGCACTAAAAGCAATCTTAAAGCATGTGAATGATTGGGCGACGGGTAAACTGTCTTCTAACCCAGATATCGAAACCAACGCCGTTGAATCAGAGATGAACCTGAAGAAGTAAGCTCAGTACGAGTTTCATCTACTATGATTGACCCAAAGCCCCGCACAGTCGGGGCTAATTTGTAAATTCCGCCTAATACATAACAAGATCACATCGAATTACTCTACAAATCTGCCCCATTACATGATGTAGGCAAGGTCGATGTACCTGACAACGTGTTACTCAAACCAGGAAAGCTGACCGACGATGAGTTTGAGATCGTGAAGGGTCATGCTGAAATTGGTGCCGAAGCACTGTCAATTGCAGAAAAACAGCTAGGAATTAGTTCCTTTTTACGAGTTGCAAAAGAGATTGCGCTAACACACCATGAAAAGTGGGATGGAAGTGGTTATCCAAACCAACTTTCTGGTGAAGCAATTCCGCTCTCCGGCCGACTAATGGCGCTAGCGGATGTGTATGACGCGCTGATTTCTAAACGCGTTTACAAGCCAGCGTTCAGTCATGACAAGGCGAAAGCCATCATTCTGGAAGGCAAAGGCAAGCATTTCGAATCACAAATTGTTGCTGTATTTCTTGCGGTCGAAGCAGAATTCCAACGTATCGCTCATCAATATCAAGATGAACAAAACATCGCCGCTTAGCCAATTATCCCCCTCTTAAAACGCTTGTTAAGAGGGTTTTTTATATCAAAAGCCTTCGTTATGTTAGATTTCTGTTTCAAATCAAAATTATTTTAAGTTTTCTGTTCACTAACTGTTGTAACGAATATTGCTGAAAGGTATAAATGTCTGCAGACCCCTTCGATTAACATGGATGAAGATTATGTTTGAAAAAGTAGTTGCCGCTCCGGCTGACCCTATTCTTGGACTAACTGAAGAGTTTAAAAAAGATACTCGCGCTGAAAAAATCAACCTAGGCGTTGGTATTTACAAGAACGAACAAGGTGAAACCCCTGTTCTTGCGACTGTTAAAAAAGCCGAAGCCGCACTGATTGAAACTGAAAAAACCAAATCTTACCTGACCATCGAAGGTACTGCAGAATACGGCCTTGCCGTGCAAAAACTGCTTTTCGGTGCTGATGCTGAAATCGTCGCAGACAAACGCGCTAAAACAGCACAAGCTCCAGGTGGTACTGGTGCATTACGCGTTGCAGGTGAATTTATTAAGCGCCAACTTGGTAACGTTAAAGTGTGGATCAGTAACCCAACTTGGGCTAACCACAATGGCGTATTCACTGCCGCAGGTATTGAGACAGCACAATACAGCTACTACAACGCAGAAACCAAAGACAAAGACTTAGACGCAATGCTGACTGACCTTCAGTCTGCTTCAGAAGGCGACGTGGTTCTACTGCACGGCTGCTGCCACAACCCAACAGGTATCGACCCAACTGCAGAAGAGTGGGAAACACTGGCTAAACTGGTTGCTGATAAAAAACTACTTCCTCTATTCGACTTTGCGTACCAAGGTTTCGCGAAAGGTGTAGAAGAAGATGCAGCAGGTCTACGTACTTTCGCTAAATACAACAAAGAGATCCTAGTAGCGAGCTCTTTCTCTAAGAACTTTGGCCTTTACAACGAGCGTGTTGGTGCATTCACTTTAGTTGCAGAATCAGAAGAAGTGGCAACAACAGCATTTTCGCAAGTGAAAGCAATCATCCGTTCTATTTACTCTAACCCACCAGCTCACGGCAGTGCAGTTGTAACTCATATTCTTGGTGACGCAGCACTGCGTGCAGAATGGGAAGCAGAAGTAGCAGAAATGCGTGACCGTATCCAAGAGATGCGCGAACTGTTTGTAGCAACTCTGAAAGCAGAAGGTGTCGACGCAGACTTTAGCTTCATCGAGCGTCAAAACGGCATGTTCTCGTTCTCTGGTCTGTCTAAAGAACAAGTAAACCGTCTGCAAGAAGAGTTCGCAATCTACATTGTTGGCTCTGGCCGCATCAGTGTAGCGGGCATGACGAAGTCAAACATGGGTCCTCTATGTAAAGGCATTGCGGCGGTTCTATAATCGCCCTTCTTGCTTAAACAAGTCGGAATAAAAAGGTCAGCAATTGCTGACCTTTTTCGTACATTTGTTTTAATTCGGGCGGTTCTAATTCAAACAACGAGGATTCACAAGGCTCAATAAACGAACTTAAAGCTGATGCCCACTTCGTTAATGTGATCAGATTCTCGGCTTTGATAATCAGTGTCACGGAACTGGTAGTAAAGCCCAGAGCCAATCACATGGTGCCATTGGTAGTTAAACGCGATCTTGTAGTTGTTCTCATCCACAATATCACTGCGATTTAAGTGAACTTCTGCCGTTGCCATCAGCTTTTCACTGAATAAGTAATTAGCACCAATCGTCACACCTTGAATAAATTCACTATCCGATGAAAGCGTTCGGTCGGTATTGTCGTCGGTCGCTTTGGATTTAATCGCACCAAGCCCATAGAGACCATACACATCAAACTGTTCATTAATACCGTAGCGATAGCCACCACCAAACATCAAACGGTCTATACGCAAAGTGAAATCGTCTGGGTGGAAAAACTGCGCGGAGTAATCGACATTAAACAGCCAGTTGTCGGTGAACATATAGTTACCACCCAAGCCCAACGTCGTCGCGTTGGAGTTATCTAGCCATTCTTCATTTGTGGTGCCAGCACCGATGTCTAGATTGATGTGCTCGTAGCCAAATTTATCGACTTGTTCTGACTCTGAGGCAACGCTCATTATTGGTAATGCTACAAGAGGTGCAGCTAATAATAGTCTTACCATTCTACTTCCTTCCATGAGTGTCATCCAAAACTCTTCTTTATACGCCCATTGTATTGATTTAATTCGGCATCTTGATGACAGCGTAGCCGAAATAATAACGAATTGCCGTGCGACTTGTCTGAATCTTATCATTGCGCACGAAAAACAGTTATCCGATAAGACTCTGTTTTAAAACTAAGTTAAGATTACCCTATCACTTGCAAACCAAAAGGCACCTTAATGGAAGCAGAACTTCTCGAGATATATAACTTTCTCGCCAAGTATCCCCCATTCAACGAGCTTCCGGAAGAAACGCTCACCAAAGTGACAGAGAACATCGAAATCTCTTACTACCGTCAAGATACTCCTATCATTCACTTCGGCGACCAGATCAATGACCTATACATGGTTCGCAGCGGCGTGGTTGAAGTCTACCGACGTAAAGGTGAGCTGTATAACCGACTCGACGAGGGCGACCTTTTTGGTCAAATGGGTCTTCTTACCAACAACAAAGTTCGCTTCCCTGTAAAAGCGATTGAAGACTCCTTACTTTACTGTATTCCGCAAGATATCTTCCAAGAGCTTTACGATAACTTCGACTCATTCGCTGATTTTGTCGAAGTAGAAAACAGCGCACGTCTTCGCCAAACGGTATCCGAAAACAACGATGCAAATGACTTAACCACTTCTAAAGTCAAAACGCTCCTTACCCGCGAAGCGCCTACCATTGAGCGCGGCCAGACAATCCAAGAAGCAGCACAACTGATGGCGCAAGACAACGTTTCTTCGCTATTGATTGTAGACCCAGATTTTGTGCTGGATGAAGAAGATCCACAATCGCCAGTCGTCGGTATTATCACTGACCGTGATTTATGTACTCGCGTCTTAGCAGAAGGTCTCTCACCGCTTGATGAAGTATCAACTGTGATGACGACCGAAGTTATCTCACTGGACCACAACGCATACGTGTATGAAGCCATGCTAACCATGCTTCGTTACAACGTGCACCACTTGCCAGTAGTGAAAGAGCAAATGCCGATTGGCATCATAGAAGCAACGGATATCGTTCGTTACGAGTCGCAGAACTCCTTGTTACTGGTGAGTAGCATCTTCCAGCAACAAACCATCGAAGACTTAGCCATTGTTGCAGAAGAAGTGAAAAGCAGCTTCGTGCGTTTGGTGAACGAAGACGCCAACTCGCACATGGTCGGCAGTGCCATGTCGGTGATTGGCCGAAGCTTCAAACAACGTCTACTCGAAATGGCAGAAGAAGAATTAGGGCCACCACCTATTCCCTACTGCTTTCTTGCTCTTGGCTCCATGGGACGTGACGAACAGCTTCTGGTTACCGACCAAGATAACGCCATCATTCTTGATGACACCTATAAAGAAAAAAAGCATGGTAAGTACTTTGAAGCGCTCGCACAATACGTCAGCGATGGCTTGAACGTGTGTGGCTATAAGTACTGTACTGGCGACATTATGGCAACCAATCCAATGTGGCGGATGACACGTTCACAGTGGGAGGAGTGCTTCGCCGATTGGATTGATGATCCAAACCCGAAAGCGCTACTCAACGCCTCTATCTTCTTCGATTTAGATGGTGTCTATGGACGTTTGAAATGGGCAGAACAGTTGACCAGCTTCATCGTGCGTCGCGCTCGTAAGAACAACCGATTCTTGGCATGTTTAGCACGCAACGCGTTGAACCGAACTCCGCCGCTCGGCTTCTTTAAAGACTTCGTGATGGAGAAAGATGGCCAGCATAAGAACTCGATCAACCTAAAACGCCGAGGCACAGCACCTCTGGTGGACTTGATTCGCGTTCACTCGCTTGCGGTCGGCTCTCGTGCTCAAAACTCATTTGAACGCCTTGATGACATCATCGACGCCGGTATTTTGCCAAAAGGCCGTGCGCAAGACTTGAAGGATGCGATGGAGTTCATCTCTATGGTACGTATCCGCCACCAAGCAATCGATGTTGAGTTAGGAATTGAGCCGGATAACAACATTGAGCCTGAAAACCTGTCGGATTTCGAACGCCGAAACCTAAAAGATGCGTTCCAAATCCTCAGCAATGGTCAGAACTTCTTGAAGTTCCGTTATCAGGCCAGCAACAAATTTAAGTGAGGCGTGGAATGATCAAAAAGTTGTTTCAAAAGCCCAGTATCCAGTGGCCAATGAAGTTCCAGCAAAAGTTGGAACGTGCCACTGACGAGCGCTTGGTCGCCTTTTACGGTAAGGAGTTACCTGTTCCGGAGACCCCACTCTCTCAGGTGGAATTTGTCGCGTTAGATTTCGAAACGACGGGCTTAAATCCGCAAAAAAACGGCATTATTACCATTGGTTTGGTGCCGTTTAATCTCAATCGTATTTTCTTACGTCAAGCGAAACACTGGAAAGTTCGCCCTCAAGAAAAACTCGATGAAGACTCCGTCATCATTCACGGCATTACCCATAATGAACTGATTGATGCGCCCGATTTGGGCGAGATCCTTGGCCCATTATTGGAGAGCTTAGCGGGTAAGATTGTCGTGGTGCATTACCGCCGCATAGAACGAGAGTTTCTTGATCAGGCACTTCGTACGCGTCTTGGGGAAGGTATTGAGTTTCCAGTGTTAGATACACTGCAGATTGAAGAAGACATCCAACAAAGAACTTCTGGCGGTTTGTGGAATAAACTCAAAGGCAATAAGCCGAAATCGTTGCGTTTGGCTCAATCTCGTCGACGTTATGGACTGCCAGATTATACGCCGCATCACGCGTTAACCGATGCGATTGCTACCGCCGAGTTGCTGCAGGCGCAAATTGCCCACCACTACAATGAAGAGCAACCCATCAGTAGCTTGTGGCTGTAGCGAGAAGCTAGAAGCGAAAATATTATCTCTAGATAAACAAAAAGGAGCCAATTGGCTCCTTTCCTATTTTCGTTAAACGCGAAAAACAGCGCTTAACTAACACTCAAAGCTTACAGCTTGAAGCGTTTGATCTCTTGCTCTAGTTCGTGAGAAAGCTCAGACAAATGCGCCGCTTGCTCTGCTGCTTGGTGCGCTTCAACAGAAAGCTCGTCAGACACATCACGAATGCCTTCGGTGTTACGAGTAATTTCTGTTGTCACAGAGGCTTGCTCTTCCGCCGCAGACGCAATTTGCGTTGCCATGTCGCTGATGCGCTCAACCGCAGAGTGGATTTGAGTCAAGCTTACCGCTGCTGAGTTTGCATCATCGACACTGGTGTCAGCAAGACGACGACTGTCATCCATGATACCCACCGCTTTCGCCGTTGTGCCTTGTAGCATTTCGATTGTCTCTTGGATCTCTTGCGTTGATGCGTGAGTACGTTGGCTCAATACACGAACCTCATCCGCCACGACAGCAAAACCACGACCTTGTTCACCTGCACGTGCTGCCTCAATCGCCGCGTTCAGTGCCAACAGGTTAGTTTGCTCTGCAATGCCTTGGATGGTCGAAAGAATGGTGTTGATCGCGTTACCGTGTGCTTCCAGCTCTTGGATAACATTGGTCGCAACTTGCACTTCTTGCGCTAGGTTTTGGATAGAGCCTTGAGTTTGCGTTACTTGGCCAGAGCCATGCACACAGGCTTGTACTGCTTCTTCAGAGCTTGATGCTGTGTTATCTGCGTTTCCTGCAATCTCTTGCGTCGCTGCAGCCATCTCATTAACGGCAGTCGCAACCATGTTGATTTCATCTTGCTGGTAAGAGATGCGCTGACTACGCTCTTCAGCTTGTTGTGCCGTTGTACGCGCTTGTTCTGACAAGGCTGAAGAGACATGACTCAGTTTGGTCACCATGGTGTGCATGTTGCCAACAAAGCGGTTGAAGTTATCGGCAAGTTTGCCCACTTCATCATCACTGCGAGGTTCCAGACGCTGCGTCAAGTCACCCTCACCTGAGGCAATTTCTTCCAGTGCTTGTGATACTCGGCCTAGATCGCGAAACAAGAAGCCTACCAACCAAGATACTGCAACAATCACCACAATAGTGATCAATACCGCGGTAATAACCATCTCACGCAGAAGTTGCGCGTGGCTTGCTTCTTCCGTTGCGCGATCCATCTCGATTGCGAACATCCAGTTTGTGCCCGGTACTTTGCTAAAGTAAAAAAGCTTCTCTTGACCTTTGATCGTTGCTGTTTCAATGGTTCCAGAATTTGCAGCACGCTCAATAGAGCCTTTCGAAAACTCTTGAGTAAGGTCAGTGATTGGCTTAAGCGTTAAACTTTTGTTTGGATGCGCAAGGAAAGTACCATCGTTCATGTCGATCAGCATTGCATGTGCGTTTTCACCCGCATCTAGACTGATAACGTCGTCAATTAGCTGATCGATCAGTACGTCCGCACCAACCACACCAATGAACTTACCGTTTTTCATCACAGGTTCTGCGATAGTCACCAGTAATGCATTTGTGATCGCATCTTGGTAAGCTTCGGTGATGATCTGCTTACCTGCTGCATTTGCATCTTTGTACCAAGGGCGAGTACGAGGGTCATAGTCTGCACGGTTACGTTCTGGATGAGAACGGTACATACCTCCCTCCGGAGTACCTAGGAAGATATCGTCAAAGCCCCCCGCTTTGCGCGCTTGTTGTAAGAAAGGCACCACGTCTTGCTCTGTTGAGTAGCCGTTGAAAGCCGTCGCAATGTCTTTGCGAATCGCAACCCAGTCAGAAATACCTTCTGATGCTGCGTTACTTAGGCTTTGTGCTCGTGAATAGACACCTGAACGCGTCTGATCAAACAATTGACCAGCCGACAGCCAAGTCAGTGCTGTTGCCATCACTACAACAGCAGATAGGCTTGCGCCAATTAGCTTTTGTTTTAATGATAATTTCATAATTATTATAAGAGGTTGGGAGAACAGTTAAGGTGGCTGAATATTACACATTTCTGACAAAGTAATCACGAAGATTATTCACAAAATTAAGACAATAACCTGTTGTAAAATAAAGAATTTACTTCGTCATTTTTTTGGCAAGCGTCAGAAAAATCGCACAAAAAAAGCCAGCATTTCGCTGGCTTTTTAACTCATTAATATCTAACGATATTTATAAATCATATCAATTATTGACGTTCTGTTCTCATACCCATCAATAGGCTGACACACATTGCAAGCAATACGAATGTGAATGGTAACGCGGTAGAGATAGCACCAGCTTGCAGCGCTTGAACCGCTTCTGAACCACCAATCCACAGCAGTGCAACCGCAATCGCACCTTCCATAAACGCCCAGAATACACGTTGTAGAACTGGTGCATCCACTTTACCACCAGCGGTAATGCTGTCGATAACCAGTGAGCCAGAGTCCGATGAAGTGATGAAGAATACCAATACCAACACAACAGCAATGATAGACAGCATGTTACCGAATGGCAGAACATCAAACATTTGGAACATCGCTAGTGATACGTCCGTTAGACCGTTTGCACCTAGCTCACCCACATTGTTGATCACTTGATCGATAGCTAGACCACCGAATACTGACATCCAAATTAGTGTTACCGCTGTTGGAACAATCAGTACCGCTGTGATGAATTCACGAACCGTACGACCGCGAGATACGCGAGCGATGAACATACCCACGAATGGTGACCATGAAATCCACCAAGCCCAGTAGAATACTGTCCAACCTTGGAACCAAGCTTCGTCAGTACGACCAAACGGGTTGCTCAGTGGAACCAAGTTTTCTATGTACGCCATAAAGGTGGTAGGAATTGAACCTAAGCTCACAGCCCAACCAATCAAACCCACAAGGATAAGCAGTAGGAAGGCAATAACCATGTTGATGTTACTGATGACCTTTACACCGCCATCGATACCACGGATTACCGAAACAACCGCAAGTAACGTCACAATCGTAATAACGACGATCTGTAAGCCTAGACCCGGCTCCACACCAAACACGTGGTGAATACCACTCGCTGCTTGTTGCGCACCAAGACCTAGCGACGTTGCAAGACCAAATAGCGTTGCTAGTACTGCAAGAATATCAACAATATGACCAGCCCAACCCCACGCGCGATCGCCCAACAATGGGTAGAAGATCGAACGCATAGAAAGCGGAAGGCCTTTGTTGTATGTGAAGAAAGCAAGGGAAAGTGCTACGACACCGTAGATTGCCCATGGGTGTAGACCCCAGTGGAACATCGTCGCGCCCAGTGCAAGCTTAGCCGCTTCCGGCGTGTTTGCCTCTACACCTAGCGGGGTTTCATACCAACCAGTGAAGTAAGCCACTGGCTCTGCCACACTCCAGAACATCAGACCGATACCCATACCTGCTGCGAACAACATCGCCAACCAAGATACGAATGAGTAATCGGCAACCGCGTCTTTACCACCAAGGCGAATTTTACCCATTGGCGATACGATCAGTACCAAACAGAAGATAACGAAGATGTTACCAGAAATGATGAATAGCCAGTCGAAAGAACCGATGATCTTCCACTTAAGACCATCCAGTGCCGCTTTCGCGGTGTGTGCATCCAGCACAAGTGCAGCAATTAGAAATAGCGCAATGAAGCCCGCACTAATACCAAAAACAGGATTATGTACGTCAAACCCCCATTTTTGCACGTTGTCTTGACCAACCGTATAGTCGGTACTGTCGATACTGTACTTATCTATACCTTTTGTCATTGTTCCTCTCTTTTGCATTCAATATTTTTAACAAGGCATTAAAAATCATTTGAACACGATACATTTTATTTTCCATGAAAGTTGAAGATCCTACCATTTGAGGCGTTTTTGTCTATCTTTTGCTGATAAAAAATCCAATAACTTACTTTTCAATCAGAAAAATCCACCAAAAAAAGCGAAAACCACCACGACAATAATTAGACCACAAACATTTCTTACTATAATAATTCTAGCCGTTACTTTTTTATCCACCGAATGCCCTTAGAAACAATAAGGAGAGCCAAGGCAAATAATTGAAAATTGGTGTCGCGATACCTAACTAAGCCCTTTTAATAACAACGCTTTTGAGTTAGTGTCGCCTCGTTACATGATCCCTTAATGACTGGATTACGAAATTGGAAAAGTACGAAGAAGTCTTGGTCTCGATTCGTCAGATCATCCGCGCTATTGATTTACATTCAAAGAAGTTGAGCAAAGAGTCTGGTTTGACGGCTCCTCAGTTGATTCTAATGCGTGCTATCAGTGAACTTGATAATGTCACTATCAAGCAATTGTCTAGCCATACCAACATGAGTCAGGCAACGGCTACGACTATTCTTGACCGTTTAGAGCGCAATCAACTTGTCGAACGACGCCGCAGCGTAGAAGACAAACGTAAAGTTCATGCTGTCTTGACGGAAAAAGGCCAAGAAGCACTTAAACAAGCTCCGACGCCATTGCAAGAACACTTCATCAGTCGCTTCCAAAAGCTTGAAGAGTGGGAGCAAAGCTTGCTGCTATCTTCTGTTCAGCGCATCTCTACCATGATGAACGCAGAAGACATCGATGTTGCGCCAATGCTTGAACTAGGTAGCATAACTAAACCAGAATAAGCTTCTTCTTTAGCGCTTATCACTCTTTCCCCGATGAGCGCTTTGTTATCCCTTCCCTACTCCGTTAATCCCGTTTCAAACGCGTATTTCGCCAACTCAGCTGTCGAGTGCAAATCCAATTTGTGTTTGATGTTATGACGATGCGTCTCTACCGTTCGATAACTGATATCCAAAAGCGTAGCAATCTTTTTACTGCTATGCCCTTGCGCGACCAATTTTAATACTGCTTCTTCACGACGGCTCAGTGGGTTGGGCTTTTGTGCCGCAGGTACCACATCTTGCGTAAACAAGGTTTGAGTGACCGATTCACAAAAATAAGTCGAACCTTGATTAACGGTTTTGATTGCTTGCACCATCTTCTCGGCTGAGATTTCTTTCAGCATGTAGCCCACAGCGCCAGCTTGCATCACCTTCATGATGTACTCACGGTTATCATGCATGGTTAACATCAAAATTTTGCTCTCTGGACGCTCTTCCTTAATCACACCCGTGGCTTCGATGCCATTCATGATGGGCATACTGATGTCCATAAGAATCACATCGGGGTTGAGCAATTTGGATACTTCAATCGCCTCAAGGCCATTGCTCGCGGTACCAATAACATCAATATCAGGCTCCAGCTCTAGACGCGCCATAAACCCATCGAGCACGACCTGATGATCATCCACTATCACCACACTAATTGGTTTATCCATAAACTAATCCATCCAAATCTAACAATACGGTGATTTCTGTCCCTAGCCCCGGTTCACTCATCAATTCAAACTCACCACCAATAAACTCCACACGCTCACGCATGTTACGCAAACCGATGCCTTGGCGGTGTACAGATTGATTGACCATAAAGCCAATGCCATCGTCACGTATGATCAATTGCAGCATATTGCCCATCTTTTGCAAAATTACCGTGACCTTTTTTGCCTTGGCGTGTTTCTCGATATTATTCAAAGACTCCTGAGCCACACGGTACAACGTGGTCGCCACTTCCGATTTCAGCTTGAGCTGTGCCGTATCAAAATGGCTATCGATATCCATACCTGAGTGAGAATGAAAGTCTTGCAGCAACGTCGAAAGCGCCGCTTCTAGGCCGATGTCATCCAAGGCACTTGGACGAAGCTGGTGCGAGATATGTCGTACTTCATTAATTGCGGTGATCAACGAGCGTTGAGATTTGTCGAGGTGGGATTTGAGCTTTTCATCTTCAATACGATCTCCCATCAAATCAAGGTGGCATTTGCTTGAAACCAATAATTGATTGATACCATCATGCAACTCTCTGGCTAGGTGCTTTTTCTCATCCTCTTGGAACATCACCGTTTTGTGGGCCAGTTCTTTAAGGTTTTTATCCGCTAAGCGATGCTCATGGAGGTTGATAGCGAGGGTTAAAACAATAATCACGGCGACAGTCACAACCAAAATCACAACTACGGTAAAGAACGTCGTTTCGATGTTCTGATTCACCGCAGCGCGCATGTTGGCAACTTCACGGCTCACATCCTCTATGTACAACCCCGTTCCAATCATCCAATCCCACTTATCAAGCCATGCGGCGTAGCTTAACTTAGGCACGACTTCACCTGTGGAGGGCTTCTGCCAAAGGTATTGATGGAAACCACCGCCAAGTTGGGCTTGATAAAGTAACGCCTCAATCAGGTGATCGCCGTTTTCATCTTGAATGTGAAGTAAGTTCTGCCCCACGAGTTCCGGCAGTATCGGATGGACTAAATTGGTACCGTGTTTATCGTAAGCGAAGAAGTAACCATCTGAGCCATATCGAAGGCGGTTCAGAATGGCTTTAACACGTTCTTTGGCAACATGTTCGTCGATAGTAGAGTCGTTATAGATGTGAGAAATCGCATCGAAAGCCAGATCAACGGTATCTTTCAATGCCACTTCTTTTGATTGAATCAGACTTTGGTGAAAGATCTCCACTTCGCGTTGACCCAGCGTTTTTGCTTGGTAGATGGAAATCCAACTGATGCTTGCTGACACCAAAACCACTGGGATCAATGCCAGCAAGATTAATTTGGCTTTGAGAGGCATCCCTTTCCTCCAATGAAACGCTGATTAGCTTAATAACTAATCAGCTTAACAACTTGTCTCAAAAGGTAGAAACTCTCAGGTCACAAAAACCTCGTTCCCCGATGACATCATGGCTTTTATGACATGCCGTAAAAGCCTGGGAAGAACAACAAGGAAGCCAGAACCACGATTTGAATCGCGATAAATGGCATAACGCCTCGATAGATATCACGAGTTGCCACACCCGTTGGTGCTACACCTTTCAAATAGAACAAGCTAAATCCAAATGGTGGCGTGAGGAATGAGGTTTGAAGGTTCATGGCAATAAGAATCGCAAACCACGTCATGTTGATGCCCATTAACTCGGCTACAGGCGCAATAATCGGCACGATGATGAAACAGATTTCTACAAAGTCGATAAAGAAACCGAGAATAAGAATCACCAACATGGTAATGATCAAAAAGCCCCACTTCTCACCCGGAAGCTCTAGCATCCACTCTTCTACCAAATAGTCGCCGCCCGTGTACGTAAATGCCATCGAGAAGGCCGTTGCACCCAGTAGAATCGCGAAAACCATCGCTGTGACTTTGACCGTCTCTTTTGAGGCTTCATACACCATTGACCAGCTGAACTGTTTGTAAAGTAGTGAAAGGACAATTGCACCAGCACCGCCTAGCGCCGCTGATTCTGTAGGAGTAGCAATACCAGCAAAAATAGAACCCAAAACCACAATGATCAGCGCTAAAGGTGGCAAAACGGCTTTGAGCGCGGTAATTACCTCTTCCTTACGGCTGATGGATTCATCACGTTCGATAGGTTGAGCTGCCTCTGGGTTGAGCTTGGCGTAAATCAAAATGTAGATAACGTACGCACCAACCAGCATTAAACCCGGCCAAACCGCGGCTTGGAAAAGGTCTCCGACTGGAACCCCCAGCACATCACCAAGAAGAATTAGAACAATAGAAGGCGGAATAATTTGCCCAAGCGTGCCTGACGCACAAATGGTGCCGCATGCCAAACCTTTGTCGTAGTTGTACTTAAGCATCACTGGCAAAGAGATCAACCCCATTGCCACTACTGATGCACCAACTACGCCCGTCGAAGCGGCAAGCAACGCACCAACCAAAACTGTTGAGATAGCGATACCGCCACGAATACCACCAAACAAACGTCCCATCGACTCAAGCAGTTGCTCAGCCAACCGGGTCTTTTGTAATACCAGCCCCATGAATACAAACAGCGGTACTGCCATCAGCACCGTGTTCTCCATGATGGATTGAATACGATATGGCATGAATGCAAACATCTCAATGCCTTCTGCCCATACGCCGAAAATTAATGCAATGCCACCAAAGGTAAAGGCAACAGGAAAACCAAGCAGTAGCGCAAACAGAGCTACAAAAAACATCACTATACCGATCATACTGACTTCCTTTTACGACTTACCGTTGTTACCGGCATAGATAAGATGAGGGTTAACAATTTTATTGATGGAATGAAGCAGTAAACCAACACCGCTGACCGCCATAAATAAGAATGACAATGGGATCATGCCTTTAATGATCCATCGATAAGGCAGGCCACCCGGGTCACCGGACGTTTCTCCGAGAGCGTAGCTCTCTTTGGCAAAATCGATACCGAACCAAGCAACCAATAGGCAGAATGGGAAAAGAAAAAGTAACGTGCCTAAGATATCGATGATGGATTGTGCTTTATAAGATAAGCGCTCATAGAAAATGTCTACTCGAACGTGACCACCGGATTTAATCGCGTATGGCACGCCCAATAAAAATACAGCGGAAAATAGATGCCACTCCATTTCTTGGAAGGCGATGGATACGTCATTAAACACGTAGCGCATAACAACGTCGTACACCACGTTCGCTAATAACAAAATAAATAGGATGCTGGATAACCACCCCAGAAAATCACCGAAGCGGTTAAAGATTCGCTCAATATAAATAAGGCTTCTCATTCCGAACTCCATGGAACGTGTGGGATTGGCTCCGCTGGTTCGCGGAGCACTTGTTATAGCCTTCTCTAAGAGAAGTTTTTCTTGGGCTTCTTTTGCTGGCTAAATCGTTCGAACTAGCCAGCATGTCGAAGTTATTGCTGAGCTTGGCTGTTTAGGTAAGCTCGGTGTGAGATATCAGACCAAGGACGCACTTGTTCGATGTAGCTTGCTTGAGATTCTTGAATCTCTTTCGCTAAAGCATCTTTTTCTGCATGCTGTTTTAGGAGACGAACGTTCGCTTCACGCAGTGCAGCAATCACCTCTGGTGGGAAGTCTTTCACTTGAACGTCTGGGTACTCTGATTGGATAGACGCCCAGTTTTTACCACTCTCATGCTTAGATTGCGTGTACATGTCGTACGCTGCTGCTTTCATCGCCACTTGAAGAATCGCTTTCAGATCATCCGGTAGACGCTCCCAAGTACGCTTGTTGACTAGGAATTGCAGCTCAGTGCCTGGCTCATGCCAACCTGTGTAGTAGTAAGGTGCAATTTTGTGGAAGCCCATACGCAAATCCAGAGATGGACCTACCCATTCCAACGCATCGATCGTACGACGCTCAAGCGAAGTGTATAGCTCGCCCGGTGCGATGTTGGTTGGCTTCGCACCTAGCTCAGCAAGGATTTCACCTGCGAAGCCCGGGATACGCATTTTCAGACCTTGTAGGTCATCGACTGATTTGATTTCTTTCTGGAACCAGCCACCCATTTGGGTATCCGTGTTACCACCAGGGAAAGATAATAGATTGTGCGGGGAGTAAACCTTTTCCATCAACTCCATACCGCCACCGTAGTAGAACCATGCGTATTGTTCTGTTGGCAACATACCGAAAGGCATAGAGGTAAAGTAAAGGGTGTTTGGTACTTTGCCTTTCCAGTAGTAAGAAGCCGAGTGCCCCATGTCGTATTGACCGGATTTCACCATATCAAACACACCAAGTGGTGCTTTGTGTTTGTTCGCAGAGTCAATGCGGATTTGTAAGCGTCCGTTTGACATTTCTTCTGCCATTTTTGCCATGTTCTTTGTTGCGTCACCAAAGATAGGGAAGTTTGGCCCCCACGTCTCCGCTAGTTTGAGGCGGTATACTTTGTCATCAGCAGCATGAGCAGAAGTTGCTACGAATGCCATCGTCACGACCATTGCTGTCGCCTTGAGCACTCGTTTCAGAGATTTTTGGATAAGACTCATCGTTCACGTCCTTTGTCACCAAGGTTATTGTTGTCATCCATTACATAAGGATTCGCTATAGAAGATGGGACATTACATGGAAGTAAGAAATGGGCATGAACACGCAACAAAAATGGCTTAGACGCGAGCCTTAGCCATTAGTATTACGTGGTTATACGTAGTCTTTTTAATATCAAATCGCAAGAATTTTTATTATTCAGATAGTTAATAGACTATTCGTCTCATCAAAATCTGATAAAGCACGTACGTAGTTGACTGCGAAAGAATTTACACAGTATTTAATAAAATGTGACAAATGACGGAATTGTATAGTTAGAATACTCAGTTAAAAATGAGCGAAAAGCGTTTTTTGGGCAAAAAAATACCCCGACTGGAGTCGAGGTATTCAATTAAGAAACAGAATTACAGCGGTAATTAAACTGCTTTATAGATAACTTTGTTACCTGCTAACTGCTCTTTTTGAACTAGGTTTTCTTCAAGAAGCTTCTTCAGTGCGCCAGTAGCCCATGATGCCGCTTTAGTGTCTTCTTGACCTGCAGCTAGACCAATACCTTTAGGGTTGATACCTTCAGCATTTGCTACAACGATATCTAGAACTTGTTGTTGCTTAGGAGTTAGTGCAACCTCAACAGTTTTCGCTGCAGCTACTTTCTTCTCAGCTACTGCTTTCTCAGCAACAGGTTTTGCCGCTTTTGGTGCCGCAGCTACGTTTGCTACTGTCGCTTTAATGCGTTTTTGCAGTTTCATCTGCACTTTACGCTTATGAGCAAGTCTCATTGAATATTTCTCCAGTTCACTGCATCTCAGCAGGGATGAAAATTTGAAGCGCGTTTTATACCAAAATTCATCAGCGATTTGTAGGTTTTAGCGGCGAAACGCGATGAAAAATGCGCTCACTGCATAGAACGTCTACTATTTAATCAGATAAATTGTGAACGGATTTATTGAATACTGGGTATAAAAACAGAGGTTCTTTGTTCTTGATAGGCAAACAAGTGAATATCGAGAAACATGTGTCTCAACACCATTGTTCATTGAGGTTGAAAGCATGGAAACGCTGCATCTAAGTAACTCACATTTCAAATCCGACTCCCCTATCAACAAACTGATCATGTTTATGGTCGTCACCATCACCATGTTTCTGGTTTTGATTGCACCGGGATGGAAGCAAGCGATGTTGTCGGTCGTACTGATGGCCATCATCGTTGGCTTTGCCATCATCATGATAAAAAAGAGCCAAGTCTCCTTCACCCTTACCGCCTCCCACTTTCAACAACACCTCTTTAAGGGCGGCTGGGTGGTACGTTGGAAAGACATCGACTCCATCGGCATTTGCACATACGAACAAGAAGGCTGGCACCAACCGCTTCCGTGGATCGGGATTCGGTTGAAGCATTACTCCCCTTATCTCAACGCGATTTGTCCACGTATCGCGACAGAAATCTTGCTTGGGCAAAGAGCGCTGCTTTATTTAGGAGCAAAACAAAATAATTGCGAAACAAAGTTTGAAGACATGGTGTTAGACCCCGCGCCTTACATCAATAAAGAAGGGATGCACTATGAGGGTCTACAAGCGATGCTAGCGAATAGAATGAAATATCAAAGGCGATTTTATGGCTACGACGTGTTTATCTCAGCCAGTGATTTGGATAGAGAAGCGGAAGAGTTTGTGGGGTTGGCTCGACGTTACCTAGCGGCCGCCGAGCCAGATGCTTAATTCAGAAACGCCTTAGTAAAGCGGCATTTCGTCAGCAACAAACGGGTTAGTTTTGCGCTCGTGACCAAATGTCGACTGTGGACCATGACCTGGTACGAAAGTAACATCGTTGCCGAGAGGCCATAACTTCTCTTTGATCGAGCTAATAAGCGTGTTGAAATCACCTTGTGGGAAATCTGTACGACCAACGCTACCGTTAAACAGAACGTCGCCGACAAACGCCAAGCGTGCTTCTTCGCTGTAAAGCACTACGTGACCTGGCGTATGACCCGGAGTGTGAATCACGTTCAGGGTTTGATTACCAAAAGTGACCTTGTCACCTTCATTTAGCCATTGATGCGGTTCAAATGCTTCAGTCAGTGGGAAACCAAACATTTGGCTTTGGCCTTCTAAACCTTGCAACCAGAAGTTATCTGCCTTGTGAGGGCCAACAATCTCAGTACCACCTAACAGTGCAGACAGTGGCTCTGTACCACCAACGTGGTCTAAGTGGCCGTGTGTTAGCACTAGGTTTACTACTTCAACACCCAGTTCTTTGATCAGCATTGCGAGTTGCTTTTCATCACCACCTGGATCAACCACAATGCCCTTCATGGTTTCGTCACACCAGACGATAGAACAGTTTTGAGAGAAAGATGTTACTGGAACAACTTGGTATTTCAGAGCCATAGATAACCTATACCGAATAAATTTGCATGAAAACTGCCGCAACTATGACACTAAGCCCTAGTGACTTCAAGCTTTGTACCATGGGTAATAGGCGACGTTCTGAGACGAGGAACCCTGTCTCAACTTGGCACTACCAAGAACGAACAGCACCCGTATCGATATGAACAAAGTTACTGCGTGGATAATAACCCACACCACCAGCTTTTAGGCTTAATGCCGCATCTCGAACTGTTGAAAGCTTCACGCCATCTAAACGGAAATCAATGGCCTTTCCTTCCATGTGCATGCTCTTTTTCGCCACACCTGAAGAACCGTTACGCAATGATGCGTTAGTCAATGGAGAGCGGTAGCCAGAGATCACAATCACCTCAGCTTCCGTACCAATCAACTTTTGGATTTGGCTGATTTGATCGAACAGACGTCGGTCCATTGGATGAACTTCATTACGGCGATGATCACGACAAAACTGATCAAGACGCTTGAGCTCTTCGTCGACATAATTTGTTCCATTGAAATAGCACGACTCTAACAGCTCACCAGTATTGAGATTATTCATCGCGAGTACGCGAGGTTTATCCGGCAGAGATGCCCAAGACATGGTTGGCATTGCTGAAGCAACAACGACACCACCAGCGCTCATTTTAAGAAAATCACGACGGGAAAAATTACGACTTACCATGAAAATACTGCTCAATTACTGTACGAGCAGCGGACATTACCGAAACCAATTTAACGCGTCAATTGCATAAATCGGTCCGGCTTGTCGTTTTTAGGCTGGTTTTTCTGTTTACTTATTGAACAGAAAACAGATTTTATGAATTGTAAATTTTTTTAAATTGAGAACGAATCTCACCCTTGATCATCGTATTGATAAATGTCATCACGGTAGTACAAGGTGCCCTCTTCCAACCATGCGGTTTGATAGATGATATGCACTTGAATTCGTTCACTAAGCGGTACTGAGGTGTTAGAGCGACGACCATTTTGACGCTTCTTAGCTAGCCTTTCTTCCAGACCCTGTGTCTTGAAGAGTAACTCTGCCAATTGGTCAGCATGTTCGACACGAACGCAACCAGAACTGAACGCTCGACGATCCTGATTGAACAGGTTTTTACTTGGTGTGTCGTGCAAGTAGATCGCTTGTGGGTTCGGCATATTGAATTTATACAGGCCCAAAGCATTGTGTGAACCAGATGACTGTCTCATACGATATGGGAAAGTTTTTGGGTTCACGGTAGCCCAGTTGATGGTTGTTGGATCAATGATCTCCCGTGATGTCCAAGAGCGAATAATCTGGATGTTGTGTTGCATCAGATACATCGGATTGCGTTTCACCTTTGGAATGATGTCTTTCACCATGATCTTCCACGGCACATTCCAAGTAGGGTTTAAGATCACTGAGTCCAATGTACCTGTCATGATTGGCGTTTTACGTGATGCTTTTCCTACAACGACTTTAGATTCAAACAGCGGCTGTCCATCA
The DNA here is from genome assembly GCF_036533715.1 of Vibrio sp. M260121. Classification (NCBI taxonomy): domain Bacteria; kingdom Pseudomonadati; phylum Pseudomonadota; class Gammaproteobacteria; order Vibrionales; family Vibrionaceae; genus Vibrio; species Vibrio sp. M260121. The sequence continues at coordinate 307,970 of NZ_JATABF010000001.1, read as the reverse complement.
TGCCAGTAAGTCACTTCATATCCGGGAACGTTCACGAATACCACGTTGTCTCGCTCTTTTGCCCAAATACGAGAACGCTCGGCGTTCAAGGCTAATGAGTGCAAACGTTGCTGTGGTGAGAAGTTAATCCAGCGAATCGTATTGGGACCGATGATGCCATCTTGTTTCAAGCCATGAATGCGTTGAAACTCCATCACCGCGAGCTCTAGGTTTTCATCATAGAGTGTGGTTTCCGTATCCAAATGTCCCACATCAACACCCACAATCTGCATCCGAGCAATCATGCTGGCTTTATCAAACAACTCATCGCCAACTCGGGCTAAGCGTTGATCTTGTTGATAAAGAGGGAACTCAAACTTGGCGTAAGTGGACAAAGATGCATACGCGGTATTGAACGATTCGTCCATTTGTAAAGGTGAGCGCAACTCATTAAGGAACTCGTCTAACTTTCCGACTGTGATTTCATTGCTCAGTAACGAGAGCGTCTCAATACTCGGCGCAGGGAAGCTAACATTACCTTTGTTCGCAAATAACCAATGGATGCCCTCTTCTGGAACCTGCTCTAGGTACGAAAGATACATGAGCAATGAGTCACTCATTACAAGATCAAAATCAAGCTTGTCGCCTTGTTCACGCACTTGTTCTATGCGGCGCAGTTGGTTGTCAACCTCTTGAGTCACATCTGCTAATGCAACGAGCTTAAGCTGAAAAAGGAGTTGTTCTACATCGCTTTCGTTTTCCCAGTTCAAGCGATAATTAGTGCTTTGATACAGTTGATCAATTACATCTGGGTAATGGATCATTTTTTCAACAGACAGCTGTTCAACTGCCCCCTCTTGCTCTGTTTGTGCAGAAGCATCGAGAGAAACTACTGTTGAAAAGCTGCAAAACGGCACCAAAAGTGCCGTTATCATTAGGAATCTAGCAATCACTAAAACGATCCTTCCGTTACATGCCATAAAAAAAGTATGGCAAATATCTCACGGGTTGCAGCTTTAAAATTAAGAATCTGAAGACGAAAACGACAACAAAATTCTCAATAAGTGCCTACTCAATGATCTTTCTAGATAATTCTCGACCAATGGTTATCCCATTGCACACCACTTGCGAAGGTATTTTTTGACTCTTCAGGCCTTTGCTCTACCACTTTTCCCGCCCCAGAACTTACTCGAAATTCATCGCCGTAGATCACAACACCAGAGGCGTCTGGTAACGCACTTAGCTCTACCAATTTGCCAGTAGATTTAGACCATATACCATAGCAACTGCCCGGAGGCGAAGTGGCTAAGATCCATTCATCGGTTGCTGCAATACTCGCAACGTAGTGATTGAAACGCGCCCACTCTTCAGGCTCAGCTTGAAGAGCTTGCATTTCACCACCACGCATGTGCAAGGCGATCAAGGCTGGATACTCGTCCGGCTCACCACGATATTGCTGACCACAAAGCACGGTTTCCGCACCATCATGGGCTAAGTGGCGAATACTCAACTTATGATCCGGTAAAGACACTTGATCCAGTAACTTACCTTCCTGGGAAAGGTAACTAAGGCTAGGTCTCATGCTATCAAGATTGAGAGGTTCACGCCCGTTAGTGTGTACGCCACCGACGCCAATCGCTAGTGCGCCATCGGGCATCATGATCACTTCATGAGGGCCAAGGCCAAAACCCGTTAACTCATCGATCTTTTGATATTGCTTCTGCACATCATAAACACCAATGATCCCAAGACTTGTCCCCCTCTCACCTTCTGTGGCAAATAGCAACGTGCCATCATGGGAGTAAACCCCATGCCCATAGAAATGGCGATTTGGCTTTGCTAGTTGCAGTTTGATCATCTGCTCTGAGCGATAATCAAACACCATGAAGAAAGTACCTGGCCGACGACCAAAAACTACGGCGTGGCCTTGTTGGTTTGTTGCTACACCATGTCCACGCTCAGGAATCGGTAATGAAGATAGCGGCATACCATGCTCATCCGCTACCACCGCTGCATATTTATCTCTGCCAATGATAGAGCAGCCGATCAACGCAGGCTCACGTGAGCTTGTTGAAGCACAACCAAATGGCATCATAGGTGTAGCCGCCCCAAATAGAGCGGCTTTCAGTAATTTTCGGCGGGTTTGATCAGTCACCATCGGTTGCATTAAATCCTATAACCACGCCCAGCTCGATCGCTACTTCTTCGTGAATCAGGTACTTCAATTGCTCTAGCTTATTGTATTGAGCGAGCACCATGCGATAGCCTTCTTTTGTTTGTAGTGCAGCAAACAAGCTCTTATCTTCTGGCCAAGTTTCTAACGCCATTTCGAACTGATGAACAACACGGTCTGCGAGATCTGCATGGCCTTGCTCTCTAAGTAGCGCATCTAGACCATTCCCGTTAGCAAAGTACAACGCTTCCATCCCTTGAAGGTTGGCTTTTAAGTTTGAAAGCGAGGTCTCTGAACGCCACGATTCTGAAAAATACGGGCGAGGCTTACCAATCTTCGCTAGCGGTCGGCTCAACTTCTTCATGCTGTATTCAAGCTGATTAGAGAGCAGTGAAATGTACTCAGATTCCCATTCCGTCATCTCCAGCGATTTCCAAGGATTCTCTGCCCAAGAATCCGCGATGATCTGCGCTTTATTATCAAGGTTTTCTGCAATCGAAACGCCTGTCGCACAGGTATTACTGTTGCTAGATAAGGTCGACGCTTTATCGTAAAGCAGCCATTCCAATGCCCCTAAACCTTGCACGGTGACGCTTTGGGTTGAGATATCTTCTGCACTCCAAGCTTGATCAGATTTCGTCAATACAGACATTTTACGACCAGTGGTGTTCTTTTTATCTGGCCAAAACTGAACATTCCAGCTTTGCTCCAATGCCGTAGCAGGGCCACGTTCTTGACCTTGTAATGCCATCCACGCAAGCATAGTTTGATGCCATTGCTGTTTTACTTGTGCATCATCTTTCGACGATGCGCAGTAATCTGCGAAGTGTTGTTCAAGCTCTGTGGTTTGCGCTAAAAACGTCTGAGCTGATTGAAACTCGACCTCGTACACGCTTTGAGAAATATGACTTGTACTCTCAGGCTTGGCAGAGTTCGAACCGATGGTCGATTGGCAACCAACCAAACTTAACGTTGCGGCAATCGCACTCACTAACAGTGTTTTTTTCACGGTTGCTTCCTTATAGAGAATTCAGAAACGCAATCAATGCGTCACGTTCTTTTTTGTTCAGTGCTAAGACGTTTTGTTTCGCCGTTTCAGCTTCGCCGCCGTGCCACAACACCGCTTCCATCAGGTTACGAGCGCGGCCATCATGTAAGAAGTAAGTGTGTCCGTTTACTTCTTCGGTATAACCAATACCCCACAGAGGTGCCGTTCGCCATTCACGGCCGTTTGCTAAGTATTCCGGACGGTTATCGGCTAAGCCTTCACCCATGTCGTGCAGAAGCATGTCTGTATATGGGTGGATAAGCTGCTCAGAAAGCGCTGGTAAATCTGGTCGCTTGGCCGTTTTGACACTAGTCTTATGGCAGCTTTCACAGCCGGACGCAGCAAAGATTTGCTGACCAAGTTTCACGCTAGGGTCATTGACGTTACGGCGAATAGGTACGGCTAAGTGCTGGCTGTAAAACTCCACGAAGTCGAGAATGTTCTTACTCACTTCCGGCTTGCCGCCATTTGGCATGTCGTCACAATTGCTTTGTTTCGAGGTGCAGTTCTCGTTCGGGAATAAATGGCTCGTCAGACCCACATCACCATTGAATGCCGCCGCATTTTGCTGCATTAGCGTCGGTTGTCCGGCTTTCCAGCCAAAACGACCAATCGAGAAATCGTCCTTCTCAATATCCCACACCTTGTTTACTTTGCCTGAGATACCATCTTTGTTGGCATCTTGTTCATCAGCCCAAGCGAGTAGCGTTTCGTCGGGAATACTCTCCAACAAACCAAGACCGATCATTGGCGGTGCCACGCGTGCTGAGAACTCGGTATCTGGGTGCATATCGCCATAACCCAGATCGGTAATGTTTAAATGAGGTTTTCTTAGTGTCATCGTCGTACCGTCTTTAAATTTCACTGGTACATCGGTGTAAGTGATTTCGATTTTGCCTTCTGGCGTTTGATCTTGCAGGGCGAAATCTTGAAGTTGGCCACCATAAGTCGGTTCAGGTATGCCACCGTCTTTGATGTAGGCTTTCTTTTGTTCTGGCGTCATCGCAGGAATGCTCAAGCGCACTAACATAGACACAGCATGTAAATCATCTTTCTCTGGTGGATGACCACGACCGTCTTTGATGTGACAGTTCTGACAACCATTAGTGTTGAAAAGCGGTCCTAGGCCATCACGGGCGTCCGTTGACGCTGGCGCTTGTACCCAAGGGTTACGGAAAAAGCTGTTACCTACGCTAAAGTCGAGGCGTTTACTCATCGGCAGGTTGGCAGCCGGAAGAGAATAGGCATTCGCGCCATCTTTTTTAACACTGGTTTTGCCACCAGACTTAACATCGTAAGCCATGGCAGAAGAAGAAAGGATCGCGGCTAGCGCAGAAATTAGGTATGGCTTCATATCATTGCTCTACATATACAACAAGGGTGATAACAACGAGCTCAAACGGCAAAAGGGCTCACAAAGAGCCCTTATTTATTATGGTTTTCTTATTAAAACTCGTGGTCAGCGGTATCAGGGCTTAGGCTGTCGATGCCGACAATGTTTGCCGCTCGCTCAATCGCACTGGTTTGTGCTACCAACGACATGATGGTGTCGTTAACTAGCGCGTTGCCTTGTGCGTTACCCGCCGCAATTAGTTGGTCAAAGTGCAGGTTGTTCTTCTCTGCAGAAGTCACTAGCTCACCAACTTGGCTACGTGTTGTATCAAACTGCTTTTGAATTTCGGTCGCGGCTTTCTTGTCTTTTTGAGCAACAAGATCAGCAATACTTGGACCAGATAGCTCTTTGCCGTTTACACCTTTGTATGTACCTGTGTAAACGTTGTAGATGCCTTGCTCATTGTAGTAGTGAGAGTTGTGCGTGTTATCTGAGAAACAATCGTGCTCGTCTTCAGTCGAGTTCGCTTCTAGTGCCACCTTCATACGCTCACCCGCTAGCTCACCTAGAGAAAGAGAACCCATGCCGAACAGCATCTTACGAATACCATTATCAGCAGATTCGTTCAGTAGCTCTTCACGGTAGTTGCCTTTCACTTCTGCAGACCACTGCTTTTCCATCCACTCTAGGTCTTGAACCAGTAGATCAGCGGCCGCTTTTAGGTACTCACCACGACGATCGCAATGACCATTCGTACACTCAGAACCGACAACGAAATCAGTGTAAGCACGTTGACCTGCACCCGCGTTAGTGCCGTTTAGGTCTTGGCCCCAAAGCAAGAATTCAATCGCGTGGTAACCTGATGCAACGTTTGCCTCAGAGCCGCCTACTTCGTTTAGGTCTGCTAGCAATTCTGGTGTGATTTTTGAAACGTCCAGTTTAGAAGCACCAATCTGTAGGCTAGTGTTTGCGATGATGTTTGCAGCCGCACCTTCGTTACCCAGTTCGTATTGGTAATCCGCCGCTACGTAGTCGATCAGACCTTCATCAAGTGGCCACGCGTTTAACTGACCTTCCCAATCGTCAACAATCGCGTTACCAAAACGGAAAACTTCAGACTGTTGGTAAGGAACGCGAGAATCGAGCCAAGCTTGTTTTACTTCTTCAAGCTTTTTCGCTGATGGTGCTTTTAGGAATTCGTCGATTTTTACATCCAGCGCTTTCGCTGTTGTTACTGAATCAGCAAACACAGCATGGGCAACGTCCGCGTAATGTTCGACAACTTGTTGTTTAGTTACTGTAGCAGCAACGGTAGAACCACTGGCAATGAGGAGTGATGCAGCAATAGATTGGACTAAAACTGTTTTTGCATTCATCTGAAGCATCCTTGTTGAGCATTTTAATTATCGTATTGGTAGTGCTAATTATTCTTATTTGCACTTCTAATCCCGAGATAATACAAATTTACAATTTATTTGCAACTCCAGATACAAAAAAAGCCTCATAAAAACGAGGCCGTTAGAATGTTTTATTGTCAGTTTTATCTTTAGGATTAAACCTTTAGGTGATGTTTCCCGTGAGAAACTTTCGCCTTCAGGTAATTTTCATTGCCATCTTTGATGTGTGCAGAAGTGTTGACAACTTCTGAAATTTCGATTCCGTATTCCGATAACTCACGGATCTTCTTAGGATTATTCGTTACCAAACGAATCTTACTAACACCCAATGCTTCTAGCATTTGTGCTGCTTCTGTGAAGTCACGCAGGTCATCATCGAAACCCAAATGATTATTCGCTTCGTAGGTGTTCATGCCTTGGCTTTGCAAGCGGTAAGCATCAATCTTGTTGTATAGACCAATACCACGCCCTTCTTGGCGAAGGTAAAGGATGATGCCACCTGATTCGCCCATACGATTAATGGTCTCTTCTAGTTGCTCACCACAGTCACAGCGTGAAGAGTGGAACACATCGCCAGTCAAACACTCAGAATGCATGCGAACTAATGGCATGTCCTGAGTTTGGTCTGCTTGTTTGAAGATAATCGCAACATGCTCTTTATCTGTCTTCAGACCATGGAAAGACAGGATTTCGGCATCAATGTTACTTTTAGCCCCGACTTTAAAATCTACTCTGGCACGTACTTCCGCCATATCTACACTCACTCGATTTATTGCTTGATGCATTTTCGTTATCGCATTCATGGGATTGCTCTCATTTGCTCTTCAACTATGGGGATTGATACCGCATTTTTCAATGTTGAGATCACAAAGAACCCTATTCTTATTCATGACAAGCTGGGAAATCCTGTTCGGACACTTCCCGCTAGCCGACTTTACAAATGTTATAATATAACATTTATGATTAACTACAATAAAAAAACCCCAGACAAATTTGCCTGGGGTTTCGAAAGCATTAGTTGAACAATTGATTTTAGTGCGTTTGGCTGCGCTTCCATACGGCGAGCTCAATCCAAACCGCTTCAAGTTCTTGAATCTCTTCGTCGGTTAAAACGGCGAGTGTAGAAGTGACTTGTGGCAGCTTCGGTGACTGCAATGCACGAATCTGCGAATAAAAGTCCTTTTTTAATTGCGATATAACTGAATCCACTGCGTACACCTATTCAATCTTTTATTACTCCTCCAGCTCAATTTTTATGGTCTGCTATTCACTGGAGCCTTCATAAATTCGAGAAAATGATAACACTCTGCTTGTTATGTGCACAATTTATTTTTAATAGTGGAATAATGGTCACATTAATTGCGCTTAACCATTCGGATCGAATATAAGACAAAAAGGATCAAAAATAGAGCAGGAAAGATCCACAATAACGCGGTGGTATAATTAAATGGCGGTCGATACAGAACAATATTCCCATAACGAGCGACTAGGTAGTCTTTTATTTCTTGATTTGAACTGCCTTGATTGGCCATGGTGTACACCTTCAATCTAAGGTCTTTGGCCGCTTGTGCATTGGACTCTACAAGGTTTTGGTTTTGGCATTGCGGACAGCGTAATGTCTTGGCTAATGCGGTTGCGCGCTGTTGCACTTCAACAGAATGAAACTCAAACAGATCAACATTCTGTTCTAAACCCGCACTTCTCGTGAAAGAAGAAAATAGTGTAAATAAGATTAATGTGAGAAGAAGACTATTAAATCGAAACATTCAAATATCCTGAAAATATATCGTTCCATTTATCTGCCGTTAGCTCTCCACGATATTTGATCAATATACGACCATTTTGATCAATCAAGTAAGTTTCCGGCGTTCCTATAACACCTAGCTCCACAGCGAGCTTTCCATTAGGGTCACTAATTACTTCAATATATGGATTTCGTTTAGAGCTCAAACATTCACGAGCAGCTTGTTTTTGATCTCTATAATTCAGCCCAATAATAGGCACACCGAGTTCTGCTAACTGCAATAACTCTTCGTGCTCTCGCTTGCATACCCCACACCAAGATGCCCAAACATTCAATAATTTATATCCGTTGCTTTTGAACAACTGCTCAGAAACCATGTCATCAGAGATCAGAGAAGTAGAGCGAAAATTAGGTGTCTCTAAATTTCGTTGTGGGGACAATTCAACATGTGGTCGCTCAGACAAAGCCACCGCGGTAACTACTGCAAACACGGCAACAGCCATAACGAGACCTGCGAGTTTAAGCGTATTTCTCGACCGCATTGATAACCTCTCTCCTTTTCTTTAGGCCTGTTAATAGCGCACCAAACACTGCTAATAACCCACCAGACCATATCCACCAAATACCTGCTCGGTACTGAACTTTAATCGCATAAGCATGAGTGTCGACTTTGTCACCCAATGTTACGTAATAATCGCCATGCCATAGTGAACGAATCGCGGGCTCGGTCATATTCATCACTCGCACAGGGTAATGACGCTTTTGCGGGCTGAAATTGAGCATGCGGCCATCTTCCAAGCGCAAGGTGATCTGTCCTTGTTCCGCGGTGTAGTTTGGCCCCACTAGCCATTCGATACCATGATAATCGATAGTGATCCCCGCCCTTTGTTGGGAACTGCCGGGTTCGACACGTAAATTGTATTCATAGGAGTAGTGACTGTTGAATACAGCCCCACTCACCGCCAGTGCAAAACCGATATGTGCCATCACGATTGGCATGAGTTTACGCTTATTGGAGCAGCGAAACAGCATAACCAGATGTGCCACAATCACCCAGATAGCCAATGTCATGGTTAGCAATACTTCGAAATGCAGTGCATTCACTGAGAACATAAACCCGATCCCAGAGACTAGAGATAACGCAATACTGATCGCGATATCAGCGCTTACACTCGGAACTGTGCCTTTTGTCCATTTCAGCACCGGCATGAAAGCTAAGGCAATCAGAGCCAGTATGCTTAATGGGAAGACCAGACTATTAAAATAAGGCGCGCCAACCGAAATGTTCCCTAAGCCGAGCAATTGATAAACCATCGGATAAAAAGTGCCAAGAAAAACGATGGCAGTCGCAATAACCAGCAGCCCTTTGGCGATGTAAGCAGTGTAAGCTCTGCTCGCTAGAGATTGAAGTTTGAAGCGAGGGAGTTGCTCTCCTCGCAAAATCAATACGCCAAAAGTGATGATGACAAGCAAGCTCAATACACCAAGCAGTACCAAACCTTTAGTTGGGTCCACCGCAAAAGCATGTACCGAAGTCAACACGCCTGAGCGCACCACAAATGTCCCTAAAATGCTTAGGCTGAACGTAGCAAACGCCAGAGCATAAGTGCTCCAAATTGCGCCTCTGTTGCGTGTTGCGACAACACCGCTGTGCAACAAAGCAGTACCAGTAAGCCAAGGGAGTAGAGAAGCGTTCTCGACAGGATCCCAAAACCACCAGCCGCCCCACCCTAGCTCATTGTACGCCCACCATGATCCGACCAAGATACCCAACGTGAGCGTTCCCCATGCAAAAAACGCTGCGCTACGAGCAACCACATACCAATCGCTCATCGGTTGTTTACCCAATAGCGCCGCTAATGCAAAAGCTAATATTGCTGCGTAACCGACATAACCTAGGTAAAGCAATGGTGGATGAATGATAAGCCCAACATCTTGCAGCATTGGGTTTAGATCTCGCCCTTCCGACGCCAATACTTGGGCATATTCGAACGGGTTAGAGGTCATTAACGTGAACCATGCAAACGTCCCAATCAGAACGTTCATGATTCCTAAACAGTCACAAGTATATTGGGCGTTGAGCGGTGACTTAAATGCAATAAACGAAGCCCATAAACTCAGGGTGACGACCCAAAACAACATGGAGCCTTGGTGCCCACCCCAAGCGGCCGCAATTTTGAACGCCACGGGAAGTTGACTGTTGGAATGCGTAACAACATATTCCAACGCGAAGTTGTCTTGCACGAAGCAGACGATCAAAAGTGTTAAACAAATGATGGAAGCTAAGCTAATGATGTGGGACATCGCGACTTGATGCAGCAACGTTGCCTTCTTACCTATAGCACGACGTATCCAATGCAGCAGCGATGCACAAGTCGATGTTACAGCCACTAATATCAGTAAGAAGAACCCTAGCTCAGCCTCCATTTTTCCCCCTTACACTATGGTCATTTGACCGGCATAGAGAATGAAAGTACGCAGCATAAGTACGCCAACCAAGCTCAACGTCGTGACCACAAAAACGTAACTGCCTTTGTGGCGCACTTCTGAAGGCGTTAACCAATTGAGAGTCAAAGGCGTAATCATGCCGATGAACACTACTCCAACCCAGAACCATTGAGCCCAGAACCCACTCGAAATAGCATTCCAAGCCGCGACTTCGTTCTGACCACCGCTGAAGATCAGTCCAGTAAAGAATGTCACTAAGACAAACAGCTCAAACAACACTACTGGGCGTTCAAATCCGTGCACCCAATACACACTTGGGCTGCTGGTCGACTCTTTAAACACCAATATGCCAAACATCAAGCATGCTGCTGCGCCCGAGGACAAACTAGAGAACAGGAACAAGATTGGCAGTACTGGATTGTTTAGCATTGGGTAAGTCTTCAACGCAGACAATAGAAAGCCAGTGTATGCCGCAAGCACGATGGCTAAGAAGCCCAAAAACAATTCAATGGCGTTGTTGGCTTTTCCCGCCTTAATCAAAATACCATCGGCAAAATCCAGCAGCTTGCTTGGTAACTTCCCTTCACAGAAGCTGATGATTTGATGGCGGAAGATAACGCCGATCCAAACAAACAGCACTAGCATGTACACTTGGAACAAGATCACGCCCATCGACATTACCGACGTTGGGTTGTAGTAGATCATGATCTTCCAAAACTCCAAAGGCTTGGTTAAATGGAAAATCAAAATTACCAACCCAGCAATGATGCCAAATGGTGCGAGCCAAGCCATCGCTTTCATGATGCCGTTGTTTGCAGGATCACCTTCAATCACTTTGCGTTTTAGATAGATAGAAATCATCACCGCACCTGCTGACATCCCAGCAAGGAATAAGTAAATCGCGATGATCCAATCCCAGACTAACGAGTCAAAGTGGAATGCACTTTCGAAGCTGTTCATGATGACACCTCCCCTTTGCTATGCGGAATTTTGTACAGTTTAGGTTGCGTACCTAAATGCGATTTATCGCGATAGACAACATGACTTTCGATAGCTTTGCTCACCTCGCTAGTTGGGTCATTTAAATCACCAAAGATGAGTGCTTTTGTTGGGCAAGATTCGACGCAAGCTGGCTGCTTACCTTGCGCTAGGTTTGTATCAAGGCAGAAGTTACATTTATCCGCAGAGTGATCGACCGGATTAAAGAAACGCACTTGGTAAGGGCAAGCAGCTAAGCAATAACCACATCCGACACATTTCTCTTTGTGTACATCGACGATGCCTGTCGCTTCATCTTTGTATGCTGCACCTGTTGGGCAAACGTACACACATGGTGGGTTGTCACAGTGCTGACAGGATTCGCGAGTAAACTGGTATTCCACATCTGGGAATTCGCCAATCGGTTCACTACGATGAATTTTAAGACGGGTAACGCCTTCAGGAACGTTATTCACTTCACGGCAAGCATCGGTACAAGCAGTACAGCCAATGCAGGCGTTCTCATCGTGAACCATTCCCATACGCTTCACTTGCTCATTATCACTGGCATAAAGAGAGGAGCTAACAACGGAAGTGCTTGCAACGCCTGTGGTCAATATCAACGCGCCGCTGCCGGCGAGGAAGTTTCTTCTAGAACATTTCATGCTATCTCTCCTCTTCTTTTGCAAGTTCAGGTTCGATGGCAAACTCAGAGTGACAATCTACACACTGCTTGATCAACTGTTTTCTGTCGTAAGAGAGGGCTTTGGTTTTTGCAGCATGAACATCATGACAATTTGAGCAAGTAAGATTCTTTGCATGAACATCATGCGTCCAGTGTTTTTCTCTGAGCTTGGCAGGGGCATGGCAATCCACACACTGGCTGTTGGCTTTAAGAATCATGCTTGGATCAAGGAACACTTTGTCGTGTACCTCTTTCGATTGCGCGGCAGAAAACTTAATCACATCCGGTGCACCTTCACGGTGATCAGGACCGATGTTACTGTGGCAGTTGGTGCAATTAAGCTGCTTACCTTTGCTGAGTAACGCTTGCGGATCATGCGAAAGGTTCAGAGTCTCTTTGGCATCCTTATGACATTGGAGACATTTGTAGTCTCTGTCTCGGATTAACTCGACTTGATGACGCTCAGCTTGAGCACCTTCAATCGGCTCTGAAGAAGTCGCATGGGCGGCGATGGAGAAACCATAGATGGTAAAGACGAAGAGAAATTTCAGCATTGTCTCTATGGTCAATTTTATATTGCCCATATTTTTCTTTCCTTAGCTCGACAATAATTGATAACTATTCTCAATTATTTATTTGAGCGACAATTAATTTCCTCTGAAGATATTTTTCCAAATCTTCAAATGACATCAATTCTTATTTCGGAAAGCCACAACGCTAAACCTATATTTATAATACCTCTATTATTCATAAGAGGTAGAAACAACTGCTTAAAAAGCGAACTAAATCACCCTATTTTTGAAATGGTTAAATCCTAACATCTTGCTATCAAAGACATTAACCACTACCCCTTTAGAGGTATAAAAACTTAAACATGATTGAGATCACTGGTGTAAATTGATCTAAAACAAGACAAGTTCTGCTCACTATTTCATCCATTGGAATAAACAATAATATTAAATACAGATCTCCAGTTCTTATTTGGAATAGCTCCTCACAACGCTGCTAATAAAAACGAATATGGAGATAACACCGTGAGCATAAAACACTGGATGAGCGCACCAATCGCGGTTGCGACCTTATTCGCCAGCCAATTATTTTTGGTCGGCGCTCCGTTGGCAGCAGAAGATAAAGGCCTCGTCGACCCTCGAAATGACGTCTTTGAACAGAACCACCCTGATCAATACCACTCTTGGAAAGCAACCTCTGAAAGCGAACACATTGAAGATGCCCTAAGTGAAGATCCAAACATGGTGATCTTGTGGGCAGGCTACGGCTTTGCTAAAGACTATAACAAAGCGCGCGGTCACTTTTACGCACTTGACGATGTTCGCCAAACCTTACGCACTGGCGCACCGACTGATGAAAAATCTGGCCCTATGCCAATGGCATGTTGGAGCTGCAAAAGCCCTGACGTTGCTCGCGTAATTGATGAACGTGGTGAAGACGGTTATTTCGAAGGTAAATGGGCACGCTTGGGGTCAGAAATCGTCAACCCTATCGGTTGCTCCGACTGTCACGACACACGCTCAGAAGAATTTAAGAATGGTGAACCTGCACTAGCGGTAACTCGCCCTTATGTCGAGCGTGCTTTTGATACTATTGGTAAAAACTTTGATGAACAATCTCGCCTAGATAAGCAAGCATCGGTCTGCGCTCAATGTCACGTTGAATACTACTTCACCGGCCCGACTAAAGCGGTCAAATTCCCATGGGATATGGGCACCACCGTCAATGACATGGAGAAATATTACGACGCGTTGAATTTCAAAGATTGGACGCATGCAGTATCTAAAGCTCCGATGCTCAAAGCACAACACCCAGGTTACGAAACGTGGCGTGATGGCATCCATGGTAAAAACAAAGTGGTGTGTGTGGACTGTCATATGCCTAAAGTGACCAAAGAAGACGGCACGGTGTACACAGACCACAAAGTGGGTAACCCATTTGACCGCTTCGAAGACACTTGTGCACAATGCCATACCCAAACTAAAGAGCAGCTACAAAGCATCGTGTCGACTCGCAAAGCGCAAGTACTGAACATGAAGCTAACCGCCGAGAAGCAAATCGTAGCAGCGCATTTTGAAGCAGGCGCAGCGTGGAAAGCGGGCGCTACAGAAGCAGAGATGGAACCTATCCTAAAAGATATTCGCCACGCACAATGGCGTTGGGACTACGCAATTGCTTCTCACGGTGTCCACATGCATGCTCCTGAGGTAGCGCTTGAAGTACTAGGTACTGCAGTTGATCGCGCCGCTGACGCTCGTACCAAGTTGGTTCGTTTACTGGCAACCAAAGGCATTACTGAACCAGTACAAATTCCAGATATCTCGACCAAAGCGAAAGCACAAGAAGCACTTGGTATGGATATGGAAAAAATGAACACAGATAAGAAACACTTCCTAGAGACTGTCGTTCCTGACTGGGATAAAGCCGCGGCCGAACGTGAAGCTACATACTGATCAGTATCGATTGCATTAAGGTTACACAGATAAAACAAAGGGCGCAGAAGGCGCCCTTTTCTTTTAATAAAGAGATAGAGAAAAATAAACTAGCGACGAGGCAGCCTCGGTCTAGGCTGAATATTTGGCCGCGTTTTAGGCATTTGCACATTAGGTCTTGCAGCAGGACGTTGGATTTGAGTCTCAGGCAGTGCTTTTCTTTGTTGCAGCTTTTCTTTCACCGCTTTGTCTTGTAAAGCCGCTGGCTCAATACGTTCTGGACGATTCTCCCACTTAGTTTGAATCTCTTGCTTTTGCTCTTCAGGCAGTGATTGCCAATGATCATCAAGTTGGCGTTTCATGTTATCGATATTGGCGGACATATCATCGTCCTTCCAATCCTCGACTTTGTCTTTGATGGATTGCTGTTGGTCTTCATCTAAACCATTCCACCACTCTTCCAGTTTCTCTTTGTATTCGTCATCGTTGTCGCAACAACCCGGATAGTAATAAATCCAGTAGTCGTCATGATCGTACCACCACGGATCGTAATAACCCGAAGAATAATAAACCGAAGAGGAAGAACCAGAATGATCGGAAGAGCTACAACCCGCTAATACAGAGCCGCACAGCAAAACCAATATGCTTAGTGCCTTATTTTTCATTCGTTGCCCACCTTTCCCTCTACTGCTTATTAAATTGTACGCTTACAACAGCTCTTTTGCTTTGTTGATAGAGTTAATGATTTGCACTCTATCTAAATTTGGATCATTAGAATCTAATAATAGTACCCAAGTATCAATGGCTTCCTGAAAGCGGAATGACAGAAAATGGTCATTTGCGATCAAAGACAAAGCTGCTTCATTATGCGGTTCTATCTGTAGAGCTTGTTCCAGAAGCAGGCTGACTTCTTGCGTCATAGATTGTTGATGGATGTAGTATAAAGTGGTCGCCTTTGCGGCAAGTTGCGTGGCACTAACAGGTTCAGTCAGTTGGATCGCGTAGTCAAAACAAATCAACGCACCGTCAAATTCACGCTCTAATAGGTAGCCCTGCCCGAGTTGGAACCACAATTCAGCGTTGTTTGGGTCCTCTCGCAACTGGTCTTGAATCTCTTGCATGATGTCACGAGCAGTCATCATACGTGACATTTCTGCTTGCATCGGTTGAGGCGGAGTTTGACGCAGCAATAAGAAACTCGCACTGGTTATAACAAGCACTAATAGACAAAAGCCAAACCATTGGGCAGGTTTAACTTTTGATGCACTCAGTGATAAGAGGACGATGAACAAGCCCATCAAGGAGATGGCAACGAAAAACCAAACAGACATAAAGCAACCTATGAATAAAGATAACGCCAGTGTACTGGTTTCCGACTTTCATTGCGTTGATACAGATACAAAAAAGCCGAGCGTTATGCTCGGCTTTCAAATTTAGCGATTAGGAAGAAGCTTACTCTTTTTCTGAACCTTCAGCTGTATCGTCTGCTGCTGGCGCTTCAGGAGCTTGACCTTCTGCGTTCGCCTCTGTTGCTTCTGCTTCTTCGCCTTCTGGCAATTCAACTTCTTCAACTTCGTCGATGCGTTGTAGACCAACTACTGATTCGTCTTCAGCTGTACGGATAAGTGTCACACCTTGGGTGTTACGACCAACTTGGCTCACTTCCGCTACACGTGTACGTACTAGAGTACCAGCGTCGGTGATCATCATCATCTCGTCGCCTTCTTCTACTTGTACCGCGCCAACAACTGGACCGTTACGCTCAGAAACCTTGATAGACACAACGCCCTGAGTTGCACGACCTTTCGTTGGGTATTCCGCTAGTTCAGTACGCTTACCGTAGCCGTTTTGTGTAACCGTTAGGATATCGCCTTCGTTAGACGGAACGATTAGAGAAACAACTTGGTCTTCGTCTGCGAGTTTCATGCCGCGAACACCTGCCGCTGTACGACCCATTGCACGTACTTTGTCTTCGCTGAAGCGAACCACTTTACCTGCTTTAGAGAACAGCATGATGTCGCTATCGCCGTTTGTGATATCAACACCAATTAGTGAGTCATCATCACGTAGGTTCACAGCGATTAGGCCGTTTGAACGTACGTTTGCAAACTGGTTCAGTGGGGTCTTCTTAACCGTACCATCACCTGTCGCCATGAAGATAAATTTCTCTGGTGAGAACTCATCAACAGGAAGAATTGCAGTGATACGCTCACCTTCCTCTAGAGGAAGGATGTTTACGATTGGCTTACCACGTGCAGTACGAGTTGCATGAGGCAATTGGTAAACTTTCAGACGGTAAGTCTTACCACGAGTAGAGAAACACAGAATGTTATCGTGAGTATTTGCAACAAGTAGACGTTCGATGAAGTCTTCATCTTTCATCTTCGTTGCACTCTTACCTTTACCACCACGGCGCTGAGCTTCGTAGTCGCTTAGAATTTGGTACTTAACGTAACCTTCGTGAGACAGAGTTACTACTACGTCTTCACGAGCAATCAGCTCTTCCATGTCGATGTCATGGGTAGCTGCTGTGATTTCGGTACGACGAGCATCTCCGTAACCATCGCGAACTGCTTCAAGCTCTTCGCGGATCACTTCCATTAGACGCTCAGTGCTTGCAAGGATGTGCATTAGCTCTGCGATTTCATCTAGAAGTGCTTTGTATTCATCAAGAATCTTCTCGTGCTCTAGACCGGTTAGACGGTGTAGACGAAGTTCTAGAATAGCTTGCGCTTGAGTCTCAGTTAGGTAGTACAGACCATCACGGATACCGTATTGATCTTCTAGCCATTCAGGACGAGCTGCATCAGTACCAGCACGCTCAAGCATTGATGCTACGTTACCAAGATCCCAACCACGCGATACCAAGCCAACTTTTGCTTCTGCTGGTGTTGGTGCGTTTTTGATTAGCTCGATAACTTCATCGATGTTTGCAAGAGCAAGAGACAGTGCTTCAAGGATATGAGCACGTTCACGCGCTTTGCGTAGTTCGAAGATAGTACGACGAGTGACAACTTCACGACGGTGGTCAACGAAGCACTTCAACATGTCTTTTAGGTTGAATAGCTGTGGCTGGCCGTTGTTTAGCGCAACCATGTTGATACCGAAAGTCGTTTGAAGCTGAGTTTGTGCGTAAAGGTTGTTTAGAACCACTTCACCCACAGCGTCGCGCTTACATTCAATTACGATACGCATACCGTCTTTATCAGACTCGTCACGTAGCGCACTGATGCCTTCTACTTTCTTATCTTTAACTAGCTCAGCGATCTTTTCGATCAAGCGAGCTTTGTTTACCTGGTAAGGGATTTCAGTGACGATGATGGTTTCTTTACCATTCTTCTCCACTTCGATTTCCGCTTTTGAACGCATGTAGATCTTGCCGCGACCAGTTTTGTACGCGTCTACGATGCCTTTACGACCGCTGATTAGCGCTGCCGTTGGGAAATCAGGACCAGGAATGTAATCCATTAGTTCATCAATCGTGATTTCTTCATTATTGATGAATGCAAGACAGCCATCGATCACTTCGCCAAGGTTGTGCGGTGGGATGTTGGTTGCCATACCTACCGCGATACCAGAAGCACCGTTTACCAATAGGTTAGGAATTTTAGTTGGAAGAACCGCTGGGATTTGCTCCGTACCATCGTAGTTAGGTACGTAGTCCACGGTTTCTTTATCTAGGTCAGCCAGAAGTTCGTGGGCAATTTTCGCCATACGTACTTCGGTATAACGCATTGCCGCAGCAGAGTCGCCATCGATCGAGCCAAAGTTACCTTGACCATCGACCAGCATGTAACGAAGTGAGAACGGCTGAGCCATACGTACGATTGTGTCGTACACAGCACTATCACCGTGTGGGTGATATTTACCGATTACGTCGCCGACAACACGGGCTGATTTTTTATATGGTTTGTTCCAATCGTTGCCTAGTACGTTCATCGCGAATAAAACGCGGCGGTGTACTGGTTTTAGGCCATCACGCACATCTGGAAGAGCACGACCCACGATTACTGACATCGCGTAGTCTAGGTATGAACCTCTAAGCTCATCTTCAATGTTTACGGGCGTGATCTCTTTAGCTAAATCGCTCATAGAGCCATTATCCCTCTATTATCTGATCGTAATTACGATACGTGTAAGGTGCAAAAATATAACACACAATTCATCAACGGGGCATCACTTTCCCACTCGTTTTATCAGGTTGTGAGCTTCGTTATGAGTTAAATGAAGAGAATTTGCACATTCATCCCATATCTTTATGAAAACTGACTATATTTCCACCAACACCGCTCAAAAATCTCTCCTGTAGCGATTGTGAGAAAAGAAGCAGTTTTAACGTATCGTACCATTGGAGTATAATCACGCCTTCCAAAGGACTATTAGCGAAGCGATATAACTATCATGACAAAAGCACAAAACGTCGACCCAAGTGAAATTAAGAAATTCGAAGAGATGGCTTCTCGTTGGTGGGATTTAGAAGGCGAGTTCAAACCACTTCATCAAATTAACCCGCTTCGCTTGAACTATGTCCTAGAGAAAGCTGACGGCCTATTTGGCAAAAAAGTGCTCGATGTTGGCTGTGGTGGTGGCATCCTTGCGGAAAGCATGGCAAAAGAAGGCGCCATCGTTACCGGTCTTGATATGGGCAAAGAGCCATTAGAAGTGGCACGTCTTCATGCTCTCGAGACAGGCACTAAGCTGACTTATATCCAAAGCACTATCGAAGACCACGCAGCAGAAAATGCAGGTACTTATGATGTAGTGACTTGTATGGAGATGCTAGAGCACGTTCCTGACCCACTGTCTGTGATTCGCTCTTGTGCAGCGCTCGTGAAACCAGGCGGCCATGTCTTCTTCTCAACTTTAAACCGCAACATGAAATCTTACCTGTTTGCTATTGTCGGCGCAGAGAAACTGCTGAGAATCGTTCCGGAAGGCACACACGATCATGAGAAGTTCATCAAACCAGCAGAAATGATGAAGATGATTGATCAAACTGACCTAACCGAAATGGGCATCACAGGTTTGCACTACAACCCTCTTAACGACAGCTACAAGCTCGGTCGTAATGTGGATGTAAACTACATCGTTCACACTACTAAATATTGATTTTTTGGATCGCGGAGTTGTTCGTGATTGAGCAAAACTCGATATGAAATTTATGGGAAAGCGGTAGCACATGAGCGCCGCTTTTTTTGTCAATTTCTGTAGAAAAAAGTGCTCTAGATTCCATTTTGACCAATCTATTTTTAACAAACAAAAACTGTCAAAGATCAAGGAAAATATTTTTACATGCGGTTATTTATGAACCGATCTGAAAAACGTAATTTTCCCCATTCAAGTCAGCCCTTTTCTCATCGGTTAGTGTCCACTTACTGATTTTTTTAATTTTGTTAGTTATCCACAAGTCATCCCAAATCTGTACCTTGAAAAATTGGGGTAACAGCACTATCTTGTAACTCGCAAACAAATGAACCCCTATATGTTGTGTTTAAGCTACAATATATAGATAGACTTTGATCACAAAGCCGCCGCAAGTTTTACAAATTTTGCACATAAACAAACAAAAACACGGCTTTTATCAGTTTTCTTAGGGAAATAAAGCAGAATGAACCAACAACTTACCGTCACTAAGCGTGATGGCCGCAAAGAAACTATCGATCTGGAGAAAATCCATCGCGTTATTACTTGGGCTGCCGAAGGTCTTAACAACGTTTCAGTATCACAAGTAGAATTACGTGCTCACATCCAGTTTTATGACGGCATCACCACGTCAGATATCCACGAGACGATGATCAAGTCTGCTGCAGACCTGATTTCAGAAGAGACACCGGACTACCAATACCTAGCTGCTCGCCTAGCGGTATTCCACCTACGTAAAAAAGCATACGGCCAATACGAACCGCCAACGCTGCATGACCACGTAGCTCGTCTTGTTGATATGGGTAAGTACGATAAGCACATCCTAGAAGACTACACAAAAGCGGAATTAGACGAGCTTGATGCGTACATCGACCACAAGCGCGACCTTGATTTCTCTTACGCAGCCGTAAAACAGCTAGAAGGTAAGTACTTCGTACAAAACCGTGTATCAGGTGAAATCTACGAAAGTGCTCAGTTCCTGTACATTCTTGTGTCTGCTTGCCTGTTCGCTAACTATCCGAAAGAAACGCGTCTTGACTACATCAAGCGTTTCTACGATGCGACATCGACATTTAAGATTTCTCTGCCTACACCAATCATGTCTGGTGTACGTACGCCTACTCGTCAGTTCAGCTCATGTGTACTGATCGAATGTGGCGATAGCCTTGATTCTATCAACGCGACAGCAAGCTCAATCGTACGTTACGTTTCTCAACGTGCGGGTATCGGTATCAACGCAGGTCGTATCCGTGCGCTAGGTTCTGAAATCCGTGGTGGTGAAGCATTCCACACAGGTTGTATCCCATTCTACAAATACTTCCAAACAGCCGTTAAGTGTTGTTCTCAAGGTGGTGTTCGTGGCGGTGCAGCGACTGTGTTCTACCCACTGTGGCACGGCGAAGCTCGCTCGCTAATGGTTCTTAAGAACAACCGTGGTGTTGAAGAAAACCGTGTTCGTCACATGGACTACGGTGTTCAGCTGAACAAACTGATGTACCAACGCCTAGTAGAAGGTGGCAACATCACTTTGTTCTCACCATCAGACGTACCGGGTCTGTACGACGCGTTCTTTGAAAACCAAGAAGAATTCGAACGTCTATACGTAAAATACGAGAACGATCCTTCAATCAAGAAAGAAACGGTTAAAGCGATCGAAATGTTCACTCTGCTAATGCAAGAGCGCGCATCAACAGGCCGTATCTACATTCAGAACGTGGACCACTGTAACACTCACAGCCCATTCGATTCAGAAGTAGCGCCAGTTCGTCAATCAAACCTATGTTTGGAAATCGCACTGCCAACGAAACCTCTGAAGAACGTTGAAGATGATTCAGGTGAGATCGCACTATGTACGCTATCTGCGTTCAACCTAGGCGCTATCAAATCTCTAGATGACTTCGAAGAGCTGTCTGAGCTTGTAGTGCGTGCACTAGATGCACTACTTGATTACCAAGATTACCCACTACCAGCGGCATACAAGTCGACAATGAACCGTCGTACGCTAGGTGTTGGTGTTATCAACTTCGCATACTACCTAGCGAAAAACGGCGTTAAGTACTCTGACGGCAGCGCAAACGGTCTAACTCACCGCACGTTTGAAGCGATTCAATACTACCTATTGAAAGCGTCTGTAGCGCTAGCAAAAGAACAAGGTAAGTGTCCTTCGTTCCACGAAACGAACTACGCGAAAGGCCTATTGCCAATCGACACTTACAAGAAAGACGTTGACCTAATCTGTGAAGAAGAGCTGCACTACGATTGGGATAGCCTACGTCAAGAAATCATGGAGCACGGCCTACGTAACTCAACACTGACTGCGCTAATGCCATCAGAGACCTCTTCTCAGATCTCTAACGCGACAAACGGTATTGAGCCACCACGCGGTTTCGTATCTGTTAAAGCGTCGAAAGACGGTATCTTGAAGCAAGTTGTACCAGATTTCACTGAACTGAAAGACAACTACGAACTGCTTTGGAACATCGGTTCTAACGACGGTTACCTACACCTTGTGGGCATCATGCAGAAGTTCGTTGACCAAGCGATCTCTGCAAACACAAACTACGACCCTTCTGGTTACGAGAGCGGTAAGGTTCCAATGAAGAAACTTCTTCAAGACCTTCTAACTGCGTACAAGTTTGGTGTGAAAACACTTTACTACCATAACACTCGTGACGGTGCGAAAGACGACCAGAAAGACGCAGTTCAACCACAAGATGACGATTGTGCAGGCGGCGGTTGTAAGATTTAATCTTACCCACCCTAACAATTCGTAGAAACAAACAATCGAACACCTCCCCGCTTGGGGAGGTCTAAAAGGAATTGAGGCATTATGGCTTACAGTACTTTTAACCAGAACAAAAACGACCAACTTAAGGAACCAATGTTCCTAGGTCAATCAGTGAACGTTGCTCGTTACGACCAACAAAAATTCGAGATCTTCGAAAAGCTAATCGAAAAGCAATTGTCTTTCTTCTGGCGCCCTGAAGAAGTGGACGTATCAAGCGACCGTATCGATTACAACAAGCTACCAGACCACGAGAAGCACATCTTCATCTCAAACTTGAAGTACCAAACGCTGCTTGACTCAATTCAAGGTCGTAGCCCGAACGTTGCACTGTTACCGCTTGTGTCTCTGCCTGAGCTAGAAACTTGGATTGAGACTTGGTCTTTCTCTGAAACGATTCACTCTCGTTCATACACTCACATCATCCGTAACATCGTGAATGATCCAAGTGTGGTATTCGATGACATCGTTGAAAACGAACACATCCTAAAGCGCGCAAAAGACATCGCACACTACTACGATGACCTAATTCAAGCGACAAATGACTACCACCGTTACGGTGAAGGTGAACACGTTCTGAATGGCGAAACGGTTAAAGTTAGCCTGTACGATCTGAAGAAGAAGCTTTACATCTGCCTGATGTCAGTAAACGCACTAGAAGCAATCCGCTTCTACGTAAGTTTCGCTTGTTCATTCGCTTTCGCAGAGCGTGAACTAATGGAAGGTAACGCGAAAATCATCAAGCTGATCGCTCGTGATGAAGCCCTTCACCTGAATGGCACACAACACATGATCAACTTGCTACGTAACGGTCAAGACGACTTCTCATTCATGCAAATCGCTGAAGAAGCAAAACAAGAGTGTTTTGACCTGTTCAAAGAAGCGGCTGAGCAAGAAAAGGAATGGGCAGAATACCTATTCAAAGACGGTTCAATGATCGGCTTGAACAAGGACATCCTGAGCCAGTATGTTGAGTACATCACCAACATCCGTATGCAAGCGGTAGGTCTACCTATGGCATACCCTGAAGCAACTTCAAACCCAATCCCATGGATCAACGCTTGGTTGTCATCGGATAACGTTCAGGTTGCGCCACAAGAAGCAGAAATTTCATCTTACCTTGTTGGTCAGATTGACAACGAAGTAAGCGCAGACGACTTCGAAGGATTTGAGCTGTAATGCCAAGCATCAAAATCAACAAACTCGTCAGTATTGAGTCCAACCCATCCAATACAATTTTGGAGACGATGGAACAAGCTGGTTTACTCCCTGAATACAACTGCCGTGACGGACACTGTGGTGCTTGCCGCTGCACGTTAGAGTCAGGTGAAGTGGAGTATGTTGGTTTTGCTATGGCCTATACTCAGCCAGATGAGATACTGCCATGTATTTGCAGAGCGAAATCCAGTGTTTCGCTCAGTGGTGTGAACTACGCGATGAAAGAGAAACGCGCGTAGATTTAGCGCCAGTGAATACTAAAAAGCCAAGGCATTTGCCTTGGCTTTTTGTTATCTGCCGTTTTCAAGCGACAGAATTAAAGTGCGCTGCTCGGAATGTGCATCTCTTTCACTTTCTCTAAGAAAGCGTACTGCGCTGACATTGGTTTTCGCTCTAAATAACGGCGCAACATATCTAGCGCCGCCGCACTGATGACTTTGACTTGATCGTCGCGTTGATATTTTCTCGATAGCTTGTACAACGCCCCCCACTCTCCCGCAGAAGTGGAAAGTGCGACAGAGAAAACGCCTTCATCAAGCTTACCTGTGACTAACGCTAAATCCGTACCACATTTCTCACGCGTCGCCCCCGCCAGCGCAAACGTCGCCGCTAACGGATCACCTTCATCAGTAATGGTTTGGCTCTGGCCTGCTAATACCCAGCCATGACCAAATTGCTTTTCAACGTTCTCATTACTGTTAAGCCAATAGGTTAAGTGGCCTGCACTGCTTTTCTCTGAAATGGACAAGGTTAATCCTTTGTCCACCAGCAATTGACCTACGTGGTCGACCATTGGCATATCGACACTCACCGTATTGCTTTCAAGGTGCTTGTGAATGATCTGCATGAGCTTCATGCGCTGCTCTACTTGATTGGATGGACCAAACAGCTTCACTTCAATAAAAGGTAAATACGAGCGATAGCCAAGCTCATAGCCTTGTGGCAGTTTCATTTGGTCAAGCTTATCTGAGATACCAGACTCCGACAGACCAAAGGTATAAATTCGGCTGCAAGACGCACTTTCGACTTCAGGGAACAGTTTTTTCAAATCTGGCAAAATTTGCGTTTCTGCCATCAGCTTAAATTCGCTTGGTACGCCAGGGGTAAAATAAAACACCGCGTCATTGATCAGCATCTTAAAACCACATGCGGTACCAATTGGGTTATCTACGATTTCTGCCGTCTCTGGCAACATCGCTTGTTTTAGGTTGCTGTCTGGCATTGGAATACCACGACGCGCATACATTGCCTCTAGATGCTCTAACCAATCTTTGAACAACACAAGCTTACACTCAGCGGCTTTTGCTGCTGCCGCCGCACTCATGTCATCGGTGGTTGGTCCCAAGCCACCATTAACGATGACCACATCGTTATTGAAGCTGAGCATTAGGAATTCTTCAATTAGACTCGACTGCTTGTCACCAACGGTTGAGCGTTTCGTTAAGCCAAATCCATGCTGATAAAATAAGCTCGACAGCCAAGCAGCATTTGTATCAACAATATCACCGTGAAGGACTTCTTCTCCGGTACTAAGCATAGCAATTTTCACAACTGACTCCTGAAAATAGGCAAAATCCACATTTTTTCGACATTGTGCCTATATCGTTTTCATTTTATTAGACTAATCTCTAGTGAATTTGTTGAGATTAAATTTAGGTCAAGTATTTAAATGGCTGTTCTTTTAAGGGATAATTGTGAGCCCGATCATCAAACCAATAACTCGGAGACCTCTGTGTCAAAATCATCCATGTTCAAGAAAACGCTAAGTGGTCTTGTTCTGACTGCATCTGCTGCGGCAAATGCGAGCCAGTACGATATGAGTAACCATATCGAGTTTTCTTACACGCCTGATTGCCTGTCAGGTTACTGCGAAACAACCACTCTGTATAGCTTCGAGCCACAAAATCCTCGCTATGCGATGGGGTTAGATAGCGATGATTCTTTAAATCTCGACGCAGGTCTTCAACCAAAGCATCTTATCGTTCCAAAAGACAAAGATTGGGACTACCTTATGGGGCAAACTTACACCATCCTTGGTTTGAGTGTGGCGACTGTGGGTTTGATGACGTTACTGCCTGAGAGCATCACTAAGTGGGACGACGAAGATCGTGACATGAGCAAACTCGGTAGTAAGTGGAAAGACAACGTTTCTAGCGGTCCGGTTTGGGATCGTGACGAACACTTCCTAAACTACGTCATGCACCCTTACTTCGGTGGTGTTTACTACACAGCAGCACGCCACGCGGGCTATAACGAATTTGAATCCTTCCTGTACTCTGCAACGATGTCGACATTCTTCTGGGAATACGGCGTAGAAGCGTTTGCGGAAATTCCATCATGGCAAGACTTGTTTATTACTCCATTTTTTGGTGCTGTGGTCGGTGAAATGATGTTAACAGCTGAGCAAGACATTATTGCTGGCGGTGGTGAAGTAATGGGTTCAGAGACGATGGGTGACGTATCTTTGTTCTTCCTTAACCCAGTTGGCCATATCCATTACTGGGTATCCGATGCTTGGGGTGGTAGCGCAGAATTCCAATTCAGCTCATCGCCTTGGTTCGGTAACCAAGACGCCGCGAAATTCGCGATGGACTCTGGCGCAAGCTACGACAATGTCTTCTACGGTTTTGAAATGAAGGTAACCTTCTAAAACCAAACAGTTAAAGAGCAGCTCACGAGCTGCTTTTTTTGTGCCCCAAGCAAAGTTTTCATTATTTGCGTCACGAATTAGCGTCAAAAATTGACCTCTGTCAAACATAACCCTCCCCCAGCACCTACACTGAAATTAAGGAAAAATTCCAATAACTTAAGTTCTTGAACCTTAAGCCCAAATAACTATAGCGATACGTCTACCCGTGCCGCGTCCAAACCTTATTCCGGGAGGGGACATTATGAACACTGTGTTTATCGTTAATTTCGTCGGTCAGGCATCACCAGCGACCATCAAACAACTTGCTGCTGTTACACATGAAAACGAGGGAAAATGGCTCATCAGTAAAGTGAACTTTATTGAAGACCAAGTCGCTGGCGTAATCAAAGTGGAGCTTCCTGAAGAAAACGCCGACACAGTAAAAGACGCGTTTTCCGCTTGCCAGACTCTTATCGTCAAGTTCGTCGATTCTGAGCCGCACTCTCATCGAGAAGATACGATTTTCCAATTACGTCTCGACGCCAATGACCGCGCGGGTATTGTCAACGAGATTACTCACGTACTCGATGGACAAGGGATTTCAATCTTAGATATGGACTGCCAACGTGTGTTCATTGCCGGCGGTGGTGGGGTCAGCTCTAGCCTATTCAGTGCGAAGATGGCCATCAAGCTGCCTAGAGAATTAGAAATCGATGATGTGGCAAACGAGCTGGAATCACTCAGTGAAGATACCCGTGTGATTGTGGAAGGCTAACCTCCGCCCCCGATGCACATTCCAATAGCAATGCCCAAATAAAAAAGAGCAGCGTTGTGCTGCTCTTTTCACGTTCAACCACTTTTTACGTCAAGCAAAGATGACTACTTCACTGACCATTGAGATAAAGAGCGTTTGAAATCTGAGTAATCAAACTCGTTCAGTTTTTGAATCTCGCCACTTGAACGCTCACAGTATACCGATGGCATGCGCAGACCATTGAACCAGTTTAGCTTCACCATGGTGTAACCCGCACTGTCCAGTATGTGTAGACGCTGACCAATCTCTAATGGTTGTTCGAAGTTCGCCACACAGAACTGATCACCCGCTAGGCAAGAGCAAGAACCAATCACGTATTCGTGCTCGCCCTTTTCTGATGCTTCTAGGATAGACGCAGGTTCATTGTAGATAAGGGTATCCAAGCGGTGCGCTTCCGTTGCTGAGTCAACAATCGCCGTCTTCTTCACGTTCTCAACAATATCTACCACGGTCACGACAAGGTCGGTCGTTTTTGTGATGATTGCCTCTCCCGGCTCTAAGTACATTTGTACGCCGTGTTTTTCAGAGAAGGCTTTAAGCGCAAGGCCTAATTTCTCGATGTCATAGCCTGGCCATGTGAAGAATACACCACCGCCCATGCTGACCCAATCAAGTTTATTTAGGTATTCGCCAAACTGTTCGGAGATCGAATCCAGCAAACCAATAAATGCGTCTACGTCTTTGTTCTCACAGTTCATGTGGAACATCACACCATCAATGCCATCGAAAATTTCTGGCTTGATGTGGTCAGCTTGTACGCCAAGACGAGAGAACTGACGAGCAGGATTAGCTAAGTCTTGACCTGCGTAGCTTACGCCAGGGTTAAGGCGAAGACCAATAGATGCTTTGCCCTCAACGATATG
Source organism: Vibrio sp. M260121 (assembly GCF_036533715.1). Taxonomy (NCBI): domain Bacteria; kingdom Pseudomonadati; phylum Pseudomonadota; class Gammaproteobacteria; order Vibrionales; family Vibrionaceae; genus Vibrio; species Vibrio sp. M260121. The sequence goes on along the minus strand of NZ_JATABF010000001.1, from coordinate 280,293 downwards.
ACGGTAAGCAGCTAGCTGTGACTGAGAGTTGAAAATCATCTTGTCACAGATATCCGCGACTTCACGCACATCGTCTTCGCTGTAGCCAACGCTGTATGCGTGAGTCTCACCACCGAAAGTTTCGTAGCCAAGCTTCACTTCAAACGGGCCAGAGCTAGTCGTGCCATCTAAGTAAGGCTTGATGATGTCGAATACGCCCCATGTTGAGAAGCACTTCAGTGCCAGCACTAGCTTCACACCAGAAATGTCTTTTAGCTGCTTTGCTTTTTCTAGGTTCTCAACCAACTTGTCTTCATTGATCATGAAGTACGGGGTTTTAAGTTGTTCTTTGCTCATAACTCACCATTTATCAACGATTAACCCCCTCTAACTCTCCCCCTTAAAAAGGAGGATTAAACCAAGCCACCTCTACTCTTGCCAAAAAAATGGAAAGATTGAAGCCACGATCAGTCTGTTTCTGCTCCTCCCTTTAAAAAGGAAAGTGGAAACTGTACTCGGTTTGCCTCAACTTCCCCCCTTTTAAAAGTGGAAGATTTGAAATTAAGCTCGGCCGGTCTTTGCTCCTCCCCTTTTTAAGGGGAGGCTGGGAGGGGTTAACCTCAAATACGACAAAAGCAGCCACGGCTTTAAGCCATGACTGCTCAAATTATCTAAACAAGTTTAATGATAAAACTTATTTGTTCAGTTCGTGAATCAGCGGTAAGCCTTGGCCTGCTTCCAACTCCTGAACATGCCAATCTAGACCGATCGTTGGCATCGTTTCTAGGAACGGATCTGGGTCTAGCTGTTCCATGTTGAACACGCCTTTATCAGCCCACTTGCCACGGAAGAATTGCAGTGCTGCTGTAATTGCAGGAACACCTGTCGTGTAAGAGATCGCTTGGTGTTCAACATCTTCGTACGCGACTTCGTGGTCTGCGTTGTTGTAGATAAATACGCTGCGCTCTTTACCGTCTTTCTTACCTTGAACCCAAGTACCGATACACGTTAGGCCAGTATAACCAGGTGCTAGAGACGTTGGATCAGGTAACATCGCTTTTAGTACGTGTAGAGGTTGAACGACTGTACCGTCGTGTAGCGTTAGTGGTTCTGGACTTAGTAGGCCAATATCACGCATTACGTTGAAGTAGTTTAGGTAGCGATCGCCAAAACCCATCCAGAACTCAATGCGTTTTGCTGGGATGAATTCTTTCATCGAACGAACTTCATCGTGCGCCATTGAGTAAACTTTGTGTGAACCACAGTTCGGGAAATCGAACTCTAGCATACGAGAGTGACAAGGTACTTGCTTCCACTCGCCGTTTTCCCAGTAGAACGAATCACCTTGGATCTCAAGCATGTTTGTTTCTGGGTCAAAGTTGGTCGCAAACTTCTTACCGTGGTCGCCTGCGTTCACGTCCATAACGTCGATTGTATCGATTTCATCAAACAGGTGCTTCACTGCGTACGCCGCGAATACTGATACCACGCCTGGATCGAAACCAGCGCCAAGAATACCCGTGATGCCCGCTTCTTCGAACTTCTCACGGTAGCCCCACTGCCAATCGTAAGCTTCAGGCACTTGCTGACCTTCTGAACATAGGTCAACCGCCACTGATGTATCTAGGTATGAAACTTTTGCTCGGTAACACGCTTCCATGATTGGCATGTTAACCCACGGAGGACCCGCGTTGATTACAAGATCCGGTTTTACTTCTTCAATAAGAGCAACCAGAGAATCTACGTCGTCAGCGTTCACTGCACGCGCTTCTAGTTTCTTAGCTGAATCTTTCAGGTTGTTTTTCTTCTGAATAGACTCGATGATCTTCTCACACTTACCAATAGTACGTGATGCGATTGTGATATCACCCAGAACGTCGTTGTTTTGTGCTGCTTTATGTGCAACAACCCAGCCAACGCCGCCTGCACCAATCTGTAGAACTGCCATAGTTTTCCGTTACCTTTATTAAACTAGCTCAACGGCTAGCGTGTTGATTTTCAAGAGCAAAGATTCAAAGTCCGCTGTCGTCAGACATGGATTCAAAATCGTAAATTTAAGCGCGGTTTTACCATCAACGATGGTTTCACCAAGTACCGCGATACCACGAGTCAACGCTTCAAGACGCAGTGCTTTGTTCAGTTCATCTAAATCTGTAGATGCATTGTTTGTGCGTACATTGGTTGCGCGGAATAGAACCGTTGAAAGCGCAGGCTCAGCCAGAAGCTCGAACTCTTCATGGGCACGAACCATGTCAGCAACTTGCTGCGTTTGTGCTAATAGGTGATCGTACATGTCACCAAGCGCCTTAGGACCGACGTTTTGCATCGTCATAAAGACTTTTAATGCATCAAAACGCTTCGTCGTTGCGATAGATTTGTCTACCAAGTTAGGTAGCTCATCGTGTTCACGGTTCAGGTAGTCAGCATGATGAAGTAAGAACTTAAAGCTCGACTTATCGTTCACCAACAATGCGCCACAGCTGATTGTTTGGTAGAACAGTTTGTGGAAGTCGACACTGATCGAGTGCGCACGCTCTACACCTTTCAGGCGTGATTTGTGGCTGCTAAGAATCAGTGCGCCACCATAAGCGCCATCAACGTGCATCCACATTTCATGTTTCGCTGCCATATCCGCAATGAAGTTTAGATCGTCAATTGCACCGTGATCGGTCGTACCTGCTGTGCCAACAATAGCGAATGGAATCAAACCTTCTGCTTTTGCCTGCGTTAGAACTTGATCTAACTGAGTAACATCCATCGTTCCGTCAGCGTTCGCATCGACAGTCATCACGGCTTTCTCACCCAGTCCCATCCAAGATGCTGACTTTTGAACCGTGAAGTGCGATTTCTTCGAACATACGATACGAAGTTTGTCCGCGTATTCTGGAAGACCCAGCTTCTGAATTGAGTGGTTACTTAGCTTGTCTGCAACCCAGTCACGCGCCAGCATTAGGCCCATCTGGTTGCTCTGCGTGCCACCGCTGGTGAAGATGCCGTCCGCCTTATCACCAAGTTCGTACTTGTCGCACAGCCAGTTAATCACCTTTTGCTCTACGTAAGTCGCAGAAGACGCTTGATCCCATGAATCCATTGATTGGTTCAACGCTGCAATCATGGCTTCTGCCGCTACCGCAGGCATCAAAGGAGGCGTGTGCAGGTGAGCAATACAATCAGGGTGCTGAGTGAAGATTGCATTCTTCGCAACAAGTTCTGCAGCTTCATCAATCACTGACTTTAACGAGGCGTTTTTGTTGTCCAGATCGACCGCATTAATCGTCGCTTCCAACAGTTTAGGATCCATTCCCGAGTATGGTGCATTCACCTGCTCAAACACCGACTTCATTGCTGCAGTCATGTGATTCATCACAGACGCAAACTCAGTACCACCAAGTTCACCAGTTTGAATGAAGTGCTTTTTCCACTCTTCCTGTGGGTCCGCTTCAACATGGCTACCGCCTGCAGCGATAATTGCGTCTTCCAGAACTCGAAGTGCAAAGTCAATTTGCTCGAAAGAAATGATAAGTGGCGGAAGGAAACGAATCACAGAGCCATCACGGCCGCCCTTTTCTACCATCAAACCACGTTCAAGTGCCGCGCGTTGAATATCAAGAGTAAGCTGGCCATCCGACAAAGGCTCACCAAACTTGTTTAGCTCGCCACTTGGATGTTTAATCTCAACGCCAAGCATCAAACCTTTACCGCGAACATCCGCGATACAGTTAACGCGTTTTTGAATGCTCTCAAGACCAAAGCGTAGGTATTGGCCTGCAACATTTGCATGCTCAACAAGATTGTCGCGTTGGATGATTTCTAGTGCTTTCGCACCTGACACCATTGCTAACTGGTTACCACGGAACGTACCAGTGTGCTCACCTGGCTTCCATGTATCGTGTTGCTTGTTGATCACCAATAGTGACATTGGCAAGCCACCACCGATCGCTTTAGACAAACACAAAATATCAGGAACAATGCCCGCTTCTTCGAATGCGAAGTTGTAGCCCGACTTACCGACACCACATTGAATTTCATCAAAAATCAGTAGGATACCGTGATCGTCACAGATGCGGCGCAACTCTCGTAGCCAAAATGCAGGCGCAGGAATAACACCGCCTTCACCTTGCACTGGCTCTACAATGATTGCAGCAGGCTTCATGATACCGGCTTCGTCGTCGTTCAGTAGACGCTCGATGTAACGAATGCTCGCTTTCGCCCCTTCGTCACCACCTAGACCAAACGGACAGCGCAAGCTGTAAGGGAAAGGCATGAAGTGCACGTCTGACATCAAACCAGTACGACGAGCTTTGGTGCCCAAGTTCCCCATCATACCCATAGTGCCGTTCGTCATACCGTGGTAGGCACCGCGGAAAGCGAACATGGTGTTACGACCTGTGGTTTGTTTGGCAAGTTTGATTGCTGCCTCAACCGCGTCTGCACCTGAAGGGCCACAGAACTGAATCACACAGTTGTCGCTCAGCTCTTGCGGTAAAAAGCCTTTAACAGACTTAATGAAATGCGTTTTCGCAGACGTTGCGATATCCAGAGTCTGGTACGGCAAACCAGAATCCAATTGTTCTTTTAGCGCTTGGTTAATCTCTGGGTGGTTATAACCTAGAGCCAATGTACCCGCACCAGCAAGACAATCTAGGAAGATTTGACCACGCGTATCTTCAACCAAACAGCCATAAGCTTGCTTAATCGCGATTGGTAGACGACGTGGGTAAGAACGAACCTCAGATTCATGCTCTGCTTGTTCGATAAGAACTTGATCAGGCGTTAAATCGTAGATTCCTTCAACAACAGGAACCTGGGAGGAAAAGTAATTTGCGATAGTGTTATCGACTTCAAAGGCAGTGCTCATACTACATAATCCCTTGAATTATAATGATTCTCTTTCCTGTATTTATTCTTGTTAGTATTAAATAACAGGAAATACAGATATACCTCCGCATTCATCGTTACTTAAACGACAAATACAGATAACCCGTCACGACGAACGCGACTTTTATTGTGCTTGGAGAGTAATCAAGGTTCCGTAATGCATCCGTTTTGTAAAACGGGACATTTCGGCAGTATGAAGCTGATTAGTGTGTGTTTGTTTAAAGGTTTCAATGTTGGGTTTCCCATTAACATGCTGCTTCTTACAGCACTAGTATCCCGTCTATCGACAAATGGCTTTGCCGATACCTACCCTACGTAATGTCACAATCAGCTTGAATGGTCATTACGCGTATCCCCCAGAGAATCAAAGTCGTAATAATACGCTCCGAGATTGCGCGCGAATTTATCACAAAATAAAATCTTCTGGCAATATGTTTTCACAGGTTGCATATTGATTTAGATCACAATCGGCAGCAAACGTTTACTCGGTTCATTTTCATTAATATTGATATGTATCGCAGAAAATCGTCTTAAATCCATCAACGGTTGAAAACAGAAAATATAAGGACAGCCCGCTTGTGCGGCTCTGAGAAGGCATTTTCTTACTACGCCATCAGAGTGTTAAAGCAAGTTCAGGGAGGGATTCTATTACGATTGGATGTATGAAGTCGCTGGGTAGAACTGAAGGAAGACTCAAACAGCAGAAACGAAAAAGCCCAGCATAAATGCTGGGCTTTCGAATCTGGAGCGACACACGAGGTTCGAACTCGTGACCTCAACCTTGGCAAGGTTGCGCTCTACCAACTGAGCTAGTGTCGCAGATTTTGAGATGGTGCCCCGGGCCGGACTTGAACCGGCACAACGCGAACGTCGAGGGATTTTAAATCCCTTGTGTCTACCAATTCCACCACCAGGGCACACAAATATTCTTTGTGATGCCTTTACAGAAAAGTAAAACACCATCTGATACCGCAAATCGCCATATCACTTTAATTTGGAGCGACACACGAGGTTCGAACTCGTGACCTCAACCTTGGCAAGGTTGCGCTCTACCAACTGAGCTAGTGTCGCATTTATTCTTGAAAGTCATTCACTCTCAAAGAATAATGGAGGCGCCTCCCGGAGTCGAACCGAGGTCCACGGATTTGCAATCCGCTGCATAGCCACTCTGCCAAGGCGCCTCATTTGTGAAGGAAGTTCAACTTCTCTCACAACCCTTTCGAGCTGTGCTCTCTTGGGTACGGAATGCATTCTACGGATTCGAGCGATCGAGTCAACACTATTTTTATTTTTTTAAATCGTTTGACCAGAATTTGTGCGAAAGACGGTAAATTGATTAGTTTTAATACTGAGAATATCCGAAATACACTTGTTTATCATGAATATTGGGCTATTCCCCTTACCCATTCCAAGGCGTTATTCTTGATTTCAAGTGCTGATAATCAGCGGAACAGACTTGAATAAAGTATGGAGCAGTTAAAAGTAAGACTTAGATCACACTCCTATCGCCCTTTGAGAAATAGATATAAAAAAAGCAGGCTACATGCCTGCTTCTTAAAATGCTATTTGCGTTGGATTGTTTTAGTGATGCTCTTCATTAAGCAAATCGTCTTTCGCCGCCGCTAGATACTGAACCATTGACCAGTAGGTCAGGAAAGTCGCAACATACAAAGCACCAAAACCAAGCCATACCATCCAATCATCGTAACGCCAGATCAGAACCCAGAGTGCGAACATTTGGGAGACCGTTTTTACTTTGCCAACCCAAGAAACTGCCACACTGGCTCGCTTACCGATTTCTGCCATCCACTCACGCAATGCAGAGATGATGATTTCGCGCGCTATCATGGTCACAGCGGGGATGGTCACCCAGATACTGTGATAATGCTCTGTGATCAAAATCAGGGCCGTTGCAACCAGTACTTTATCTGCCACAGGGTCAATGAAAGCACCAAAGCGAGACGTTTGACCTAGCTTACGAGCCAGCATGCCGTCAAGCCAATCAGTAAAACCTGCAACCCAGAAAACCATTGCTGCTGCAAAAGGCGCCCAAGAGTAAGGTAGATAGAAAACAACCACAAAAACTGGGATTAAGAACAGTCTTAGTAGAGATAGAATGTTCGGGATATTCAAACGCATTTTATTATTCTCTTACACATTGCGGCTTAATGTTGCGGGATTTTCCTTATTGTTTCAATGCTTGGAAAATAATTTCTGCCAAAGAGTGACTAATTCCCGGCACTTTGGCGATTTCTTCGACACTTGCACGTTTCAATTCCTGCAAACCACCCATGTATTTGAGTAAGGCTTGACGACGTTTCGGTCCTACGCCTTCAATACCCTCTAAAGCACTGGTACGACGGGTTTTGCCACGTTTCGCTCTATGGCCTGCAATAGCATGGTTATGACTCTCATCTCGGATGTGCTGAATCAAATGCAATGCCGGCGCATCACTTGGCAAGTTAAATTCCTCGCCATCTACGGTAATTAAGGTTTCAAGTCCCGGCTTACGAGTAACACCTTTGGCAATACCAATCATGATTGGACGCTTCGGCCAATCCCCCCAATATTGGGAAATAATCTCATGCGCTCGATTGAGTTGTCCTTTACCACCATCGATAAAGATAATGTCAGGAATCTTCTCTACATCAAGTTGCTTCGAATAACGGCGCTCTAATGCCTGTCCCATCGCTGCGTAATCATCACCGCCCGTAATGCCAGTGATATTGTAACGACGGTATTCCTGTTTAACAGGGCCTTCACTGTTGAACACCACACAAGAGGCAATAGTGCTCTCGCCCATCGTGTGCGAGATATCAAAACACTCCATGCGAGCGATGGTTTCCATACCCAAGACTTCTCTCAGTGCTTTGAAACGCTGATTGATGGTCATCTTGTGATTGATCTTAGTGGTAATCGCCGTCAACGCATTGGTATTAGACAACTTAAGGTAACGACCGCGTGAACCTGTTGGAGAACTATGGAATTGAACCTTACGCCCAGCCACTTCACTCAGAGCTTGCTGAATCGGCTCTATATCGCCACCTAGCTCTTGATTCAAGATAATACGAGAAGGAATTGTACGCGCCTCGTTGTGGCTCAAGTAGTACTGGGTAAGGAAGCTATCAAACACTTCTTGTTGACTGGTGTTCTGTGGAATCTTAGGGAAATGACTGCGACTGCCTAGCACCTTACCCTGACGAATCATCAAGATATGGATACAAGCAATGCCGTTTTCTTGGGCAAAACCAAGCACGTCCATATCGTCCATGCTGTCTTCTGAAACGTATTGCTGTTCTTGTACGCGTCGAATTGCTTGGATCTGGTCACGGAACTTAGCGGCATCTTCAAAACGAAGTTGCTGGCTTGCCACTTCCATCTTCTCAATGAGCTGCTCAAGTACTTGCTTATCTTTGCCCTGCAAAAACAAACGCACAAAACCCACCAGCTCGGCGTATTCTTCATCAGAAATAATCGTGCTGACGCACGGACCCGCACAACGGCCAATTTGGTACATCAAACAAGGGCGAGTACGGTTGGAATAAACCGTATCTTCACACTGACGAACAGGGAGTGTTTTCTGCAAAAGGTGCAAAGTTTCTCGTACCGCACCAGAATCCGGGTATGGTCCAAAGTACTCACCTTTGCGCTTTTTCGCACCACGATGCATAGACAATCGCGGATGTTTATGACCGCTAATGAAAATGTAAGGGTACGATTTGTCATCACGCAGAAGTACATTGTATTTGGGTAAATATTGCTTGATGTAGTTGTGCTCAAGGATGAGCGCTTCCGTCTCGGTATGGGTTACCGTGACATCAATTTTAGCGATATTACTTACGAGAGCGCGGGTCTTCTCACTGTCGACTTTCTTGCGAAAGTAGCTTGAGAGGCGCTTTTTGAGATCTTTGGCTTTGCCTACATAAATGACAACAGCCTCGGCGTTGTACATTCTGTAAACGCCGGGCTGATGAGTTACTGTCTTGAGAAAGGAAGCCGAATCGAAGGGTTGATTCACACTAAAGGGTCTCGGTGTCCAGCATTCCGTGGCGGATCGCTAAGTGTGTTAACTCAACGTCACCATTAATGTCCAGTTTGCTAAACAGTCGGTAGCGGTAACTGTTGACTGTTTTTGGACTTAAATTCAATTGTTCAGAAATATCCGTTACTTTCTGGCCTTTGGTAATCATCATCATGATCTGCAGTTCACGTTCAGAAAGGTCTTTAAATGGGTTTTCTGAGGCAGGTGAGAATTGACTCAATGCCATCTGCTGCGCAATCTCTGGCGAGATGTAACGCTGCCCACTCTTAACCACACGAATTGCGTTAACCATTTCATCAGGACCTGCACCTTTGGTTAGGTAACCAGAAGCACCCGCCTGCATCACTTTAGTTGGGAACGGATTTTCCGTATGAACGGTTAATACGATGATTTTTACATCAGGATTCACGCGAAGAATCTTTTTCGTGGCTTCCAAGCCGCCAATTCCTGGCATGTTCATATCCATTAAAACGACGTCTGCATGATTACTGCGACACCATTTTACTGCTTCTTCACCGCTGTCAGCTTCTCCTGCTACGTTCATTCCACGGACGTCTTCAATAATACGTCGTATCCCTGTGCGAACCAGCTCGTGATCATCTACAAGGAAAACATTTATCAAACTTGTATCTCCACACTTTTATTGGCTCTGCACCCACATAACTTTATGTCAATGTGGATATCAGTATGAGTGCCTATATACTACCGCATTAGGCAGAAAATTGCTTTCTATGAATATGTGCTTAAACGCAAAGTTTGGCAAGAACTTATTCATAAACCACTCTATTATTTGAGTGTGTAGCGTGCAAAGCCGATTTTTAAGACAAGCTAATTAACAACATAAACTTTAATAAATCAAGCAACTAGATTTCACTTTGCTCAGCAAAACGCAATATCACCCATAAATGGTTATTCCATAAGCGAGATATCTCCGCTTTTGTACACCCTCAAGACACGCACTCGAACGGTGAAATTCAGCACCGGTCTTTTACTGGTTATTTTTACAGTTCTTAATGCTAGAATACGTGCTTCATTGGTTTACAAGGTTTCTCTATTGAATATCCAACAAGGCTTCCTTCTCACTCGCCAAGCCCGAGACATCAAAGGTCAAACTCAGATTGAGCTTTGGCTTTCGACCGAGAATGGTCCAACCCAATTGTTGATTCAAGGAGAAAGGCCCGTCTTCTTTATTGAACAGGCGCACATCGAGCAAACCAAACAACTTGCCAGCTCTAAACACATTACCGTCGACATTCGCGCACTTGAGCTAAAGAACTTTCAACTAACACCTTTAGCTGCGTGTTACACGCAAACGACAAAAGACGCGTTCGCTCTACAAGATGAACTCAAGCAACATGACATCGTTCATTTCGAAGGCGACGTGCGTCTTGCCGACCGCTATTTGATGGAACGTTTTATTAAAGGCAGCATGGAGTTTACCGGCAACCAGCAGCCACGAAACGGCTTCCAACGCATTCAAAATGCAAAGTGCCGTACAGGTGAATACCAGCCTAAATTACATGTGGTCTCCCTCGACTTAGAGTGTTCTGAACAAGGCATTCTCTATTCGATTGGTTTAGACAGCCCTGTCGATTCACGAGTGATCATGATTGGAGAGCCTGAACCGGCAGAAACAGCAATTCAATGGGTGAAAGATGAAAAGGCACTACTCGATGCTTTGAACGCTTGGTTCAAGCGGTTCGACCCAGACGTCATTGTTGGCTGGAACGTGATCGACTTCGATTTCCGCCTGCTACACAAACGTGCCGAGTGGCACAACATGAAGTTGATGTTAGGCCGCGCTGACCAACCGAGTTTCTTCCGCAGTTCCGCGCAAAGCCAACAGGGGTTCATCTCAATACCGGGGCGTGTGGTACTCGATGGTATCGATACGCTCAAAACCGCGACATACCATTTCCGATCTTGGTCACTTGAGTCGGTTTCACAAGAGCTCCTTGGCGAAGGTAAAGAGATTCATAACGTTCATGATCGAATGGACGAAATCAATCGCATGTACCGTTCAGACAAACCATCTCTCGCTAAATACAACTTGCAAGACTGTGTGTTGGTCAACAAGATTTTTGACCACACTCACCTACTCGACTTCGCAATCGAACGCTCTCGCCTAACGGGTGTGGAACTGGATCGCGTCGGGGGATCAGTAGCAGCTTTTACTAATTTGTATCTGCCGCAAATCCACCGAGCAGGCTATGTTGCGCCAAACCTGCATCCCGAAAACTGGATCGCCAGTCCAGGCGGCTATGTGATGGACTCGATCCCAAACCTTTACAACTCGGTATTGGTGCTCGATTTTAAGAGCCTTTACCCTTCTATTATTCGCTCATTCTTGATCGATCCTATGGGTTTAATCGAAGGCTTACAGCTTGAAATCGGCAAAGCAGACAATGAAGCCGTGCCAGGGTTTCGTGGTGGTCAGTTCCATCGCAGCAAACACTTCCTGCCAGAGATGATCGAAAAGCTCTGGGCAGCGCGCGATGCCGCAAAGAAGAACAACGAAAAAGCGTTCTCGCAAGCAATCAAAATCATCATGAACTCTTTTTATGGTGTGCTTGGTTCTTCTGGCTGTCGTTTCTTTGATACCCGCCTTGCTTCGAGCATCACTATGCGTGGGCACGAAATCATGAAGCAAACCAAAGTTCTGATTGAGGACAAAGGTTATCAAGTGATCTATGGCGACACCGATTCAACCTTTGTGTCTTTAAATGGCGCGTACAGCCAAGTAGACGCCGATAAAATTGGTAATGAACTGGTCGACTACATCAACCAATGGTGGAATGATCATCTGCGCAGTGAGTACAACCTCAATTCGATTCTTGAACTCGAATACGAAACCCATTATCGCAAGTTCCTGATGCCAACCATCCGTGGTGCGGAAACGGGCTCTAAGAAACGCTACGCAGGTTTGATTGGTGAAGGCGAACAAGAACGCATTATCTTCAAAGGATTAGAAAGTGCACGCACCGACTGGACACCACTGGCACAGCGATTCCAAAATACTTTGTACCAAATGATCTTCCACGGCGAAGATCCAAGTGATTACGTGCGAGAGATGGTTGAGAAGACCAATGCCGGTGAGTTTGATGATCAGTTGGTGTATCAAAAGCGCTTGCGACGCAAATTACATGAGTATCAGAAAAATATTCCACCACAGGTACGTGCTGCGCGTTTAGCCGACGACATCAATGCCAAACTCGGTCGCCCTCTGCAATATCAAAACCGAGGTCGAATAGAATACTTAATTACAGTAAACGGGCCAGAGCCACACGAATACCGCAATAGTCCTATCGACTACCAGCACTATGTTGATAAACAGTTGAAGCCAGTGGCCGATGCGATTTTGCCGTTTATTGGCACAGACTTCGAGCAGTTATCTGCGCCGCAGATGGGGCTGTTCTAAATCAAGCTCTTAACTGGTGAGGAACCAACGTAAGGTGACATTAGCCAATGCGAAATTCGGTCTTTTGGTACTGAGCCACCAACCACTCACCAAAACCGTCAATTAAACCAATCACAGAACGTTTTGGGATTGCGCGCCCAGAGAGCAGAATACCAAGGCGTTCTATCTCAAGCTGCTTTTCTGGGTGGTATCGTAGAAATTGCTCCCCACATTCAAGCGGGTCATCAAACCAACGTTTGTCGCGATACATGACAAGTGAGTACGACGCTCGGAGCAGTTTCTTAGCGATAGTCACTTGGGCACTGACCAACTCTTCAATGCTTTGTGCTTGTACTATCTTAGTGCGATACACCGATAGCCAGTCTTCGACATCCATGTTCCAGTGCTTGGCAATTTCCCAGCTTGGCACGTAGTCACCAAAGCAATCCGCCAGATCATCACCATAAACACAGACACAGCAATGCTTAAGCATAAAGCCCCAAGTGAAGATACTATCGAGGTTGGCGACTTCATTAACCAGCGCAGTACGAATCGCTACCCCTTTTACCTGCGGGTGCCCTTGCTGTGCTCGCCATTTAATGGTGTTTAATAACGTCGCACGGTTATGTTCAAAGCCTGATTTTGTTACCACCACCAAATCAAGGTTCGATTTACCCGCTACAGCTGACTTACGTGCCACACTCCCATAAACATAAACACTATGTAAGTTAGAACCAAGCCCACCTTTGAGGCACGCCAATACTTCTCTGAGCAGAGGCTCAAATTCTGGTTGGAAAGGATGTTTTGGATCGATAACAGGAAGAGACATTGAAGAAAACGCGATCTCAGGCTTTTAACGGACGATGGGCTATATGATCCACCAGCCTTGCATTTGAATCAAGCCAAATAACCCCCTTATTGACGTGCAAATTACTGTGCGGAATTTTGATGCCAGACAAGCAACTTAGCGCTATAATCACCAAGTTTTGCTTAATAAGTGTAAATAGGAAAATACAATGCCAAAGGCAAGTGAAATCAAAAAAGGCTTCGCAATCGAGTCTAATGGTAAAACTCTTCTAGTAAAAGACATCGAAGTAACCACTCCAGGTGGTCGTGGCGGCGCTAAAATCTACAAAATGCGCTGTACAGATCTAAACACTGGTGCGCGTGTAGACGAGCGTTACAAGTCTGATGACGTTGTTGAAACAGTAGAAATGAACAAACGTGCAGTTGTGTACTCATACGCTGATGGCGATGAGCACATCTTCATGGATAACGAAGACTACTCACAATACACATTCAAGCACAACGAAGTTGAAGATGAGCTTCTGTTCATCAACGAAGACACTCAAGGTATTCACCTTATCCTAATCAACGGCTCTGCTGTTGGTATCGAGCTTCCTTCTTCTGTTGAGCTAGTGATTGAAGAAACTGATCCTTCAATTAAAGGTGCATCTGCATCTGCACGTACTAAGCCTGCACGCTTTGCTTCAGGTCTTGTTATTCAAGTTCCTGAGTACATCGCAACTGGTGACCGTGTAATCATCAACACGACTGAACGTAAATACATGAGCCGAGCATAAGTATGTCTGATTTGATTTCTTACGACGACGTTATCGACGCTGCGTACGACATCTTCCTTGAGATGGCTCCAGATAACCTAGAGCCAGCTGATGTCATTCTGTTTACTGCGCAATTTGAAGATCGTGGTGCCGCAGAACTTGTTGAAACTGGTGATGACTGGGTTGAACACGTTGGCTTCGATATCGACAAAGAAGTGTATGCAGAAGTTCGAATCGGCTTAGTAAACGAGGAAAATGACGTACTTGATGACGTTTTTGCTCGTATGCTAATCAGTCGAGACCCAGAACATAAGTTCTGTCATATGCTTTGGAAACGTGATTAACGATTTCCTCATCATGATCAAAAACACCAGCCTCACGCTGGTGTTTTTTATATCTGTAAGTCAAAGTTGCTTGTGATTGGCAAACAAGAAAGAACGCGAAACGCTAGATAAGAAAAAGGCTTGCCAATGTGGCAAGCCTTTCTAATTTTCTGCTATCGATTAACGATGCTTGTTACGTGCGCCTTGGTCACCGGCAGCCTTCTTCGGCTTACGACGAGAAGGGTTGTTGCTGCGACCTTTTGGTGTGTTAACACGTTCTTCGTGACGCTTAACTGCGCGACGAATTTTTTGGCTACGAGCACGTTCACGCTTACGTGATGTGTTGTCTTTGTTTAGATCAAGCATGGTTTCTTTCTCTGGGCGAAGTTCTACAAGCTCACGCAGGTAGTTTACTTCTTTCAGGTCTAGTTCCATCCAACCGCCACGAGGCAGTTTCTTGTCCAGGAAGATATCACCGTAGCGAACACGTTTTAGACGGCTAACCGTACATTCTTGAGATTCCCACAAACGACGAACCTCACGGTTACGACCTTCGTTAATCACTACGTAGAACGTGTGGTTCATACCTTCACCACCCGCATGTACTACGTCTTCAAAACGAGCCATACCATCTTCAAGTTCAACACCACTTACTAGGTTGCGAACTTTCTTTTCGTTCACTTCACCAAATACGCGTACTAGGTATTCACGCTCAACCTGGCGGCTTGGGTGCATTAGGCGGTTTGCCAACTCACCATCCGTTGTGAAAAGCAGCAGGCCAGATGTGTTCGCATCAAGACGACCAACTGAAATCCAACGAGAGCCACGAATTTTTGGCAGACGATCGAAAACAGTGCGACGACCTTCAGGGTCGTGACGAGTACATAGTTCACCTTCTGGCTTGTAGTAAGCCAAAACACGACAGATCACTTCTTCTTGCGCCTTAGCAGACACAACGTGACCATCGATACGAACTACGCTGTTCTCATCTTCCAGTCTTTCACCAAGTTTAGCTACGATTCCGTTCACGCTAACGCGACCAGATTTAATTAACGATTCGATCTCACGACGAGAACCGTGTCCAGCACGTGCTAATACTTTTTGTAACTTTTCGCTCATTTATCTACCTATGTGTCGTCTTCACAGACGTCGAGACCAAGATTGGTCTTCATTGTGCAAGTTACCCAACCTGTTGGGATTTTTCGGTCGGTCATTATACGGGATTCTCTACTTTAATGTAAGCGAAATCGTCCATATTGTCGCAGCAAAATAACGCCCAAAAACTCACACTTAACTCATCACCCTCTCCCACTTAGTACCAGACAGTCCCCAAATAGAACCGCACTATTATGGGTCGGAGCGAGCCTCTAAAACGCTGGCCTACCTGATAAAATTGTCAGGGTTATAAGAAAGATAACCCTACAGCTTGCTAGCTCCCTTAAACAGATGAAAAAGGAATAATAAATGTCTCATACAAATCTTGACCTAAATTGGATATTTGGCACCTCCGAAGATGACAACATGACAGGTACAAAAGGCTCCGATACAAGCGATGTATTTATCGGCTTTGGCGGCGACGATAAGTTTGTTGGCTTTGGTGGTGACGATTACGTCTTCGGTGGCTGGGGTGACGACACTCTACTCGGTGGTAGAGGTAACGACCTACTTGCCGGTGGTTCTGGCAATGACTATTTGTCGGGTGGTTTAGGTAATGACTCTCTATTTGGTGGTTGTGGCGACGACATAATTTTCGATTACTCTGGCAATAACTTCATCAACGCAGGTTGGGGTAACGATACTGTTGTGGTTGGCGATGGTAACTCTGTGATCGCAGGCGGTTGCGGCTCTGACACGTTCGTTATGACAAACCGTCTTGCTGTTGGCGTTCCCGATCAGCCAGTTTCTTCAAACGACATCGAAGTAAAATCAGAAATTCTCGATTTCAACATTTGTCACGACAAGCTTGTCTTTGATATGGGGTTAGATACCAACAACGATGGTATTCGTGATACGTTCTTGGACTCGGCGGACGACTTAACACTGTCTTACAACGACTTTGGTTGGGCAGTTTACTCAAGTGACGAGTTTAATGTAGAAGTGACTCTGAAAGGTATTGATGCAGGCTACATCAACTACATTGAGCACCACGGCATCGACATCTTCGATTTCGCCTAAAATGGCACCATTCCATTGAATCAGAAATAAGCGGATTCAAAGTAAAAAGGGAGGCATTCACGCCTCCCTTTCTTGTTTTGTTAAGAGTAAAACCAGTTACTCAAATGGTGCCGGGTCGCCAGAGCCAACACGAGCAACAACCGCTTCACCTTCGCTGAAGTCGATAACCGTTGTTGGTTGCTCACCTAAGTAGCCACCGTTAAGAATCACGTCTACAGCGTGCTCTAGTTTGTCACGAATGTCTTCTGGATCCGATTCCGTCACATCGCTACCCGGTAAGATAAGTGACGTAGACATCATTGGTTCACCAAGCGCTTCCAACAGGTCCAGCGCAATGCGGTTATCAGGTACACGGATACCGATGGTCTTACGTTTTGCGTTCATCAAACGACGCGGCACTTCTTTTGTGCCCTTGAAGATGAAGGTGTAAGGACCCGGAGTATTGTTTTTCAGTAGTCGGAATGCAGAGTTATCCACTCGTGCATACAGAGAAAGCTCCGACAAATCACGACACAACAAAGTAAAGTTGTGTTTATCATCCAGACGACGGATCTGACAGATTCGTTCCAACGCCTGTTTGTTCTCCAATTGACAGCCTAGTGCGTAACCTGAATCGGTTGGGTACACCACCACACCGCCGTTACGAATGATTGCTACTGCTTGATTGATCAAGCGAGCCTGTGGGTTTTCTGGATGAACGTAAAAAAACTGGCTCATTGTAATTCCTCATTATCGAACCTCTCGGCTCTATATTTTTATGGGTTCTCGACTTGGTCTTGTTGAGCATTATTCAACGAAGGATCAATACCCCAATCTTTCCAAACTGGTTCTACGCCCGCGGGTAACCAGAGGTTTCTTCCCAATTCCATCCACGGTGATGGATAGTGAAAGTCGCTGCCTTGAGAAGCTAATAGTTTGTATTGTATAGCATAATCCGCCAAGTTGCGTCTTTCTTGTTGCGCTTGTTGAGGTTGCGCAACTTCCATGGCATCCCCACCCGCTTCAACAAATGCCGCTAACAGGCGTTTTACCCACTTGGCAGTGAGCTGATAACGCCCCGGATGCGCCAGCACTGCTTGGCCACCAGCGGCATGGATAGCGTCTACCGCCTCTTTCATGGAGCACCAATTCGGCGGTACATAACCAGGGTTAGAGCGCGTCAGGAATTTCTTAAACACCATCTGCATGTTTTTAGCGTAACCATTGTCCACCAACCACTTTGCGAAATGCGCGCGAGTAATTGGCGCATCTCCTGCAATTTGCTGAACTTCTTCTAGTACACCTTCACGGGTGGCTTTCTGCAAGCGCTCGGCGATCAATGCTGCGCGCTCAACACGATGCGATTTTTGCTGTTGAATCAGCTCCGCTAGCGCAGGACTTTCTGGATCGATGTTCAATCCAACAACATGAATGTCTTTGTTCTGCCAAACAGTCGAAATTTCTATACCGTTGATGATTTTTATCGGCAGATTATTCTCTTCAACGTATTGCTTGGCCGGAGCTAAGCCGTCAACCGTATCATGATCCGTGATCGCCAAAACCTCGATATCAAAACTCAATGCCCTATCCACTAAATCGTGTGGTGCAAATCGACCATCTGACGCGGTGGTGTGACTGTGTAAATCAATTCTCATCTTTTTGTCGTTTTAATGCTGTTTTGGGGTTGACTTTTTATCTCTGCACTAGTTAACTAGTACACAAATACGAAGTACCTAATTTAAGGCTCACCATGTTACAAGAATTTAACCAAAACCAGGAAGCGAAAGTTGCAGTTCGTCTGAATAAGATGAAATCTGCTGACCTTGCTTGGTGGCGCACTTGGACAAGTTCTTGGTGGGCGAACGTGTACTTCTAGTTTAGAGAATTAAATGTCACAAAGCCCGCTACTTCAGCGGGCTTTTTGTTTTGTCGTCCATCTCACATTCAACTGCTCAAACATTCATCGGATATGACCAAAACTTGATTGGGTGAACGTTTGCTTTATGCGACTATGTACGGCAGGAAGATGTAAAACAGCTATAAGGAGGTCTTGTGAACAAGGCCATTGAAATTAAGAAACTTGGACAGCTTGAAGTGCTAACGGCTTCCGTCCCTTATACTCAAGACCCGACTCGTTTGTTCCATACTTTATGTGAGAACAAAACTGACAGCCTGTTGCTGGAATCTGCTGAGATCGATTCAAAGCAAGATTTAAAATCCCTGCTGATCGTAGATTCAGCGGTTCGCATTGTCTGCTTTGGCCACACTGTTAGCATGCACGCCTTGACCAACAACGGTAAAAACCTACTGTCTCACCTAAACGAGAACATCCGTGGTGATGTTGAGAGTAAGTTCGATGGCGAAACGCTAACTTTGGAATTTAGCCAGCCATGCGACACGCTAGATGAAGATTCTCGCCTACGTGAAGCCTCTTCTTTCGATGCGCTGCGTTTGGTTCAGCATAGTTTTGATATTTCACAGCAAGACAAACACGCGATTTTCCTTGGTGGTCTGTTTGCCTACGACTTAGTCGCAAACTTCGAGCCGCTTGGTAATGCAGAAGCAACAAATCAGTGTCCAGATTACGTTTTCTACGTCGCGGAAACACTGCTTGTTGTCGACCATCAAACGGAATCTTGCCAGCTTCAAGCGACGTTGTTTGTTGATGGTTCAGAGAAAACAGCGTTAGAGACTCGCATTGCAGAAATCAGCGCTCAGTGTGCAGCGCCAAAACTACTGCCAAGCGCAAAACAAATCGCTGACATAACGGTAGAACCTAGCGTATCTGATACAGACTTCTGCCAAACTGTTCGCGACTTAAAAGAGTTCGTAGTGAAAGGCGATGTATTCCAAGTTGTACCATCTCGCCGATTCACTCTACCTTGCCCTTCTCCACTAGCGGCTTACAAAGAACTGAAACAAAGTAACCCAAGCCCTTACATGTTCTACATGCAAGATGAGCTGTTCACTCTGTTTGGCGCATCACCAGAAAGCGCGCTTAAGTACGAAACCGACACTAACCAAATTGAAATCTACCCAATCGCAGGCACTCGCCGCCGCGGTAAGCGCCCTAACGGCGAGATTGATTTCGACCTAGATAGCCGCATCGAACTTGAACTGCGTACCGACATGAAAGAAAACGCAGAGCACATGATGCTGGTTGACTTGGCACGTAACGATGTCGCTCGTATTGCTCAAGCTGGCTCTCGCCACGTAGCAGACCTTCTAAAAGTCGACCGCTACAGCCACGTAATGCACTTGGTATCTCGTGTAGTTGGTCAACTGCGTGAAGACCTAGACGCGCTGCACGCATACCAAGCATGTATGAACATGGGCACGCTCACTGGTGCACCAAAGATTCGCGCAATGCAGTTGATTCGCGATGTAGAAGGCGCACGTCGCGGTAGCTACGGCGGTGCGGTTGGTTACCTAACTGGTGAAGGCACACTCGACACGTGTATCGTCATTCGCTCAGCTTACGTAGAAAACGGCATTGCTCAAGTTCAAGCCGGTGCTGGCGTGGTGTTCGACTCTGATCCGCAAGCGGAAGCAGACGAAACGCGCGGTAAAGCACAAGCGGTAATCTCTGCTATCCAAGCAGCGCATAAGTCACAATAAGGAATAGGGTTCAGAGATGGCTAATATCATTTTTATCGATAACTTTGACTCGTTCACCTACAACCTTGTGGACCAGTTCCGCTCGCTAGGTCACTCAGTCAAGATTTACCGAAACAACATCCCAGCAGAAACCATCGAACAAGCGGTAAACGAGCTTGAAAACCCAGTGGTTCTGCTATCGCCAGGCCCTGGTGCTCCTTCAGAAGCAGGCTCAATGCCAGAGCTGATCCAACGCATGAAAGGCAAAGTGCCGATGATCGGCATTTGTCTTGGTCACCAAGCGATTGTTGAAGCGTACGGCGGCACCGTTGCTGGCGCGGGCGAAATCATTCACGGTAAGGTCTCTATGATGGAGCACCAAGACCATGCGATTTACCAAAACCTACCATCACCACTTGCAATTGCACGTTACCACTCGCTGGTTGCGACCAAGGTTCCTGAGAGCCTAACCATCACAGCAGAAGTGGATGACTTGGTAATGTCTGTTGTACATGAAGAAGATAAAGTTTGCGGGTTCCAGTTCCACCCGGAATCTATTATGACGACCTACGGAGCAACACTGTTGGCCAATGCCATTGAATGGGCACTTGAAGAACAAACTTCAGCGAACCCACTCACTGCTTAAAAAGCACTGGCACATAAGAAATTTAGGAGAGGAAATATGGAAGCAATCATCAACCCTATTATCACCAAACTGTACGAGCAAGAATCGCTTACTCAGGAAGAGAGCCAACAGCTATTCGACATCATTATCCGTGGTGAACTAGACCCAATTTTGATGGCATCAGCACTGACTGCACTAAAAATCAAAGGTGAAACGCCAGATGAAATTGCGGGCGCGGCGAAAGCACTGCTGGCAAACGCAAACCCATTCCCTCGCCCAGATTACGATTTCGCAGATATCGTAGGTACTGGTGGCGACGGTCACAACACCATCAACATTTCAACCACTGCAGCGTTTGTTGCTGCAGCATGTGGTTTAAAAGTGGCGAAACACGGTAACCGTAGCGTTTCAAGCAAATCGGGCTCCTCTGACCTTCTTGACTCGTTTGGTATCAACCTTGCCATGAGCGCAGAAGATACGCGCAAAGCGGTAGACGATATCGGTGTTGCTTTCCTATTTGCTCCTCAATACCACGGTGGTGTGCGCCATGCGATGCCAGTGCGTCAAACCATGAAAACACGCACCATCTTTAACATCCTTGGCCCACTGATTAACCCTGCTCGTCCAAACATCGAATTGATGGGCGTTTACAGTGAAGAACTGGTTCGTCCTATCGCAGAAACCATGCTACAAATGGGTATGAAGCGCGCAGCAGTAGTACACGGTAGTGGCTTGGATGAAGTGGCGATTCACGGTGAAACAACCGTTGCCGAAATCAAAGACGGTAAGATCACAGAATACAAACTAACGCCTGCAGACTTCGGTCTAGAAGCACACCCACTAGAAGCGATCAAAGGTGGCGATCCTGAAGAAAACAAAGCAATCATTACCAATATTCTGACGGGTAAAGGTACAGACGCACAATTGGGGGCAGTGGCGGTGAACGTTGCTCTGCTAATGCGTCTATTCGGCCACGAAGATTTAAAAGCCAACACGCAACAAGCGATTGAGGCAATGAATTCAGGCAAGGCGTACCAATTGGTACAACAACTTGCCGCACACGCTTAAGGAATTGAAGAAGATGACTGACTTCAACACTCAGCAAGCTGACAACCTGTCTGAGCACGTTTCTAAAAAAGAAGCAGAAATGGCAGAAGTACTGGCGAAAATTGTCCGCGACAAATATCAGTGGGTAGCAGACCGTAAGGTGTCTCAACCGCTAAGCACATTTCAGTCAGATTTGCTGCCATCGGACCGCAGCTTCTACGACGCTCTGAGTGGCGAAAAGACGGCCTTCATCACTGAATGTAAGAAGGCATCCCCTTCTAAAGGTTTGATTCGTGATCACTTCGACTTGGATTACATTGCATCGGTTTACAACAACCACGCAGATGCAATCTCAGTCTTAACAGACGAAAAATACTTCCAAGGTAACTTTGACTTTCTTCCTCAAGTGCGTGGCCAAGTCAAACAGCCCGTTCTGTGTAAAGACTTCATGGTAGACACCTACCAAGTTTATCTAGCGCGTCATTACAGTGCTGATGCTGTCTTGCTAATGCTGTCTGTCCTAAATGACGAAGAGTACAAAGCGCTAGAAGAAGCAGCACACAGCCTGAACATGGGCATCCTAACCGAAGTGAGCAACGAAGATGAGCTTCATCGTGCCGTTAATCTAGGCGCACGCGTTATCGGCATCAATAACCGTAACCTACGCGACCTAAGTACCGACTTGAATCGTACGAAAGAACTGGCGCCGACAATTCGCGAATTAGCACCTAACGCGACCGTGATTTCAGAGTCTGGCATTTATACGCATCAACAAGTCCGTGATTTAGCCGAATACGCAGACGGCTTCTTGATTGGTAGTTCGCTGATGGCAGAAGAGAACCTAGAGCTTGCAGTACGCAAAGTTACGCTGGGCGAAAACAAAGTCTGTGGTCTCACTCATCCAGATGACGCAGCGAAAGCGTATCAAGCTGGTGCGGTATTTGGTGGCCTGATTTTCGTTGAGAAGTCGAAGCGCGCCGTTGATCTTGAAGGCGCTCGTTTAACCATGAGCGGTGCCCCACTGAACTACGTAGGCGTGTTCCAAAACCACGATATCGATTTTGTTGCATCCATGGTGACCTCTCTGGGTTTGAAAGCGGTGCAATTGCATGGTCAAGAAGACCAAGCTTACGTTAACCAGCTAAAAACAGAGTTGCCAGCATGTGTTGAAATCTGGAAAGCTTACGGTGTGACAGATGCGAAGCCAGAACTGCTTGCAGACAACATTGACCACCACCTGTTAGATGCGCAAGTCGGCACTCAAACAGGCGGAACGGGTCAAGTGTTCGACTGGTCACTGATCGGCGACCCAAGTCAAATTATGCTAGCGGGTGGACTGTCGCCAGAAAATGCACAACAAGCAGCGACACTAGGTTGCTTGGGATTAGATTTCAACTCTGGTGTAGAAAACGCACCAGGCAAAAAAGATTCACAGAAGTTGCTCGCGGCATTCAGCGCCATTCGCAACTACTAAAGCTGTATTTCAGCTAAAAAATTTAAAGCTATTCGTAGCGAAAAAATACGAGAAGGAATATCACCATGGCAAAACTGAATGCCTACTTTGGCGAATACGGCGGTCAGTACGTTCCGCAAATTCTAGTGCCAGCACTGGAGCAACTAGAGCAAGCGTTTATCGATGCGCAAGAAGATCCGGAATTCCGCAGTGAATTCATGACCCTTCTGCAAGAGTATGCGGGCCGCCCAACGGCACTAACTCTTACTCGTAACCTAACCAAAGGTACGAAAACTAAACTGTACCTAAAACGTGAAGATCTGCTTCACGGTGGCGCGCACAAGACCAACCAAGTGCTAGGTCAAGCTCTGCTTGCGAAACGCATGGGTAAAAACGAAATCATCGCTGAAACAGGCGCAGGTCAACACGGTGTTGCAACGGCACTAGCGTGTGCGCTGCTTGGCCTTAAGTGTCGCGTTTACATGGGAGCAAAAGACGTTGAGCGTCAAAGCCCGAACGTATTCCGTATGAAGTTAATGGGCGCAGAAGTTATTCCTGTCCACTCGGGTTCAGCGACACTTAAAGATGCATGTAACGAAGCGCTACGCGACTGGTCTGCAACTTATGAAGATGCGCATTACCTACTAGGTACAGCGGCAGGTCCTCACCCATTCCCAACCATCGTGCGCGATTTCCAACGCATGATTGGTGAAGAAACGAAGAATCAGATTTTGGCACGTGAAGGTCGTCTTCCTGATGCGGTTATCGCATGTGTGGGCGGTGGTTCAAACGCGATTGGTATGTTTGCTGACTTCATCGAAGAAGAAAGTGTTCGCCTAATTGGTGTTGAGCCAGCAGGTAAAGGTATCGATACTGACCAACACGGCGCGCCACTTAAGCATGGTAAAACAGGCATCTTCTTCGGTATGAAAGCGCCATTGATGCAAGATCCAAACGGCCAAGTAGAAGAGTCTTACTCGGTGTCTGCTGGTCTTGATTTCCCTTCAGTTGGTCCACAACACGCCCATCTAAACGCAATTGGCCGTGCTGAATACGACAACGTGACAGACGATGAAGCGCTAGAAGCATTCCAAGAGATTGCACGTCATGAAGGCATCATCCCTGCACTTGAATCTTCTCACGCCGTGGCACACGCACTGCGTATGGCACGTGAGAATCCAGAAAAAGAGCAATTGCTGGTTGTTAACCTATCTGGTCGTGGTGATAAAGATATCTTCACTGTACATGCCATCCTAGAAGAAAAAGGAGCGATCTAATGAGCCGTTATGAGAAGATGTTTGCGCGCCTAAACGAAAAGAACCAAGGCGCATTTGTACCGTTCGTAACGGTTTGCGATCCAAACGCAGAGCAGTCTTACAAAATCATGGAAACACTGGTTGAGTCTGGCGCAGATGCCCTTGAACTTGGTATTCCATTCTCAGATCCGCTAGCCGATGGCCCAACCATCCAAGGCGCTAACATTCGCGCGTTAGATTCAGGTGCAACACCAGATATCTGTTTCGAGCAGATTGGTAAGATCCGAGCGAAGTACCCAGAGCTACCTATTGGTCTTCTGATGTACGCGAACCTTGTGTACTCACGTGGTATCGAAAACTTCTATGAGCGTTGTGCAAAAGCAGGCATCGATTCTGTTTTGATTGCAGATGTACCAACTAATGAAAGTGCCGAATTTGTTGCTGCTGCAGAAAAGTTTGGTATTCACCCAATCTTCATCGCACCACCAACGGCAAGTGATGAAACACTGAAGCAAGTATCAGAGTTAGGTGGCGGCTACACTTACCTACTATCTCGTGCAGGTGTTACTGGCGCTGAGACCAAGGCAAACATGCCTGTTGACCACATGTTAGATAAACTGAATCAATTCAATGCACCACCAGCGCTGCTTGGTTTTGGTATTTCAGAGCCTGCACAAGTAAAACAAGCTCTAGAATCTGGTGCCGCTGGTGCGATTTCTGGTTCTGCCGTGGTAAAAATTATCGAAGCGAACGTCGAGCAACCACAAATCATGCTCGATAAGCTAGGTGAATTCGTTTCTGCAATGAAAGCTGCAACACAAAAATAACGTATCACTAATTTGATAAATATGAGATCGATTCCTTATTAACCATCAGGAATCGATCTTTTTTTTAACATTCCCGTCTAAAAACCTCCCTCTCTTACCATCTATTTTTCAAACGCCAGACAACCAAAATATCACCACAATTGATAGCAATCGTTTGCTATCAATTAAAAAACTATCGACAATCAATGAATTTCCAATTAGACGGTAAGTATGTACAGAAATTGTATTGCTAATTGTGAATGATAAGTGTAAAAAGCAAGGCGAAACAATTATCCAAATAACAACTTTATATTGGTGGGTAATTTTAGGATTTTACACATTATTAGCACAGAGGTTATGGAAGTGTTAAAACAAAAGAGTTTGCTAAACAACATTGGCGTGCAAGTCGTCATTGCAATGATCGTGGGTACTGCCGTTGGTGCCTTCATGGGTCAAAGTGCGACAGTATTCGCGCCACTTGGTGCGATCTTTATCAACCTGATTAAAATGCTCGTGATCCCATTGGTTGCGGTAGCCCTTATCTCGGGCGCAGCAGGCCTTGGCAACAGCCAATCTGCAGGAAAAGTAGGCTTGGTAACCCTAGGTTACTTCGGTCTAACGTCTGCCCTAGCAGTAGCACTGGCGCTGTTCATGGGTGAAGTATTCAAACCAGGCATGGGCATCGACGTTTCTGGCGTCGAAGGTATGTTCTCGGCTGAATACGCTTCAAAAGGTGAGCTACCTACTTTCTGGGCGACCATCACTGGTATGATCCCAACCAACGTTTTCCAATCACTTAATGAAGCAAATATTCTTCAGATCCTAGTGTTCTGTATGTTCTTTGGTATTGCGATTTCAAAACAAGAAAAAGCGCGCCGCGAGCCAATCATCAATGGTGTTAACTGCATCGTTGACGCGATGGTTTGGATGATCAACAAAGTGATGATCATTGCTCCAATTGGCGTATTCGGTCTCATGGCTGAAGCGGTAGGTACGTTTGGTTTTGGTGCCCTAATGGTGGTATTCAAACTGTTCGTTGTGTACGTAGCTGCAATCCTTGTGTTCGGTTTCGTGGTTTACCCAGCGATGGTACACATCTTCACTAAGACATCGGCGAAGAAGTTCGTTTCAGCAATGAAAAAGCCACAAGCAGTTGCACTTTCTACAGCTTCTTCAATGGCGACACTGCCAGTAACAATGGATACGTGCGAGAAAGAGCTAGGTGTTCGCAACTCAACAGCATCATTTGTTCTGCCTCTTGGTGCGACCATCAACATGTCTGGTAACGCGATTTACTACGGCCTAGTAGCCATTTTCTTCGCGCAACTGTTCAACATCGACCTAGGCATGGGCGCATACATTGCGATCATCGTCACTTCTACACTAGGCGCTGTAGGCCAAGCTGGTGTTCCAGGTCCTTCATTCCTTGTTGTGGCTGTACTTCTAGCGGCAGGTATCCCAATTGAAGGTCTACCACTATTGTTCGCTCTTGACCGTATCTTCGATATGATTCGTACCGCACTAAACATCACAGGTGACGCAGCATGTGCCGTTATCGTTGATGCGCTAGTGGAAGAAGAAGCACAACAAGTTGAGCTTCAAAAACAAGAAGCGTAATTACCTACTTTATTTTGTATTTAATTGAAACCGGGATTCGTCCCGGTTTTTTATCGCCTTAATTCTTCGCCTCCTCTCACAATATGGCAAAAGAGTCCTAGCCCTATGCCTCTTCTTACTATGAAACCTGTTTTAATACGATTAGTATATTCAGCATAAGAGTCGATATAGAACAAGACCTTAAGCAACTGCTTTTTAGAATGTGCGTTAGACACAACTAGCAGTATGCTCAATCAATTCGACACAAACATAATGATAAGGGTGGTTTGGCAAACACCTGATTGAAACGTCAAACGAGGCTAGGATGGCGCAATACTCGACTGAAGTAGAGTCGAGCCTAGAATTTCATCTTGATTCAAGAGTCAAAAAAGAAAGAGCTTTTGAAGCATTTATTGGGCTTGAAACTATTCAAGGCAAACACCTAATTGAAGAGGTTTGTCGAAAACGTATTTCTGATGCAAGAAAAATAGACCCATCGCTAGAAAGCGGTAATTTGCTCAAAATAATCACCTCCAATGCATATGAGAAAGCATGCCTTTCGAGTTCACTTGGAAGTATAGCCATTGAGCTCGAAGCGCTAGAAAGCACAATTCACCAACACTACCCATCGTGGCTCGATTTTTGGTGTGATTATCTCATCTATAAGCTTCGCAAGAGTTACCAAGGGTATTGCTGTCCAGAGCAAGCTCCAACTTACGCTTACATGCCACGAGTCGATGGATATTACAAATCCGAACTCGTAAACGTCTCCAGCAATACCGAGTTAGTTTTCACACCATATTGCAGCCAACCGATGAGACTTGCTGATGCCATACTAATGAGCAATTTACAAACCCTTGTCCGCAAAGAGCAATGGTATGAGATTTTGTTGGACTTGGAGTTATCCCAAAATGAAACACATTTTGTATTAACCGCCCCGAGTATCGATTCAGAACATAGGCATCTTATATCAAGCGCTCGAATTCAGTGCGGGAAATCACTTTCTAAATGGTTGTTCTTTTCTCATTACTTCAATAACCCTTTGTGGCATTCTGAAAACTCTAATGAATTGGGGCAGCTTCTTGTTCAACAAAAAGTGACCTCTGAAGCAACGACTTCTGATGCTTCCTTACAACATCAATTACATCACCACACACTGAACAAAAATGCCATTTGCGAAATAATAAGACTGGCAATTTCTGCCCCACGTTCACTTGGACTGTATTTCTTGTACCTTAGCCAAAAACGTTTAGCTGAAGTGCTAGACGAGAATCAGTTCTGCACGGCTTTCATCATTACGCAAAATCCGGCCATGCTCTATTTTTATCAATCGATGTCGCAGAAAAGCTACACAAATTTGGCATTTTTCAGTTCCGGTACAGAGCAAATCAATAAAGGTATGTGGTATTTGCCCAATGTACGGAGAGACTTCGAGACAACGGACTTTCGAAGCTATAAAACAAAAGTCCTAGCAGAAAAGCGGAGTCAAAATTGATATGGATATTTTGAATCTCTTTGACGTAATGACGTATCCAAAAGCAATAACACTGGTCGTGACTGCTGGCTTTGTATTGGCATGGATCGGATACTTCATCAACTCATTAGTTCGTAAGCACTATGATTTTAAATCTGGGTATTATCTCTATTACATCGGCTACTCTTTCAGTCTATGCCTGTGGATATTAACCAATGTGTACTTTCACACCGAGCTGCCATTATTGCTCGGAAAAACACTATCTATTGGTTTAGCCGTATTGTCGAATTTGTTTGCTTACTCGGCATTTGCATTTGCTTATACGTTTTCGTGTTTACTTAGTGCCGGAGTATCAAAACCAGAACTAAAGTCCAGCCAAAAGTTGGTGCTCTTAGCCTTTAGTACAGTTGCTATAGCAATAAATCTAGTACCAGGACTTACCGTCATTGATGTTGCTTTTGCCGCACCTAGTGAGTTTTCAATTCAGTTTGGCCCATTAACTAGCTTGTTTTTCACCTTGGTTTTTGTGTTGATCATCCTTACGCTAAAAAACCTGTTTTATATTAAAGGAAGTAAATTTAGACTTATCAAAGTCCGCTCTAACTACATGATTGCCGGGATTGTTATCTTTATGCTTTCTACGCTAACAATTCAGGTTGGAATGACTTTTTTCCTTAATGACTTTTCGCTAACTTGGCTTCCACCTGCCCTATCCATCAGTGAAATGCTCTTTGTCGGATATGCATTGCTGACATCACGTTTTTACAGCGCTAGGTATTTGACATACATGGTAATCACCGCGGTGTTTACTGCAGCAATGTACTCTATTCCCCTCGTTGCCTTATACATCCCGTTATCAGAAAGTCACCAATTGGTCACTGCTGCTTTCATCTGTTCATTCATCGGCATAACTTGGCAATCTGTATTCAAACAGGTAAGTCGCTATACGTCCTTCCTCATCTATGGGGAAGTTCTAACCCCCGTTCAGCAAATTCTTTCTCTAGAAAGTGAGTTTAAAGATTCAATCGATGATGCAATGCATCAACTAGCTTTTTTACTGAATATATCAAGTGAGAAGCTTCGTCTAGTGACCAGCAGTTATACCGAAACCGTTTATGAAAACTACTTGCCTAATAAGAAATCCGCACTGGTTTTTGACGAGTTGGTGGAACGGCTAGAGCAGTCCTATTCAACTGAACGCGAACTAAAACAGCTCCATGAGAAAATGAGCTCGAATAAGACTGCACTCGTATTACCGCTTTTTGGAAAAGGAAAGTCAGTGACTCACTTGCTTATCTCTCCTCACAAAATCGATAATGCACTCTTCTCCAACGAAGAAATTTCGGCACTGCAAACGCTATTAAACCGCGTCCAGACAACCATTGAAGCCGACAGGAAGATCAGACAAAGTCGCGCCCTGGCGAATTCGATTGCCCATGAAATGCGAAATCCATTAGCGCAAGTTCAGCTCCAGTTTGAAAAGTTAAAACAACATATCGAAAAGAAATCAGAAACAGCAGATACCTTAGCGGATATAGAAAAAGGACAAGGCGCAATTCAAAGAGGTCGCCAGCTTATTGATATTATTCTGCGAGAAGTGAGCGACAACGCTCAAGAGCATGAGCCAAGCTCACAAATCTCCATTCAGGCGGCTGTGCAGCAAGCGGTACAGCGCTATGGGTTTGAAAGTGCTGAAACAAGTCAACGTATTCACTTATCTGCGAATAATGATTTTATTGCCAACTTAAACGAAACACTGTTTAGCTTTGTCATCTTCAATCTTTTGCGAAATGCGATTTACTACTTCGATTCTTACCCTCAGAGTCAAATTGAGATTCAATATGAGATTGGCCAGTATGAAAACACTCTCGTCTTTCGTGATACCGGGCCTGGCATTGACGAAAATATTCTGCACAGAGTATTTGAGGACTTTTTCAGCCACCAAAAAAGCGGTGGTAGCGGACTTGGTCTTGGCTACTGTCAACGTGTTATGCGCTCGTTTGGAGGCCGAATCGAGTGTCAATCGGTCTTAGGGCAATACACTGAGTTTTATCTATATTTCCCAGTGGTACCAAATGCCATCAAGCCTATCGACAAGAAGATAACCAACCTACAGTCACTGTCAGCTAAACCGAGTAAAGCGCTAACGAATCGTGACGGGCTTCAGTTTAACAACGTCAAAGTTAATGCCCCAACAATTCTTATCGTCGATGATAAAGAAGTCCAACGTACGTTGGTTCAGATGTATCTTGATAAACTTAAGGTCAATACTATTCAAGCAAACAACGGTGAAACTGCCGTCAATATATTCAAATCAAATCATATTGACTTGGTATTGATGGATGTACAGATGCCAATCATGAATGGATTTGAAGCAAGCAAAAAAATCAAAGAGTTATCTCCAAACACCCCTATTATTGCTTTATCAGGAGAGTCAGGAGCTCGTGAACTAGAGCTGATTCACGAGTTGATGGATGATCGCCTTTCAAAACCTACGACCATAACTGCCCTCAACAATATTCTTGATCGATGGCTCAATAATCAGCATACAAGAGAACAAGAAGTAGAAAAGATATAAAACATGGCACTTGTTATGCAACATCGTCAGCAATAGGAACATTACAGTACCAATTAATACATTAAATTATTGGTACTGTGAGGAGGCTATATGCTAATGCAGAGACATACTTACTACGGACTGATACACCAGGGTATAAAAGCACTGTTGTTAGACAGAGTTGGGCACTTTACTGAAGATGAATACCATCAGTATTTGTCTATCATGACAGGCAAATCAACCTGCTTCACAATGTCTGAAGAAGAGCTTGAAATGACGGTCCACAATTTATTGCACGAAGGCTACTTAGAAGACGTAAAATCATTGGTCTCCCAGTACCAAAACGTAGCTTAGTCAAGGTAGAAAATTGCCGCGTAAACGTGGCAATTTTTGTATCTAAACACCTTCAAGTGTTCACATTGCCCGAGATTCCGCTAGACTGTCCTCAACTCAACAACTCGGTTTTTCTGCAATATGAAGCAAATCATTGATTTTATTCCACTCATCGTCTTCTTTGCACTTTATAAGATGTACGACATTTACGTTGCGACTGGTGCTCTTATTGCCGCGACTGCCATCCAGATTGTGTTGACGTTTGTACTGTACAAAAAAGTAGAGAAGATGCAGCTCATCACTTTCGCCATGGTGGCTATCTTTGGCGGTATGACGATCTTCCTCCACGATGAGAACTTCATCAAATGGAAAGTGACCATTGTTTACGTGATATTTGCTGTGGGCTTGGCTGTCAGTCACGCAATGGGCAAATCAGCAATCAAAGGCATGTTAGGTAAAGAGATAACACTCCCAGATGCGGTTTGGACCAAGATAAACTGGGCATGGGTAGGTTTCTTTTCGTTCTGCGCTGGCTTGAACGTTTATGTTGCGTTCGAACTCCCATTGGATGTTTGGGTGAACTTCAAAGTGTTTGGTTTGTTGATTGCGACGTTCGCTTACATGATTGCAACGGGCTTCTACATCTATAAACACATGCCAAAAGAACAGAAAGAGCAAAAAGAGAACTCATCCGATGTATCGGTTGATGATTAAAAACTCAGTTTTGCTATAATTCGCTCATATTGATTATTCACAGCGACCTTGGGGTCGCTGTTTTGTTGTTTGCGCCAAAAATTTTGGTGCATTATTTGCTCCATTTTTGAGCTCAATAAAGATTGTAGGATGTCATCATGAATCAAGAAGGTCATACACCAAAAGGCCAATTATTGCTTCGTACCCTTGCTATGCCCGCAGATACTAATGCCAATGGCGATATCTTCGGCGGCTGGATCATGTCCCAACTCGACTTAGCTGGCGCGATTCTGGCTAAAGAGATCTCCTTAGGCCGAGTTGTTACTGTCTCGGTTTCTAGCATCACATTCAAAAAACCTGTTAGCGTAGGCGATGTTGTCTGTTGTTACGGTGTATGCTCAAAGATCGGCAGAACTTCGATGAGTGTAGACCTAGAAGTTTGGGTGAAGCCTGTCAAAGTCGACGGAGTAGAAGAGCGTTTCATGGTTTGTGACGCAACATTCAACTATGTAGCGATCGATAGCGAAGGTAAACCACGCCCAATTCAAAAGTAATCAAGTACGCCATAACCAATAAATGCTAGGAAGAACCTCACAATTTTTCATGTTCGCTTGTGAGTGACACAAAAAAGGCGTTAAATTATGACTTTACCCTACCAATTAAGGAAATATGCTATGTGGTACGTCATCTTTTCTCAGGACGTCGAGAATTCATTGGAAAAACGTATGAGTGTTAGACCGCAACACCTTGAGCGCTTACAACAGCTTCAAGACGAAGGTCGACTACTCACAGCGGGTCCAATGCCAGCGACCGATTCTGATAATCCAGGTGAAGCGGGCTTTACGGGCTCAACCGTTATAGCAGAGTTTGCTTCTTTGGAAGATGCTCAAGCATGGGCTGATGCCGATCCTTATATCGCGGCGGGTGTTTACGAAAATGTCATCGTAAAACCGTTCAAGAAAGTGTTTTAAGTTATGAAAAAATTACTGTGTCTATTCCTAGCATTTGGTGCCTTAGCTGGCTGTTCATCGAACGATGATAAACAGCACCAGCTCGAATTGATGGCCTCAAACCGTGCGGGTGTTCTTTCTGCGGGCTTACCGCTTGAATACGGTCCCCTCAAGATTTTACGCATCTCATCCAATAAGAATGTGGTTGAGATGATGATGATCTACAACGACGATGCACTGGGTGCTAAGCCGTTGAACCAAGTTTTGAATACCAGCATCTACACCTACTGCAACACGCCTTCAGTTCGTGAGCAAATCGATATGGGCTTGATGTACCGCATTAAGATCCGTAACTCTCGTGGCCAATTAATGGCAGATGAGCTAGTATCAGAACAAACTTGTACTGCGACTCAACAGCCACAGTAATGTGCTTGTTCGTTCACTAGAATGAGTAAAAATCAGATAGAAAAAAGCGAGGCTCAATGTCCTCGCTTTTTTATTTTCATTCGCTAGTAATAATTAAGCGAGCTCAGTGCGTAACTTTTTCGCAGCTGAGACCAGATTTGCTAATGCCGCCTCTGTCTCTGCCCAGTTTCTCGTCTTCAAACCACAGTCTGGATTCACCCATAAGCGCTGCACTGGCACCTTCTCTGCTGCCTTCTTCAACAAACCTTCAATCCACTCTTGTGTTGGAATGTTCGGCGAGTGAATGTCGTAAACGCCAGGGCCGATTTCGTTTGGATAATTAAACTCTTCAAACGCTTTGAGTAATTCCATGTTCGAGCGAGATGTCTCAATGGTAATGACGTCCGCATCCAACGCTGCTACCGAATCAATAATCTCATTGAACTCGCTATAACACATGTGGGTGTGAATTTGCGTTTCCGGTTTCGCACTTGCCGCAGAGATCTTAAACGCATCAACTGCCCATTGCAGATACGCTTTGTGGTCGCGCTTCTTCAAAGGTAGACCTTCACGTATTGCAGGTTCATCAATCTGGATAATATTGATGCCTGCGTCTTGTAGGTCGGACACTTCATCACGTAAAACAAGCGCTAGTTGGTCTGCAATTTCCTTACGGGTGATATCTTCTCGCGGGAATGTCCAACATAGTATCGTCACCGGACCTGTGAGCATGCCTTTCATCTGCTTGCTGGTTAATGACTGCGCGTAGGTAGACCATTCAA
This sequence comes from Vibrio sp. M260121, assembly GCF_036533715.1. Classification (NCBI taxonomy): domain Bacteria; kingdom Pseudomonadati; phylum Pseudomonadota; class Gammaproteobacteria; order Vibrionales; family Vibrionaceae; genus Vibrio; species Vibrio sp. M260121. Next base: position 246,384 of record NZ_JATABF010000001.1, on the reverse strand, counting down.
TCGTGATCGGCTTTTCGCGTTCAATATCTGCCACAACAATCGCTGGTTTCACACAACGAGAGCCGTAGCTTTGTACCCAGCCAAACTTTGTGGTTTGGAAGCCAGCCAAGTTTTCGGCAAAGTATTCCACCATATCGTTACGCTCTGCTTCGCCATGCACCAAAACATCGAGGTCGAGCGCTTCTTGGCGTTTTACCGCATCAGCAATATGACCTTTTAACGCTTGGCGATACTCAGCTTCTGAAAGCTTACCAGTGCGATACGCGCTGCGCTGAACACGGATTTCTCCTGTTTGAGGGAAGGAGCCAATGGTCGTCGTCGGAAGTAGTGGCAAATTAAGCACTTCAGCTTGGTGGGCAGCACGCTCAACATACGGTGCACTGCGCTCACCGAGTGACGCGGTAATGCTATTCAAACGTGCCTGTACCTGAGGTTTGTTCACATGAGTGGCCGTTTTACGATCCTTAATTGGCTGGCTGTAAGTATCGCAAGCGAGAATGGCGTTTGGGTCACCATCTAGCGCACGCCCAAGTAGCACCACTTCCGTCACTTTTTGCTTCGCAAAAGCAAACCAACTTTTCACTTCCTCACTCAAAGAAGGTTCGAGATCGAGGTCGACTGGGCTGTGTAGCAGTGAGCAAGAGCTCGCAACCCATAATCGGTCGCCAATTTTATCTTTAACGGGCTGTAAACGTTCCAACTGTTTGCTTAAGTCAGTACGCCACACATTACGTCCATTCACCACACCCGCAGACAATATCCAATCCTCTGGCAACTTAGCGACAACTTCATCCAGTTGCTCTGGTGATGCAGACAAATCAACATGCAGGCCATCCACTGGCAGCTCAATAATCTTATTCAGCGTATCATTAACAGAATCAAAATAGGTCGTCAGTAAAACTTTCACATCACTGCGAATCACCTGATATCCGAGCTTGAATGCGTCAGCCCATTTGTCTTCAAGTTCAAGTGAAAGAATAGGTTCATCAATCTGCACCCACTCGACACCCAAACTTGCCAGCTTAGAGAGAATGGCTTGATACGCAGTCAAAATTCTCGGCAATAGCGTTAGGCGGTCAAAGCCCTCTTCCACTTCTTTGCCCAAATACAGGTAACTTAATGGCCCAAGCAGAACTGGCTTCACTTTATGTCCTGCTTTAATCGCATCGTTCACTTCCTCAAACAATTGCGGCCAACTGACTTCAAATGAGTCGTCCTTACTGAATTCAGGAACAATGTAGTGATAATTCGTATTGAACCACTTCGTCATATCAGAGGCAGCCGCTCCTTTGCAATCACAGCCAGCTTGAGACTGCCCACGGCCGACTTTGAATAGCGTGTCTAGATCTGGAAACCCATTGGCGTGACGCTTTGGTACATGCCCAAGCAACAAAGTGGTCGTAAGCACATGATCGTACCAAGCAAAGTCACCAGCAGTAGCGAAGGTTAAACCCGCTTCCGTTTGCGTGTTCCAGTTCTTCTCACGTAATGCAGCACCAACTTGTTTGAGTTCGTTTTGATCTATTTCTCCTCGCCAGTATTTCTCCTGAGCAAATTTGAGTTCGCGTTTTTCACCAATGCGTGGGTAGCCAAGAATATGCGTTGTCGTCGCCATGTCCGTATTCCTTATTCAGTGTCTGATGTTTGAGTCAGAGCATCGAGTATGAAACTCACCAAGATGTCTGGATGGCTAAAACTATCTCTCTGACAAGCGAATTGAACAACATCCAATTATTCAACTTGTTTATTAAATAAATTCATAGTGAGGGATCTCACTCGCACTCAATCAAAACAAATGGACGTCTAGACGTTTACATATCCATTTTTTATCGGTAAGTTAATAAAGCTCATGGCAGATACATAAGGATGAATGGGATTCATGATAGAGTTGAAACACTTACGTACCCTCACCTCGTTACGAGATACAGGGTCACTCACAGCGACAGCGACAGCTTTGCATCTGACGCAATCAGCCCTTTCTCACCAAATCAAAGATCTCGAGTCTCGTATTGGCGGTCAGCTATTCTTGCGTAAAACTCGCCCAGTGAAATTTACATCTGAAGGTGAAATCTTGCTTCGACTGGCCGATGACGTTTTGCCAAAGCTTGCCAGAGCCGAGAACGAGCTCGCGAGTCTTAAAGAAGATGTGAATGGCCGCTTGCACATGGCAATCGAATGTCACTCTTGCTTTCAGTGGTTAATGCCTGCGCTTAAGGAGTATCAGATCACTTGGCCGAGCGTCACGCTCGACTTCTCGTCCGGTTTTGGCTTTGAGCCTCTACCTGCATTACTCGCCGGAGAACTTGATTTAGTGATCACTTCCGACATTCAGCCACGCTCTGAAGTGCACTATGAACCGCTGTTCGATTTCGAAATGCGCTTGATCACGTCCACCAGCCATCCCCTTGCCAATAAAGAGATCATTGAACCCGAAGATCTTGCCGATCAAACCATGCTTTCGTATCCAGTTCAGAAACAAAGATTGGATGTAGTGAAACACTTCTTACAGCCGGCAGGTATAGAGCCAGCGAAATGGAAGCAAGCAGATAACACGCTAATGCTCGTACAAATGGTGTCAGCAGGATTGGGCGTCGCGGCGTTGCCTAACTGGGCTATTTCGGAGTTTTCGCGTCAAGGACTCATCACCAGTAAACCGTTTGGTGATGGATTATGGCGCCGCTTGTTTGCTGCGACACGAAACTCAGAAAAAGATAAGCGTTATTTACAAGCCTTCTTTGCAACCGCGCGCCAACAATGCAAAAGCCACCTTGACGGTATCAAGATGGCTTAAAAATTCGGAAAGCGAGACGAATTTAACGTTCGTAAGATTTGAATTGATTAGTGAGTGGGTCGTATTGATAGCCAAGCATATCAAGCTTGCCCACTAGCGATTCCACATCCATTTCGTACATGCAAACGAGCTCTTCAAAGCTGTCGCACTCTAAGCGCAGCTTTTCATTAACGATACCCAGCAAAATAATGCTGTCCCAGTTACTAACATTGCTTAAGTCCATAGCGACACTCCTCTAAGACAAGGTATTCGACCTCAATTCTGTTGAGCACATGCGTCTTGGCGCACTCTAAACGAATAGAGGCTATATCTAAAGCGTAGACTTAATCGGATGATTTGAAAGTGAGCTCGGTCTAAATCCCGAGCTCATTAAGCAGAATTCTGAGAGGATGTAAGGTCACTTAGGCTTATGCGCCAAGCAAAAATAGACCTTGAAGGCTGGTCATTGAAGCAAGAGCCAGTAATAGCGCCGCCGCCAATTGAACTTTATTCGGCGCCTTGTGAGTAAAGATATGCCAGCACCAAACGACAATGGCCATAATCAGCATCGCCAATGACGCCAAGATGTGTTGCGTCACTGAGTTTAGCGTCGCTTCATCCAATTGATACGCCGAGAACAAGGTCATTACGACCAGCAACATACCAGAAACCACGCCAGTCACAGGCAAAATACGGTGGAAAGCTTGCAGGCGGCTGCGTGCGATAACCAGAAGCAGTTGAGCAAATGCCGCACCTAAGAAGAAGATCATCAGCGCCATCGAAGCTGAAGCAGCCCAGTGCGGTTGCTCGAACACTTGAATGCTCACATAAGCAAACGCCAAACCGTTAGCGAGGTGCAGCGCCCATAGCGGACCTTTTTCACGAGTCTTTTTAGTTTGAACTTGAGAGTAGAAATAGAAGATCGCGAACACGACCATAAACGCTTCAATACGTAGCGAAGCCACTGCCAACCAAAGAATACCAATTGATGGCAACATCTTATGCAGACGACCACGTTGACCCGGACAGATATCGCCTTTAATCAAAAGCAAAGTCAACAGCGCTTGCGCGCCAAACAGCATTGGAGGAAAAGTTAACAGCAGTTGTTGAATCATGTTGAATGCAAACTCAAAAGTCATTTTGGGGTGGCGATAATAGCAAATCGCCTAGTAGCAGACTAGCACACAGTGAAACTAGAACAGAAACTAAGCAATACAACAAGATAGGCAGGTTATCAGAGAACTTAAATTTGAATGCCAAGATATATGAGGGTGAGGAGGGTAGAATTTTCGAGTGTTAAATAAAGTAAGGCATACCGTAAATGAAACATTTCTCCTTCTTAGGGTTAGTAATGTTAATCCTTTCAATATCAGGGTGTGAGTATGTTGCTAACGATCCTGCCTCTCCTTCAGATAAGGATAGCTCAACTCAACTCGATCTGGTTATAACCGCAGAAAAGGATGTACTTCCTGTTGGTGAATCCCAAATGCTTGATATTCAGCTCCTCGATGCTGAGGGTAAAGATCACTTTACCAAGGAGGATACTATTTATTGGGAAAGTTCCGACAATAATATCGCAACAATAAATGAAGAAGGCAAGTTAAGCGGAGCCTCCGAAGGTAAGGTTGTTATTTCAGCCTCTGTTGAAAGAGGGAACATTAAATATACACATAGTATTAGTATTGATGTCGACGCTGCATCTATGAACTATTTGTACATTAAAAACCTTGATGATGCAGATTTTCCGGTCGGTATTACGCATGAGTTTCAGGTTTTCGCCGCCTACTCTGATGGCTCAACAACCGAACTCACTCAAGACTCAAATCTTCAGTGCTCTCTGGACAATAAACAAATAGCTTCATTCACTCAGGAACAAAATAAAAGCTTTATTACTGGTATAAGCCCAGGGAAAACAACCCTTTCTTGTATGTTGAAAAACTCTCAGCTAAAAACGAGTGCTACTTTCAATATAACTAAAGCTGTGATCCAGAAGCTTGACATCTCTTCAGGCACTGAAGAACTACCCGTTGGGCTTACCCATCAATTTGAAGCATGGGCGACATTTTCTGACAATACCGTCCTTGACGTGACAAATGATCCAAACTTGTCTTGGTCGCTAAGTAACACTGACATTGCTTCTGTCAATAATAGCGATAGCAAAGGTTTAGTTAAGGGCCTAACGCCCGGCTCAATTACCGTTACTGCATCTTGGGTTGATTTGGAGTTGACAACCAGTGAAAATCTTACGATAACGCCACCGATCATCACTCAGCTTGAAATGTCTCTACAAGACAACGTGATTCCAGCAGGTCTTAGTACGACAGCGACTGTAGCGGCAACACTATCTGATAAGTCAGTTATCGACTTAACAAATGATCCACGCTTAACTTGGTCTAATTCAAATCCTCGCGTAGTGACTGCCGAACAAACTGAAGCAGCGTACATTTTGGTAGGCACCCTCTCTGGTCAAAGCACTATCAGTGCTAAATTAAAAGATTCAAATTTACAAGCAACGGCAGACTTGACTGTTTCAGAACCAATAATTAGCGGTGTTTATATCACTTCAGAGAAGTCTAGCATCCCAGCAGGCCTTACTGGCCAACTTCACGCTTGGGCTAGGCTTTCAGACAACTCCGTAGTGGAAGTCACAGATCATCCTGAGTTCATTTGGTCTATTAGCGACGCTCAAATAGCATCTGTAAGCCAATCAGATCATAAAGGTATCGTCACTGGCCTTAAGCCTGGTAAAGTGATTGTCTCTGGTTCAATGTCGAAGGTCTATAAAGCAACAACCTCCATAACTATTGATGAACCTATCGTGACGGAAATCTATCTATCTGAATCCCCTAAAAGCCTACCTGCTGGGTTAACTCATGCTTATAAGGCTTGGGCAGTTCTCTCAGATAGTTCAGAAATTGAGGTAACCAATAACCCTGATTTTTTATGGTCTGTTAGTGATTCATCAATTGCAACTATCGAACATGGCCTTTTAACAACGACCAACCCAGGTAAGCTACTGATCTCCGGTGAGCTTTCCAATCAATTCAAAACAGCAACTTCTCTGACTATTGATGAACCCATTGTGAGAGAAATATATTTATCAGCTAACCCTGAGAGTCTGCCTGTGGGATTAAGTCACGAGTATAAAGCTTGGGCAATTTTTTCCGACAACTCAGAGCTTGAAGTGACAAATGATCCTGACTTAATTTGGTCGGTCAGTGATACATCGATAGCAACAATTGAGCGTGGTGCTCTGACAGCTATGAAAACAGGTAACGTTATTATTTCAGGGGTGCTTTCCAACCAGTTCAAAGCAACGACATCGCTGACTATTGATGAACCTATCGTGACAGAGGTCTATCTATCAGCTAACCCGGAAAGCCTACCCGCAGGATTGAGCCATGCTTATCAGGCTTGGGCGATTTTCTCTGACAATTCGGAACTTGAAGTCACCCATAATTCTGACTTTACTTGGACAGTCAACGATTCATCAATTGCCACTATCGAAGGCGGCTTGCTATCTACGACAAAGCCAGGAGAAATCGTAATTTCAGGTATCCTTGCGAAGGAGTTCGAGGCAAAAACGACATTAACAATTGATGAAGCTGTCGCCCTTGAACTGGAGATTAAGGTGGATGAAAGCGCTCTTCCTGTTGGCTTGACTCGTCCATTAAAGGTTCACGCATTACTTTCAGATAACACAGAAAAAGACGTAACCACATCCCCTGATTTACATCTTAGCGTTAATAACCCAACGTTAGCCGAAATCACTATAGACTCTCAGGGAATGGGCATCATTGTTGCTCATCAAATTGGATCAGTGGTTATGGAAGCTTCGGGGATATTCGATAATAATCAACTTACAGCAAGTAAAAACTTGGTGGTTTCTGAAGCCGTAATAACTCAGCTATCAATTAGCTCAACTACAGATGAAGTCGTCATCGGCGAACCAGTTCAATTGAAACTAAATGCTGTTTTTTCTGATAACTCAGAAAAAGATATATCTTCAAGTTCTGAGGTTGAATGGACTACAACAGACGAGAACATTGCTACTTTGTCTACCTCGGAGCAGAGTATCTCTATTCATGGCATTTCCGAGGGTGAGGTTACCGCCATAGCGAAAGTACACTCATTGCCAGCTCCGATCGAAGCGGCAAAATTGTTTACTGTAAAACAAGACTATGTGCTTGAAATCAACGAGCATGACATCACTGCTTTATCACGCTCTACGTTTGATGGTTACGACATTGATGATATCAAGATCAGACAAAATGAATTACGTAACTTTGATATATTGAACTCCACTCCTAGATATATCAACAAACCATTGATTAGACTGAATGATACATACTTCCGATTAGATGTTTTTTTGGCTCCTTTTCAAAAGGCGAATTTCCGTGTACCAACATGGTTTATAGAAGAAGTAATGTCAGCACAGTTTGTAGAAGAACAGCCTCTGTTTAAATCTCATATCCGTGCTTACACCGATATAAAGCCTAGTGATGATAAATATGCTGCGCCGAATGAAGCAAATGTAGCGCAATATGAGAAGGAACTTCGTGGCTTTAAAAACCTAATGAATAACTACGACTATAATCTGAAGTTTGTTAGCTTTATTGAAGAATATATGAATACGCCTAAGCTTGTTCACAGTCATGAAGATCACTGGTGTAACTATGAGCCGGCTTTAGTAAAAAGCTCAGATGATAGTAGCTCTGATGAATTTTCAAAGTTCAAAGGGAGTGATTCATCATCGAATACTGTAAAACACGTTAGCTTAATCGCCAACAAACCAAGCGCAAGTTATACCATGCTAACTAGGCAACTAAATGGAGAAGCAACTATTGGCGACGGGTGGCTAAGTATTCGCGATTATAGGCTGTTTAATGAAGGAGAAACCTCTCCAAAGACCACCTTCTTGCATGAAAAAATGCATAATCATGGTTTTGGCCACTCAGGAGGCATGACATATGGTTACCCAGCAGAAAGCGGGACTTTTGTTAAACAGCACTGGGCAAATTTTTATGACGATACTGAAGTTGAAAAGTCGACGGCTACTTTAGCAGTTAACTACTCTCTTCTGGATTTTGGCGACCAATTTAAGCTTGAAATTTCTTTGTTGGATAAGAATGCAACTGAATTCGATGAAAGAACGATTGATCGATTTATGCTTTTAACAACCTCATTGCCGTCACTTAAACAAAGTCTTCTTATCACAGGAGATGATGTTATCGAGTTATCTCACGATGAAAATGTGGCTTACGATGGCACTTACATATTCAGCAACATCATCGGGTTCATACCTCAAACACTCAACACAGCAAACTCAGGTCAAGTAGCGTCCAAACTTGTTTTTATTTTTGATAAGCCGGAAGAGCCTAAGATAAATAACATACCTGCATCTATTGTCTTTATTGGAGGAAGCGAGAAAGACTTGCAACAACAATCAAACTTAGTTGTTCATTACTCAGGAGACAGCGGTTTTAAAAATGAAAATAATCAGCGAATTTACATAACAAAAAAACATTTAAAAAATGAAGAGGGTACATTCATTTCTGATTATGAGAACTATACGCCATTGGAAGCCGAGGATTTTTGTCAGAAAAAAGGTCTTACATTGGGAACGTTAGAGCCATTTAAAACAACAGCTATGATTGAATTTCAAAATAAATACCTAAAGTTTGGGTCACAAGTAGGATTAGATAGCAAAACTGGAGAACCTATTGCTGTTAGCGTTCCATCCGGTTATCTGAGATCCAAAATATACGAAACTGATAAAGGCTCTGTCATCGTCTGTAGTCAATAAAAACAAAACTCATAGCGGCTTCAACTGAAGCCGCTCATTTATCCAAAGCTAAGTCGCTCACTTATCTTTCTCAACTTAGCTGCTTACCAAATAACCTAACACGTCTTTTTGGGTTAACAAACCACGGTACTGATTTTGTGAATCACAAAGTATCCATGGAAAAGCCGCTCCCGCTCTGACTAGCTCTTGGACGGTAGAGACCGGCAGGTTTGCATCCACTATTTCAAACTCCGTATTCATCACTTGGTTAACCGGACGTTTCCAGATACGGTTCTCTCTTTCCGATTCCAGATCCGTCCCCATCGCAGGTGTTAAATGCAAATTGACTTGTTCTTTAGTAATCAGACCAACACAGCACTTTTCATTGATCACGACTAAAGGCGCGTCTGGGCTTAGATTCATGTACTCAACCGCCAATGATAATGGATCTCCAGGGTCTAAACGTCTTACATCACGATGACTCAGTGAAAGTAAAGATTCATCGCGTGTTGACTTGATCGCCACCCCGTTAAATCGCTTCTTGTGACATTGCGGTTTGTCCAATAGAACCACAGGAATAGCTTGAGAAAACAAGAACCCTTGCATGTAATCGACGCCAACACCAGCGAGTACTTTTAGTTCCTCTTCTGACTCAACCCCTTCCGCAACCACTTTGACATTCAGCTTATGGGCGAGCTCAGTGATCATCTTAACAATGCTGTATTTTGTGCTGCCCTCTTCGATGTTCTTGACGAACTTGCGGTCGATCTTGAGTAGATCAAACTGGCCTTTTTCGAGATAGGAAAACGAAGAATATCCCGTACCAAAATCATCAATCGCGATCTTAATGCCCTGCCCACGTAATTCTTCCAACGCGACAGTGTGCTCTTGGTCTTGTTCGAAATATGCGGTTTCAGTTAGTTCAATGGTAATACGGCTTGGGTCTACCCCACTCTCTGCGATTAAGTCTAAAGAACTTTGCAGAACTTGGAGGGAATCTAACTTGGTATTTAACGAACGGTTAAGCGTTAAGCCAACCTCCTCACCATAGACTTTTTGAATATGAGGCAATTGCTTCAGCGCGGTTCTGCACACTACGTCGTCCAGCGCCGCGATCAACTCTAGGTCTTCCACCACTGAAATCATCTCTTGTGTGTCGTAGGTTTTGTTCTGATGGTAGAAACGAGCTAACGCCTCAAACTTCACGATTTTTCCAGTGCGAGTTTCAATAATCGGTTGAAAGTACACATCCACCAATTGGCTCTCAATTTGGGTTCTCAAAAACGCTTCCAGATGATGACGCTTGACCAGTTCAACATGCAAGTCACTGTTGTAAAAACTAAAGTAACTTTGGTCGCCTGTCGGTGCAGAGACCATCGCTTGCGCGGCATGCACCAAAGCTTGTCTTGGATTATTGGTATCGTAACCCAGTACTGATACCCCTGTTTGACCTTCTACAATCACATCATGCATGCTCGAACCCAGCTCACTTCTCAGTTCAACAAAAAAGCCTCTTAACGCAATCTGAATCAGCCTCAAAGGACTAAGCCACTGACAGCGCGGCGTCTGCAAACAAACGACAAATACATCTTTGGATAATTGACCTGCTATGCTCGCGTGTCGACTACGCATCATGAAATCCGCTAAACCGAGCTGTTGCTCAAGCAAGTTTTTACGCGAGAAATTAGGGCGTAACGTCATGACGATGTTCAAATCTTTGTTGCCATTTTCTCGTGCTAGATTGGCAAGCTGAGATTCGAATTCGTCACGAGGGGGAAGAAAGGCAGACCATTGTTGAGCTTGTTCTCCCGCTTTTTTCATCCACAACAAAGAGGCAGAGATATCCGTCGAAAAGCCAAGGAACAGTGTTCGACCAGAGGTAAAATTAAGACGGTAGATACACAAATGTTGGGCTTGGTTACTTCCGTTTGAAGTGCGACTTAATAAGTTACCGCTCCAGTAACCTTCTTGGTCAATCTGCTCCCACATGTCGTCGTAGAAAGTTTGGCTATGATGGTCCGAGCTAAAAATGTTGGTTTTCAAACCGATGATATCGCGATTTTCGTACCCCATCTGTTGTTCAAAAGCCCGATTACAACCCAGAATTCGAGTATCTTGGTCAGCAATCAATATCCCCACATTGGGCAAGTCAAAAATGGTTTCGAGGATTTTCGCCAATTCCTCACTGCCAGTGATCGTCAATTGAGGAATGACGATACCTTGAACAATGTGATCATTCAGGCGCTCAAAGCTCATATCGACGTGAACGAGCATGGCTTCGTTTGGCATTAAGCAACAAGACAAGTTGCCATGTCCTCCATGACGCTCTATCTGAGCAATTTTTTCTCTTGCAGCGTCTTGTTGCCCTAACAACATATGCTCCAGCAATTCATCCAACCCGCTAATCGGTTTCTTTAAACCAAATGCGGACATCATGCCCTTTTGGTCACATTCAAATTCTCGGGTCTGGATATCGTAAGACCAATCGATAACTTGAGAATGACCGGATGCGGGCTGCACTTCTCCTTGTGCAATAGACACTAATTCACTCATAACCTAGCCCCCTGTTTGTATCAGCCATGACTACGAATATTGGCTACCCACGGTGTCGCCTGATTTTGCTGTAGTTTTATGATTGCAAAGTGGTCAAACACCATTTGGAACGTCGATACGGTCGGTCAATATTCAAAGTCAAAACGACGTGTGCATTAGCATGCACTTAATTAAATTATAGAAAGAGTTTTTGATAAGCACACTGTTGCTCAACAATAAATTTTCATCGTCTGCAAAGCCAATAACCATAAGGCTTTGAAGGACATAACGTAGTAAAAACCACCAGCCTAATTGCGAGTTATTTTCATCTAGCAATAAAACTTACTGAACTAAGCTTGATAAGGGAACTTGGGTATAGATACCTGATTATCAAATCGCTATAATTCGCGCTCCCTGGAACAGAGAGCAAAATATGACCAACGACATTACTCCTATTCATGAGTACAAAAAATACTGGGCTGAGTGTTTTGGTACGGCACCCTTCTTGCCGACCAGTCGCAAAGAAATGGACGCCCTAGGATGGGATAGTTGTGACATTATCATTGTCACGGGTGACGCGTATGTAGACCACCCGAGCTTTGGTATGGCGATCATTGGCCGTCTATTGGAATCTCAAGGTTTCCGTGTCGGTATCATTGCTCAACCAGAATGGCAAAACAAAGATGCTTTCATGCAACTGGGTAAGCCAAACCTGTTCTTCGGGATCACAGCGGGCAACATGGACTCCATGATCAACCGCTACACTGCTGACAAAAAGCTTCGTCACGATGACGCTTACACACCTAATAACGAAGGTGGTAAACGTCCAGATCGTGCAACGTTGGTGTACTCACAACGTTGTCGTGAAGCTTACAAAGGCACACCTATTGTTCTTGGCGGTATTGAAGCGAGTTTGCGTCGTGTGGCTCACTATGACTACTGGTCAGATAAAGTGCGCCGCTCTGTTCTGTTCGATGCAAAAGCTGACATCCTTTTATTTGGTAACGCCGAGCGTGCTCTTGTTGAAGTAGCGCACCGTTTAGCCGATGGCGAAGACATCAACAATATGACCAATATCCGTGGTACTGCGGTTAACTTACCTGCAGAACCAGAAGGTTACACGGTTATCGATTCCTCTCGTATTGAGAAACCTCGTAAAGAAGCGTTCGTGCCTAAGAACCCATACGAAGTAGAAACTCAGTGCGACACCAAAAAAGAAGAACCAGAAGCGAAGCCAATTACGATTCGCCCATCACGTCATGATGCTGCGAACACCGCGGTGCGCTTACCTGCCTTCGAAAAACTAAACAACGACCGTATTCTGTATGCGCACGCAAGTCGTGTTATGCACCTAGAGACCAACCCGTACTCTGGTCGTGCCCTATTGCAACGTCATGGTGACCGCGAACTTTGGGTAAACCAAGCGCCAATCCCGTTGACGACAGAAGAGATGGACTTTGTATTTGGCTTGCCTTATGCGCGTGTTCCTCACCCTATGTATGGCAAAGCAAAAATTCCTGCTTACGACATGATCAAAACCTCGGTTAACATCATGCGTGGCTGTTTTGGTGGCTGTTCTTTCTGTTCGATTACCGAGCACGAAGGTCGCATCATTCAAAACCGCTCTCAAGATTCCATCATCAACGAGTTAGAAGAGATCCGTGACAAGGTTCCAGGCTTTACCGGTACGATTTCTGACTTGGGTGGTCCTACAGCAAACATGTACCGTCTTGGCTGTAGCGATCCAAAAGCGGAAGCAAACTGTCGTCGCCCTTCTTGTGTGTTCCCAGGTATCTGTAACAAACTGAATACCGACCACAAACACACCATCGATCTTTACCGCGCAGCACGCAAAGTAAAAGGTGTTAAGAAGGTCATGATCGCATCTGGCGTACGTTACGATCTTGCAATTGAATCACCAGAGTACGTAAAAGAGCTTGTAACTCACCACGTCGGCGGTTACCTGAAGATTGCACCTGAGCATACCGAGAAAGGCCCGCTGGATCTGATGATGAAGCCGGGCATGGGCACTTACGACCGCTTTAAAGAGATGTTTGAGAAGTACAGCGCGGAAGCAGGTAAGAAACAATACCTGATCCCTTACTTCATCTCAGCACACCCAGGTACAGAAGACGAAGACATGCTGAACTTGGCGCTATGGCTGAAGAAGAACAACTTCGAGTGTGACCAAGTACAAAACTTCTACCCATCGCCAATGTGTAACGCAACGTCGATGTACTACTCAGAGACGAACCCTCTGAAACGCGTGAAGTACAAACAACGTGAAGATGTGCCAGTGGCGAAAGGTGAACGTCAGCGTCGCCTACACAAAGCCCTACTTCGCTACCACGATCCAGCAAACTGGCCAATGATCCGCGAAGCGCTAATCAACATGGGCAAGAAGCACCTGATTGGTGATAAACCAAACTGTCTGGTTCCGGCAGAAGACATTGATGCGCAAACACCAGCACAACGTCGTAAGTCTGGTCGTCACGGTGCAAACCGTTTTGCGACCAAACACACCAAGAACCAACCAGGCTTTGGTGGTCACTTGAACAAACGTTCTGAAGGTGGCTCGCGTGATGGCAAACCATCTGGCAACCGCAACGGTTCAGGTAAAGCGCAAGGCGGACAAAACGGCCAAGGTCGTGGCAACCAAAACCGCTCCAACGGTGCGGGCTCACAAGGCCAAGGTCGTCCTCAAGGACAAGGCAGAACGGCAGGTCAACGCAAGCCAAAACGCCGTTAATACAATAGAACTTGAATACTAAAAAGGGCTCCAGAGTTAACTCTGGAGCCTTTTTTTGTATACAGCTCTCAATAGTCCCTATCACAACTTACAATTAGGCTCTAAGTCACCCTTAAGCCCTACCGATACAAAAAATGGTATACGCCAACCAACTTATTGGAAAAACAAACAACTTTTTGGTAAAAGCAGAATCACGCAAGGAATAACCCACTGATTTTTAATTGTTTTATTTTGGTGCGATATTTGCCTAATGGAGTAAAACTCTTAAACATAGGCTGACGATGAGTAATCCACTTCCCCCGAAAACTTCGATGTTTTGGCACGACAACAGCTATACCCACGAAGAAGCTGTTCAGGCATTTGAAAGCGATGGCACGTTGAAATCTCTGAATACCGTTCCAACCACCGCATCCGATGATATGGCTGGCTCGCCTCCAGAGCGCAGTATGTTTTGGGAGGGAGAAACAAAAAAAATCGATCCGCCACCGCCGTCTGAACCAGAACCTCTCAATTTAAAAACCGAGAAAGAACCAACAGAGGCTTTACCGGCACATTTTATCCCTGTTCGCTACGCCATCGATCAGCTAGAAACAGAAGAAACACAACCTTTTGGTTTGCCTGACGAATGGAAAGGCCAAGGCCCAGCCAAACTCAATACCGTTGGCTACACCCTGCGTCAGCTTCGCGATGGTTGGTTGTATGTCTATGATGCAATCAACAAAAGCCTAGACGAATATGAAATCAAAGGAACGCAATTCACGCTCTACAAGTTGGGAGAGTCGGAAAGCCCAGAATCCGAACAGCGTGGGACACCAGAAGGTGCAAAACCTTTCCTTACTTACGAAGATGGGAGCGTGCTGTCGATTTGTTACTCTGAACACCGTTGGACATGGAACATGTTCATGCGCGTCCTTAACAATCCGAGTAATCATATCGATCGCATGCAGACTGTTGTGTTATCCGCAAACGAGAATCAACACAACATTGCACCAATCGATAAGTTAACTCAAGTGGCTGATATTGATTCTTCTGCCGTCGATGATGGGCGCTTTGCAGATTCTGGCATCGCGACCAAAGCTGATGAAGATGGTTCCGTCTTTAAACCTGTCGCAGCCGAGAGTGACTTAACCTCTGCGATTCCAGAAGAAGAGTCGGGCTACTTCGTCGCGATAAAAGATTACGCCGCAGACATTCAAGATATGTCGCTGCATTTTGTTGGCGCAGCAAGCCCATATCGTCTTTTCACTGACCAGTTTTCAAACCAGTGGAACTTGATGCAGACCGCCATGCAACTGTGCATGTTCGGGGCAAGTGACGAGATCGACATGCCAGCTAGCGTTAAGCGTAACGGCGAAGAGCTGTCGTTTTATACCGACATGGCTGAGTATTATGACTCCTCTAACCAACTTGATTTGGCAGAGCAGAATAAAAGCTCAGTTCAATCAGGCTATCCTGCTAAATTTTCCGCCGGAGCGATTGAATCACACCAACATACCCAAAGCGACATTGCCAAAGCAATACAGGACAAATATCGAATTTCTGCGAGCCGATTTGGTAAATACGAACAATGGATAGCGACTGAACGCTGGCGCAAGCAGCTCAACTGGAAGCAAATGCTGAGCGAAATGCAAGAGCTGTCAGAGCAAAAAGAAACCATGCTTGCCGAAGTTGTCTCGGTAAAAAGCGACTTTATTGGTGTAATGGAATCTTTGACACCTCATCATCTCGAGAGAACCTTCGACCTGTACAGCGAAGACACGCAGTACAGTTTGTATCAACTGCACAAGCAAGCCGTTGAGTCATTTACTCTAGTGATGCAAGAAGAAGACCGCCAATGGGCTGAGAGCCAATGGGAGAAACCAACCAGTTTACTTGCTCTCTACACTTCCGGGTTTAGTCGTAGCCTCTTTAAACAAGTGGAGAAGTTAATTCCTGAACAAGTTTCAAATCAGGTAGGTGAAGTAGACGTCGCCAAAATTGCTCCAGACACTGAAAGCTCAGACAAACAATTTATGGACTACGTTTCGGCAGCAAGTAACCGTGTGGGTATGTATTCAAAAGTCATGGACTTTATTTCTAACCCAAATACTGCAGAAACCGAGTTTCTAAGAGATATAGCAAAAGGATTCGATGGGCTAGATACCATATTCAAAGCGACGAACAGCGCTTTATTGAAGGGGGCAATAGAGGTTGGCGTTAGCCTAACAGCCCAAGCGTCTATCTTAATGATATCTCTATTGTCAAAACCGCTCACCCGAACAAGTTTTTACATAAGAGCTGCCGTTGTAGAACGTTTATCGATAGATACTCCACTCAATGTCAACAAAGGCTACGCACAAAATTTTGGTTCTTGGAAATCCAATCATGATAAAAAACTCATCGCATCCAACCAAAACAAGGAAGTGTTAGCAGCCTTCAACAAGGGTGATAAAACTATATCAAACACGCAGTATAAGAAGGCTCTCCAGCAACAGCGGCACCTTCAAAAAAGCTTAGCCGTTGCGACGTTGGAATATCCACAGTATATAGAACTCCCAGATGACGTACTTGAGGCAACAATTCAAATGCGTAAAGACATATGGGATAACAGATTAAACAACCTTAATAAACGGTTTGAAGATGTAGGCGGTCTGGGCTTCTTAGCTCTGATTTTCAACTGCCTCGCACTTGCTGATGCAATGAACAGTATTCAAGAAACAGGGTTAATGTCCTCAGATGAATTCTTGGATATTCAGCAAAAGCTTTTTTATACAGCAAACGCTTGGACGGGAATTCGTACGGGTAAGTTATGGGAGAGAGTAAAGGGTGATCCTAGATTAAGGTCACATTCATATAATGTCTTAAAGAAGTTAGTGAATAGAAACGAAGACACTTTTAAAAACTTAAACCTTAATGACCTAAAGGTATTCAATAAATGGCTAGCTGTAACCGGAGTTATTGGTGTTCTTGCTTCAGGTATAGAGGCCTATCGCTCATGGCAGAAAATAGACAACCTTCATGGAACAGCTAGAGTTGTGGAGTACTTCAACTTTGCATCTTTAGTTGGACTTACAGCAGTAGGGACCTTTCAAGCTGTAGGAGGAATAACTGGCGTATGGTCAGCAAACGTTCTTTTCGGTGGGCCAATCATGTTTGTCATTATGGGGCTAACTGCAATTTACCTTTTGAGCAACTATGTAATGAGCAAGTTCAAACAAGACGATTATCAAAAATGGTTAGATAAACTTCCTTGGGGATATCACTCGAATAAAGTACGTTGGAGTCAATCCTCAAGCTTGGTAGAGAGAGAAAAGCATAATTCTTCTTTGGTACAAGAGGCTCTTTTTGAGTTAAAAACCATAATGGATAAACCTTTGATCTGCCAAATACCATTGATGCGTACCGTTCCGAATTCAACAACACAGTATCCAGCAGCAAAACAAGAATTGTTTGGTATTGAGCTACATATTCAAGTTCCCACCAATACAGCAAGAGATGGCATAAAACTTCGGACAAATACTTCTGTAACAGAGGAGGGGCTGATGTCGGGAGCTTGGCACACTGGAGTAGACCTAGAAACGTTGAATAGTTCAACGGATTCCTCAGATTCTCAAAGCGTCTATAAATTGACTCTACCAATGAAAGACTCAGCTAACTATCTAGCATTTGAGATTGAATACATCCTTGATGATAAAAACGAATTAAGCCGTAAGTACTGGTTCCAAAATAATGCAAAACAGCGTGCAACTTATACGGCGATTTCAGACAATACTAAACAAGCAACGATCAGCAGTTCATTAACTTCAGATACTAGTGAACTTAGCTTACAGGAGTAACCCTTGGCTTATTTACCTTTTTACATCACGCCAGAAGAATTTTCGGCCTACCAAGAAGAACAAGAGCAACAGATTCTAAAGGGGAAAGATCTCACAATCTGGCACAAGCACGATATTGAAGAGCCTTTTCGATACTTATACCTATCGATTGCTATGGCCGCTGTCAGTCCATTATTTTTCCTTACCTATTTCCTACATGACAACAGCGACATGATCTTAACTTACATTTTATCGGGTCTGACGATAATCATGTCTGGTGTATCTTATCTGACATTTGGGTTGGACAATCGTTATGATTACACCTTGTCCGATCGCGGGTTAGTTATAAAAAAACGACGTAATTTACCGAATTGGGTAAACTCTGCAACTCAAGTCATGGGCTGGATTGGAGCAATAGTTTGTGTCGTGATGGTTGGGGTTGCTGGACCCATGGTTCTTGTCGGAGCTGGTGGCTTTATATTGGTTTCTTTTGGTATGTTAAAACGCAAACCCGATGAACCAACAGAAGTGAGAGTTGCAGAGCGTGAAGATTGGTTGTTTGCCGACTATAACAAAAAGCGCAAAGTGATCCAGTTCTACTTTAAGCAGGATAAGTGTGAATATATCGATATGGAACATAACACCATTGTCCGTTCACATAGTAGATCTGATTGCTACGTATTTTTCAAAACAGAAACAGACTTAGAATCTGTGGTAAATCAGTTAGCTACGGAATATAAGCTGGATTGTACAGAGGTAGATGACCACAAAAAGCTATTTGAATCGGAACCAGAAGCTAGACTGTTTAACATTCCTGTTTGTAATAGAGAATATAAAACAGATGAGGTATTTGATTTAAGGGCGTCAAATGCCCCGCTTCCTGAGCGTGAATACCTTTACAACGGTAAGTGGCAAACGGAATCTGAGATTGAAAAATCTAAATCTGAACTAACAACAGCCAAGGAGTAACCCTTGGCTTATTTACCATTTTATATCACCCCAGAAGAATTGGCGGTTTATCAAGAGGCGCAAGAGCAAGAGATCCTCTCAGGAGACAATTTAACAACATGGCGTAAATATGATATCGAGGAAACGAATCGTTTTGCATATATATTTGACAGCTTAGTTCCAATTGCCATTATGTCAGTGGTTCTTTTCTTATTTTGGTATACCTTAGGCCAAGACCCTCTGATGGGGTATGTTGCTGTTGGTGTACTAATAATGGGGTACGGACTCAGCTACCTATTATTTGGCCTCGATTATCGCTATGACTATATTTTTTCTAGCAAAGGCTTTGTGATGAAAAAACGTCGCAATATGCCTAAGTGGGTAAGTACCGCTACGCAAGCAGTTGGCTGGGTAGGTGCAGTGGTGTGCGTGATTATGGTAGCACTGGTTGGTCCGATGGCATTAGCGGGAGCAGGTGCCCTTATTTTGCTTTCATTTGGTATGCTTAAACGCAAGCCTGATGAACCAACAGAAGTGAGAGTTGGAGAACGAGAAGACTGGCTCTTTGCTGATTATAATAAGAAAAGAAAAGTAATTAAGTTCTTTTTTAAGTATGACAGGTGCGAATACCAAGATACTGCTCAGGAGGTTACTTTTCGCTCACAGGGGCGATTCTATAGTTACATTTTCTTTAAAAATGAAACGGACTTAGGATCCATGGTCACGCAACTTTCAAATATCTACAAACTGAATTGTAAAGAGGTCAATGATCATAAAAAGCTGTTTGAAGCGAAGCCTGAACCTAGACTTTTTACGACTCCTGCTCGTTATCGAGAATACCCTACCAATGAAGTGTTTGATTTAAGGGGTGCGAAAGCGCCACTCCCAGAGTGTAAGTATCTTTACAACGGCAAGTGGCGAACCGAATCTGAGATTGAAAAATCTAAACCTGAACTAACAACAACCAAGGAGTAACCCTTGGCATATTCACCGTTTTATATCACCCCAGAAGAATTGGCGGTTTATCAAGAAGCGCAAGAACAAGAGATTCTCACAGGGGACAATTTAACAACATGGCATAAGTATGATGTAGAGGAGCCTTTTCGCTACCATTACAAGTTAACTGCGCTTCCATTTGTGATCGCACCATTCCTAATGGTTTTTTTTATACATACAAGTGATACGCTTGGTGCAACCATTTTTTCCTTCATTTTGGCAGTGATGATGGCCGGAGTCTTTTACCTTACGATTGGCCTCGATTATCGCTATGACTACATTTTTTCAGGTAAAGGCTTTGTGATGAAAAAGCGTCGCAATATGCCAAAATGGGTAAATACCGCTACGCAAGCTGTTGGCTGGATTGGCGCGGTGGTGTGTGTGGTGATGGTAGCACTGGTAGGTCCGATGGCATTAGCGGGAGCAGGTGCCTTTATTTTGCTTTCATTTGGTATGTTAAAACGTCAGCCTGATGAACCAACAGAAGTGAGAGTTGGGGAGCGAGAAGACTGGCTCTTTGCTGATTACAATAAGAAAAGAAAAGTAATTAAGTTCTTTTTTAAGTATGACAGGTGCGAATACCAAGATACTGCTCATGAGGTTACTTTTCGCTCACAGGGGCGATTCTATTGTTACATTTTCTTTAAAAGTGAAGCAGACTTAGAATCCATGGTCACGCAACTTTCAAATATCTACAAACTGGATTGTAAAGAGGTCAATGATCATAAAAAGCTGTTTGAAGCGAAGCCTGAACCTAGACTTTTTACGACTCCTGCTTGTTATCGAGAATACCCTACCAATGAAGTGTTTGATTTAAGGGGTGCGAAGGCGCCACTTCCAGAGTGTAAATACCTCTACAACGGAAAATGGCAAACTGAATCTGAAATTGAACGCTTAAAAGCGGAAGGTGCACAGCAAGCTACTCCCGCTTCGTAGTTCGCAACAAGCATTAAAAAGGGCTCCAGAAACAACTCTGGAGGCCTTTTGTTTTGTCTGAATTGACTTGGATAACTACATTATTTCGCTACGTTGCCCGCAACGTTTAGTGCATCCCATGTACGTGCGAATGGTGGTGCGTAGCAGAAGTCCATGTAGCCTAGTTGCTGTGTTGTCATCTTCGCAGTGATAGCAACAGCGAGTGCGTTGATTCGGCCTACTGCGCCCTTCTTACCAACGATTTCGCCACCAAGCAGTACATTGGTTTCTGGGTGGTAAACCAACTTCACTTTAATGTCTTCTTGACCAGGGTAGTAATCGGTTTGGTTCTTATCTGAAATGGTTGAAACCTTCACTTCCAAACCGTGTTCTTTAGCTAGAAGTTCCGATACGCCTGTGCATGCCAGTTCGTAGTCCAGCACTTTCAAACAAGATGAACCTAAGAAGCCACTCATGTAAGTGTCTTTGCCTGCAAGTTTATCCGCCATCATGCGCGCTTGTTTGTTAGCAGTGGTTGCAAGTGGAACATACACTGATTTGCCTAGCGCCATGTGGTGAACCACTGCACAGTCGCCAACAGCGTAGATGTGTGCATCTTCTGTTGCGCCAAACTCATCTACGAGTAGTGCGCCGTTCGCTGCTTTCGGTAACTCGAATGCTTCTGTGTTTGGTTTGAAGCCAAGCGACATAATCACAACGTCTGCTTCAACATTGCCGTTGTCGGTTTCTACGATGTAACCGCCCTGCTCTGCGTCGCGAATGGCTGATACGCTGCAACCGGTTTTAAGCTCAGCGCCAGATTCACGAATCGCGCCTTCTACCACTTCAATCATTTCAGGGCTGAACTGACGACTCATCACGTGTTGTTCACGCTCAATGATAGTGACGTGTTTGCCCAGTAGGTGCGCGGCATCGAACACTTCAAGGCCGATAAAGCCACCGCCGATAACACAAACGCGTTGTTTGTTGCTGTCCTTAAGCGCTTCTTTTACTGCCAAGCCATCTTCCATGCTGGTTAGCGTGTATACATGCTCTGGGTTGAACTCACCAAACGATGGCACGATTGGACGTGCGCCAGTGGCAATCACTAACATATCGTAATTGATCGTGCTTTCTTCGCCTTGGTGACGAACTTTGATCTGCTTTTCTGTGCGGTCTAGTGCCACCATTTCAGTTTCAATGCGCACGTCTAAACCAGATTTAATCGCTTGTTCTGGCGTACGAGAAATCATGCGCTCAGTGTCATCAAACATGCCACCAGCAAAGTAAGGCAAACCACACGCACCGAACGAGATGTAATCGCGCTTATCCAGCACAATCACTTCATCTGATGGCTGATTACGTTTGTATTTCGCTGCGAAACTCATACCTGCAGCGCTACCGCCTACGACAACAACTTTCATATTTATTACCTAAATAACCTGAACTCAGGAAAAACGGAGAGCACCCGCGTTGGGTGCTCTTTATTAAGTTTGGAAATTACACTGCTGCTTCTTTTGTTACTGTTGCAGCAACATCAGCGTTGTATTGCTCAGTGTTTAGTGAGCCATTCTTCTTCGCGGTTAGTACACCTGACAACATTGAGCCAGAGATGTTAAGCGCGGTACGAGCCATGTCGATAAGTGCTTCGATAGAAACCAGAATCGCCACAACCGTAATGTCTAGACCCATGATAGTCAGTACTGCTACTGCTGCGAACGTTGCACCGCCACCAACACCTGCGATACCGAATGAAGCAATCGCGATTACAGCAATCAGTTGTACGATGAAGCCTAGATCTACTGGCATACCCATTACTTGAGCCGCCATGATAGCTAGCATTGCAGGGTAGATACCCGCACAACCGTTCTGACCGATACTGGTACCGAATGTTGCTGACATGTTTGCTGTTTCTTCGTCCACACCTAGACGTTGAGTTTGAGTTTCAACGTTTAGTGGGATTGCAGCCATGCTTGAGCGAGAACCGAAGCCGAATACTAGCACTGGCCAGATTTTCTTCATGAACTTCGCAGGAGACAGGCCGAACATAGACACCATCATGAAGTGGATAGCGAACATTACACCGATTGCCACGTAGCTTGCTAGTAGGAAGCGACCCATTTCTGCTAGTGCAAACAAATCGTTTGTCATCATGAACGTAGTCATCAAAGCGAACACACCGTAAGGCGTCAGCTTCAGAATCTCACGTACCATTGAAAGTACCACTTCTTTTGCAGAGTTGATGAAATCAACGAAGTTTTGCACTTTCTCAGGCTTACGGTTTTTCACTTGCAGGATACAGTAGCCAAGGAACATACCGAACAATACTGTCGATAGTGTCGATGTACGCTCAGAGCCCGTTAGCATGTCGAAGATGTTGGTTGGGATGATAGACAGCGCCATACCTGACAGACCGCTGCTCGCCATTGCATCTTGCGTTGCAATCAGAGAGTCACCACGCGCTTCGATAGCGCTGTTAGTGCCGATAGTGCTGACTAGCGCGTTAGCATCGATACCGAATAGGTAAATACTTGCGATGCCCACTGCCGCAGAGATAGCACAAGTGAAAAGTAGAATACCGATGATTTTTGGTGCGATGCGCGATAGTGCACCACCGCCTTCTACGTTCATGATCGAAGAGATCATCGCCACAAATACTAGCGGGATTACGATCATTTGTAGAAGCTTGATGTAGCCTTTACCGAACACAGAAATCAGTTCAGCAAAACCTGCCGTTGCAACATTGCCTACACCAAATACTAGCTGAATCGCACCGCCGAATAACAGGCCAGCAGCAAGCGCACTCAGTACGCGGAAGTTAAAGCTTTTCTTTTGTTTTTTGAAGTTCGCAAGCAATGCGTAGAACCCAAAGAACAGGATGCTTAATCCAATAAATGAAACGCTCATGAGAATCTCCTATTGATACCCATTTATGTCCGAAAATCGGTTACTTTTTGTATGCAATGGCTTCAACTTCAACCAATGCGTCTTTTGGTAGTCTTGCTGCTTCAACACAAGAGCGAGCTGGTGCGTTTTCTGTACCAAATACCTCTGTGTACACTTCGTTAAATGCCACGAAGTTTTCCATATCTGATAGGAAGCATGTCGTCTTCAATACTGTGTCTAGACCCGCACCGCTTGCTTCTAGAACCGCTTTTAAGTTTTCTAGAGACTGACGAGCTTGCTCCTTGATGCCGCCTTCAACAAATTGCATGGTTTCTGGAACCAGTGGCAACTGACCTGATGTGTAAACCATGTCGCCGTAAGCTGTGCCTTGAGAGTAAGGACCGATAGCTGCTGGTGCTTGTTCAGTGGCAATGATTTTTTTCACGATACAACTCCTAAGTGATTAATTTTATTCTGATTTAAATTCTCGGATAAACTTGTAAACCGCCTGACGGCTGATCCCAAGTTGCTCTGATACTTGTGTGGTCGTCTCTTTTAGCTCAAACACGCCGTTATCAAACAAACAACGAATGATGGCTTTGTTACGACCTTTTGCGGAGACCGTCTCGTCTTGATCCACCTCTTTCATGGCAGCGCTCAATGCCTGCTTAATCACGTCGTTCGCGTTATTGCTGAAGGTTTCACTGACCAAGGTTTGCGATACGTGACACTGTGGCATCAGCGTCTTGACGATTTCTGGAAATGGGAAAGATAAGTTCATATTGATGCAAAGCATGCCAATCGGCTTTTGCTCAGGGCCCGCCAAAATGCATGTGGTCGATTTCAGTAGCGAGCCATCAGCTGCATTGGTGAAATAACTCTTCGGAGAAACCTCGCCCGTTTTCTCGAATGTGCTCCACATACGTAGACCCAAATCGGTGATAGGCGAGCCAATTTCGCGGCCAGTGTGGTGCCCATTCACGATCTTCACGACTGAATTTTCTAAGCTTTCAAATGAATGAATAACCACTTCACAGTACGGTCCGATCAAATCGGCAATCGTGTCTGCTAAACGAAAGTAGTTGCTTAAACATTCTCTGTCTTCGTCGGTGAATCGAACTTGCTTTACACTCATCATTTCGGTTTACATTTTTGAACTCAATGACTGAAAAGTACTCCTTTCGAGTGAGTTCAGCAATACATAGTAAACTTCTGTAAACCTAAAAAATGCGCTTAAAACACCGCCAAAAATCCAAGAATTGATCGAAACCACGCACAATAGTTGAGCACGATCACCAAAAACATATGAATTGGGTTTAATTTCTTAAACCTCATCAAAGTTTAAATATTTAAAACCAAAGATTGCATTTTTGAACACTTTAATGATCTAGAACAAGTTCTGAAACTCAGTAAAAACCGCATACGGTAACAATCGATTTGAAGCGCAACTCGATTTATAAAATCGACGTCAATGACAGCGCTCTCAAAAAGGCATTAGATGAATAAAGCATCACCATGCGTACATCACTTAATTCCGTTCCATGCCTTTAAGACGAAGCCATTTTCAAAAAGACGCAGCGAAAGAAGAAAAAGTTGAATTGAATACCTTGGGTTAGTGTTATTGGCCCCAACAAAAAAGCCGAGCGCATAATGCACTCGGCTTGTAAGGGAGACTCAATAAAAGAGACGATTAAGACAGCCTGAACTTACTCAATTCGCCGTGAAGATCGCTCGCTTTTACCGTCAACTCGTTGCTGATTTCTACTGAAGAAGTCATCGTATCCATCACCTCTACCGCCGTGTCGTTGATAATCACAACGTTACGGTTAATCTCTTCCGATACTGAGCTTTGCTCTTCTGCTGCCGAAGCGATTTGGTTGTTCATGTCATTGATGACTTCAATCGCTTGGTTGATTTCAGACAGAGCCAAATGCGCTGCTTGAGTCTCGCCCTTAGTATCAATGGCTTGTTTTTGGCTTTGCTCCATCAACACCACGATAGATTGCGTCTCTTGCTCTAGTCGAGCCAGCATAGCGCGGATTTCTTCTGTCGAGCCTTGAGTACGATTGGCCAGATTACGAACCTCATCGGCAACGACCGCAAAGCCTCGGCCTGCCTCACCTGCGCGAGCCGCTTCAATCGCAGCGTTAAGAGCCAACAGATTGGTTTGTTCTGCAATACCACCGATCTCGCTCAGAATGCCTTGAATCGCCGTGCTGGAATCGACCAAGTTCTGTGTTTGTTGCTGCGCATCGTTCACTTGCATTGCCAAGCTATCTACCGCATTTGCGGCGTTATCCATGCGTGTCATGCCGTTCAAGCTGTTGCTTTGTACTTGGCTTGCAGCTGCTGCCGCTTGAACCGCTGAGTTCGCGACCTCTTGCGCTGTGGCACTCATTTCATTGATCGCGGTTGCTAACGAGTTCACCTCATTTACTTGAGCATTCAATTGATCACGAGAAGCCGCGGCACGTGTTTGGCCTTCTGTGGCGTTCTTATCGACTTGGTCTGCCGTTGCCATCACAGTCAGCAGCATCTCTTGCATACGTGATAGGAAGGTATTGAACCAATGCGCCAGTTGCGCGGTTTCATCTTTGCCTTTCACTTCAATACGGTAAGTCAGATCACCCTCACCTTGTGCAGCGTCTTTGAAACGTTCAACCAAGTTGTTCAGAACTTTACCAAGCGAGCTTGCAATAAATGCCATTGCAGCAATGCCTAGAAGAGCAGCGATGATCCCCGCCCAGATACCTTTTTCAAGCGCTTCTGAATTCTGGTCATCACTCCATTGTTGGTAGTCGTCGACGCTTTTTGTAAGGTGGTTGCTGGGAACTGACACCATGACTACCCATGGAGCATCGCTCGTATCGATAGCTGTGATCGCGTATTCATCACCACCAAAAGTCACCAAACCTGCACCATCACGTTTCGCAATAGACTGAATGTTTGACCATTCTGCAGCAAGCTCAGACGAGACTTTCTTACCTACCATTTCCGCTGCACGGCTGTTCGCAAGCGTAATGCCTTTCCAAGATGTGATAAGTATTTTGCCTTCGCCATCAAACAGGTCACGCGCAAAACGTTCACTCTGGCTTTGCAACTCATGCAGCGACAAATCGAAGCCCAAAGAACCGATGATTTTGCCATCCTGCTTAATTGGTTGGCTGATGGTCGTAATCAGCTCTTGCTTGCCTCGTACTGGATAGAAGTAAGGCTCCATGACAAACGTCTTGCCCGTTTCGTAAGGCATAAGGTGCCAATCATCTTTGCGCTCGCCATTGCTGTTGAGTTCTGTATTGCTAAAGCTTTCCATGGCGACCGCATCAAAGCTATCGTGCTCGTTAGGCGAGAAAAACGGCGCAAGATAACCTTGGCTGTTAAACCCATCTTCTGCGTTGAACGTCACTTGCTGTGGCCATGTTTTATCTTGCCAAACCATGTAGCCAGCAAATACGGCTTTATTCTGAGCCTCTAGCGCGGCAGTAAACTGTTTAACAATAAGGTCTGCGCTTGCGTTACGTTCTGCGCTTAACTCAATAATAGAGCGCGCTTGCTTTAGGTTTGCCAAAACAGGATCAAGCTGGTTAGCGATATTCAAACCTTGCTGAATCGCAGTATTTTGCAGATCTGTGTTGGTCGCATCGGTCAATTGCGCTTTCACTTTTTCGTTAATTTGCTTGTTCACATCCGTGAAAGCGTTGGTGGTCATGCCCATTGCAATCAACAAAGTGAAAGCCATTGCTCCACCCGCACTCACTGCAATTCGCGTACGTATACTGTTAAACATATTAGCCTCTATGACTGATGATAAATTGGCGTTAGCTTTTGAAATTTCGTGGATTTTAAACAACAGAAGTGAATAGAAGACGCCAAAATATGAACAGAAAGAGAACAGAAAGATCTGCATTATTAACAGAGTTACGGCGGAGGGCGGTTTTATATTTTCGAAGCATGAGCTGCACAATAAATAAAGTGCATCAGAAGAAAGCCTAAGCTCTTGTATTTATAGAACTTACCCCTTAATAATAAAATGGTTTTTATATGAAAATAGAGAGATATCAGAGCGCACGGATAGAAAGAGACAGATTACTCAATACGTGATATAGATCACACTTAAATTTCATTCATCTCCCTGTTTTAAATGGAATTATCGTCACTCTCGACAACCACCCCCTACTTACCCTTGGTGAAACACCCATTTTGCACTGAGCAAATAATTACTCACCATGCCTGCCAATATGCCTAAGCTCAAAGCCAAATAGACCATCAACCCTTGCGTTCCTAGGGCGAGCGTTACGCCTTTGAACACAATAAAGTTCGGCAAAACACTGATACAAGCACTCGCCATAAATTTTTGCCATTGAGCGAAAGGGTTGGTTTTTTCTGCTTGAGAGAAAGTCAGCCAGCGATTGCCAAGCCACGTCGTGGTTGCTGCAAACAAAAATGCTATCCCACGAGCCAGCATCAACTCGAGACCAAACCAATGGAACAACACAGAAAAGATAAGGGTGTCGACCATAAAGCCGACACCACCTACCAGAGCAAACCTTGTTAACGAAGCAAGCCTTTCTGACGAAGCAAATTTTGGTAATTTGCGCATTCCGTTATCCAACCACACAGGTGTAGAGTGAGCGTTTCGATTTTGCTGTGAACTCGTTGGTACAACTCAACGCATTTTCATGAATCATGCTATCCACTTGCTGCGATTTACCAATCAGGTGGAATTTCTTCAGATTGTTTAAGTCATTCTTATCTTCAAGCTTTTTCGCCTGGCCATGGCTGTAAAACTGGCCAGAGAACGGTCGTTTGCCAATGTAGAATACAGGTGCACTGTCATCAATTTGCTCGAAGATTATGCGGTCGCTGCGGCTATCTGCTTTGCCCATATTTAAAACCAACATCGCAATCATAAGCAGAGCTGGCAACACCGCTGCCGTTCCGGTCAACCATTTGAAATCGTGTTTATCCACCAGAATTGCAATCAAAATACCCAATGCAGGCACACCCGGTAGTACGTAAGCAGGCAGAATATTCCCAGCCATGGTGAACAAGATCATTGGGGAAATCAGCCAACACATCAGGAAGCTAAACAAACCTTGATGATCAGTTTCAATGGCTTTGAGCACCTTACGACGTTTCCACGCCAAGATAGGCAATACAATTGACCAAGGCGCAGCCGATTGCAGCCAGAATACCCAGATCATCCCACGTGGTTGATCATGAGCAGAGCCATACAGATCCCCTTCCCAACCGCTGACAACAAAACGCTTAAAGTGCTCGCCAACAATAAAGTAATCAATAAATCCAGGTGTCGCCATTTCAGCCATGATGTACCAAGGTAGAGCAATCGCCAGCATGAGCGCCAAACCCGATACAATTGGAAAACGCTGCCACAGCGCTTTGAAGGCACCGAAGAAACCATGCTGAATCACAAGCCAAGGAAACACTGCGATGCCCATGATCACGATCGCCACCGGACCTTTTGCTAACAGCCCGCAAGCCAAGCCAAAGAAACCGAGGTAACCCCACAAACGGCTGTATTTGTCTTTGCCGAGCCAGCAATAGTAAAAACCGACCATCGCCATCGTCATTGCCAACGTCAGTGCCATGTCGGTCATCACCGCGCCCGCCGCAATGGAAAAGATGCCACACGTCGCCAGTACTAGCGCTGCGATCAACGCGCTAGTACCCGCTCGATAAGCCATAAAGGCAATAAAGAAGATCGTCGCAACACCAGCCAACCAGTGTGGTGCACGCACCGCGAATTCATTCAATCCAAACAGTTCTATGCCATAAGCACTCATCCAAGTGAACAGCGGCGGCTTACCCCAAAAAGGGACACCGTAATCAAACTGAGGGGTGAGCCAATTACCCGTTTCCACCATCAAGCGTGCCATTTCGCCGTAGCGGGCTTCTGTGGTATCCATCAAAGGGTAAGTCGCAAGTGAAATAAGACGGAGTAAAAGCGCAAACGCCAACAACAACCACAGATGGGTTTTATTAATACTCATGATTACGCGGTTTCTCCTAGTTTAAACTTTATGGTTTGGATGGATTGATGTTTCGCAGGCTGCTCGTAAACAGACTGGATAAGATAAAGAGGACGCTGCTTGGTCTCGACAAAAATACGCCCGATGTATTCGCCCAAAAGGCCAATCGACAGCAGTTGAACGCCTCCCAATGCGAGTTAAACCACCATCATGGATGGGTAACCCGTCACAGGTTCCCCAAATACTACGGTTTTCATCACGATGAATGCGCCATAAAGAAAGGCACTGAACGCCACTAACGCCCCCGCTAACGTCGCTAAACGCAAAGGACGAATCGAGAACGAGGTAATGCCGTCCATTGCAAGGCCAATCAGCTTGAGGTAATTCCATTTGGTTTCACCACAGAAACGAGCGTCACGCTCAAACTGAACCGTCACTTGCTTAAAACCCGGCCAAGAGAAAATGCCTTTCATGTATCGGTTACGCTCTGGTAGCGCATTGATGTGTTTGACCACTTTTGCGCTCAACAAACGGAAATCGCCCACGTTCTCAGGCACATCCAATTTCGCCATGCTGTTAAGCACTTTGTAAAAGCAGGCGGCTGAGAAGCGCTTGAACCAGGTTTCACCGTGGCGTTCACTACGCTGCATGTTCACCACGTCATACCCTTCACGCCATTTTGATACCATTTTCGGGATCAACTCCGGCGGGTCTTGCAAGTCGGCATCAATCACGATCACCGCTTCACCTTGGCAGTGTTCCAGGCCCGCACTCATGGCTGACTCTTTGCCGAAGTTACGACTTAATGCAATACAACGAACGTCGCTAGAAGATTGAGAAAAGTTTTGCGCGATCATTAGGCTGTCATCTTTGCTGCCGTCGTCCACATAAACGATTTCACAGCGTTCTGGCATTTCATCCAAAACGGCGGCTAAACGACGATGAAATTCAGGCAAGACTTCTTGCTCGTTAAAGAATGGCACCACAACAGACAAAACTGTTTTAGGCTCAGTGTGTTGGCTCACCTTTGAAAAGGTTGCAGCGTGAATGTTGAAAGTTGACATGCTACTCTTCCACTAAACTCGATGAATGAATCCAGTCTACAAACATCAATGTGAAAGAGATGTTGTTGACATCTTTTTCACGTTCTTAGTGAATAATGCTCGGTTAAGACGAAGTCTTATTTTCGAAAACCCGCCCACTTGGAGAGAAATACATGAAACGCGTACTTTTGGTCGAAGATAATCGAGAAATTGCAGGCATGCTGTTCGATTATTTTGAGTGTGCAGGTATGGAACTCGATTACGCGGACAATGGCGAGCTGGGCTTGAAGTTAGCGATGGAAAACACCTTCGACATCATCTTGCTCGACCTCATGCTACCACGCATGGATGGCCTAACCATGTGTAATAAACTTCGCGATGCGGGCAACAACACACCAGTGCTTATGCTGACGGCACTCGATAGCCGCGACGATATGCTCAAAGGCTTCCAACACGGTGCGGATGACTATCTAACCAAGCCTTTCGACTTGGATATTCTAGAAGCGCGCATGATGGCGCTGATCCGCCGTTACCGTGGCACCGTGGCTTCGAGTAAATTGGAATACGGTGAAGTGTCTATCGACCAAAAAACGCATAAAGCTTACCGCCAAGATAAACTGCTGGCGCTAAACCCAACCACTTACACCATTCTGGAAATGCTTGTGAAAAGCGCGCCAGACGTAGTAACACGCGAAGAAATCGCCTTCCAACTTTGGCAAGAGAACGAGCCAAACAACGACGTTCTGCGCAGCCACATTTACCAACTGCGTAACCAACTTGATAAGCCATTTGAACAACATGTGCTGATCACCGTGCCGAAAGTTGGCTTCCGCTTGGAGACAGGCGCATGATCAATCGCTTACTTGCTAGCACGCAAAGCACACAAAGTATGACAGGGCGACTCGCTCTGTTTTTCTCTTTTGTGTCTGTCGTGATTGGCATCTTCTGCTTTTTGTTGATTACTGGCTCCCTGCTTTGGTCTGAAGACCGCGTGGGTGAGCGTCGTATTATGGTCGACAAAAAAGAAGCGATTGAACATTTCCAGTCCCACCCAGAGCAAGGCAGTATTCAGCTTGATCTGCTCACCACCGCTTACAACGACATCTCATTGGTTGCCGAGCGCTATCAAAAATACTTGATTGGTCAAAAGCACTTTCTTGATGAAGTAGAAGACGGTGAATACTCGCGCATGGTTTACATGAGCACTTACACCTACAAAGGCGTTGAGCACCCGGTGATTCTGGTTTCCTTGATTGATGAAATAGAGATCACCTCAGAGGAATTCATTCTCGTCGTCGCTATGGTGCTGTCCATTGTCGCCGTGCTAGTGTTCCTGTTTGGTAGCCTGCTACTGCGCTTATCACAACGCTTAATTGAACCCGTCAATGCGCTTAAAACTCAACTCGATCATCACCAAGGCGATGCCACGCAGACGTTTAGTGTGCCAGAAGGCTCGGCCAAAGAGTTCCAAACTCTTGCGGATGAGTTGAATGAGTATCGCCTCAAAATCAGCCAAGTCATCAAGCGCGAGCAAGCCTTTGCACGATACGCAAGCCATGAACTGCGTACGCCGTTAACCGTGATGAAAGGCTCAAGTAGCTTACTGGCGAGAAGTGCGAACACGGATTTCCAAACCCGCCAAGTGAACCGAATTCAGGATGCAACGAAGCAGATGTCGACCATGGTGGATGCCCTACTCGGCTTAGTGCGTTACGAGCGTAATGCAGATGATTCACCAGTACGCAGCATCACCGAAGAAGAACTCAACCAAATCATCTTCCAAAGCCAAGCTCAGGCGGATGAGAAAGCACTCAGCTTTGATGTGCAGATCGACGGCAACCCAAGAACGCGCGCGACCAATGCTGTGTTGACCATTATTCTTGGCAACCTGATTCGCAACGGCATCGCCGCGACACCATCGGGAGCAATTCATATCAATATGGATGAAAACACCATCTCGGTGCGCGATGAAGGCGAAGGTTTTTCAACCATTCCACATTCTGATGGGCACGGGTTAGGTTTGATGATTGTGGACGATTTGTGCCAACGCTATGGCTGGCAATTTAAGATTGGTACACATCCAGAAGGTGGTTGTGAGGCAGTAATTGATCTTGCGTTAGAGCATCAAGAGGCTTGCTCAGAGTAACTTCCTCAGCACTTAATTCAATTGAGAGGTATCTACTTTGCTCAGTCTCAAAACAAGCAATTCGATACCTCTTTCTAATTTCGATTGAATGAAATCTTATGCTGCAAGCGCAGCTAGTCGATTGAATGCTTGCGATGCCAATTCCGACGCTTCACACACAGAAAACATATCTTCGATAAAGTACTTCAACGCTCTGGATTCAATGGTTCGGATTGCCGCTTGCTGCTCGTCTGATAAGTAACCGTAGATGCTTGCGGCGCCAAAGTCGCCGAAGATCATCTCACCTTGGTCATTCACCAAAGTATTGTGCGCATACAAATCACCATGGCATACCTTGTTGTCGTGCAGGTGATTAAACACGTCCACCATTTGCTCCACAATGGAATTAACTTGCTCGACCGTCAGCGTAACCCCTTGAGGGAATGTATCTCGGGTGCAAGTTTCCAATGTTGGCGGCAAACCTAAGTTGTAGTAGCTGTTTGGGATAAGCTCCATCACCAAAGCAAGCTCATTGCCGTCATCCACTTGCGCGATGGATTTCACCAAGTTGTTGTGATGCCCGGCTTGCAAACATGCTTCAAGTTCATCATGTGGGTAGCCGTCGCTGGTCACTTCGCCCTTGAACACTTTCACCGCCACTTCGTTCGGGAAGTCGTATTGAGTGTCAATCCAGTTAGCATGAGAAATAACACCACTCGCACCTTGGCCAAGTACATGGTTAAGTGAGTAACTGTTTGTGGTCACTTTCGGCACGCTGTCTAACGAAGATGGGTGTTTGCAGAATGGGTTACCTGCGAACGCAAACCATGCCAATTTAGGTAGCTTCATCAGCACATCCGGGAAGTGCTCTAATTGGTTCGCAGAGAGGCGAATCAATTCTAAATTGACCAAGTTTTCCATGCTGTTTGGCAGTTGCTTGATGCGATTGCCCGCCAATGCAAGCTTTCTTAGGCGTGGTCTTTCACCCAGACTGTTTGGCAGAACTTCAATCTCATTGTCGGTCAAAATCAACCAACGTAACTGAGTTGGTAGTGAGGCTTCACTCACCACTTTAATCTTGTTGGTTTTAAACCCAACCATCTCAAGGTTTGGCAATTTACCCAAGACCTCTGGCAGATGGGTGAACTGGTTGTTGGAAGCAAAGATGATTTTTAGCTTGGTCAACTGTTCCAGTTCTGGTGGCAAATCTGACAGTGTGTTACCAGATAAATCTAACACTTCAAGCGTTTCTGCAAGCTCTAAAATTTCCATAGGAAACTCAGTTAGCCCTTCCGCCAACTTCAGTTGTTTCGTTCCTACTAATTGTCCTGTTTTTAATTGTTCTAGAGTTTGCAAAACCAAGCCTTCTGATTGAGTTGAAATAAGCGGCGTAGTCTACGTGGCTTGAAGCAGAAAGGCGAGCCGTGGAATTGAATCCCCTGAAATCAAAACAGCTAAAACATCAGGAATAACCGAAATGGATGTACTGAAACCCAGACTTTTTATCTGGGTTTAATGGCGTTACACTACGCGCCCTTTTTAACGGCAAGGTCGCGTGGTTGGACACGTCAGCAGTAGCATGAAACTCTCTGAAAGCCCGATAACTCAACACAACTTCAACGGTCATACCTTTTTCCTTAAGCGTGATGACATGCTGCATTCTCACTTTTCTGGGAACAAAGCACGTAAGTTTATGGCGTTGATGGAAACGCAGAACAGCGACATCAAGACCCTCATCAGTTACGGCTCTGCTCAATCCAACGCGATGTACTCGCTTGCCGCTCTGGCGCAAATCAAAGGCTGGAACTTCGAGTTCTACGTTCAACATATTCCGTCTTGGCTTAAAGACTCCCCTATCGGCAACTATCGTGGTGCGCTTGATTTGGGTATGAGTATCACAGCGATGCAGGACATCGAATCTACTTTGCATCCAACCGAATACATCGAACAGGTTCGTGGTTTGGACGACACGACCTTGGTGGTTCCAGAAGGCGGTAAAGCAAAAATTGCCGAAGCTGGAGTAAAGCAATTAGCGCGCGAGCTTCTTGATTGGACTCGCCTTGAAGGCAAAAAACAGTTTGTTGTGGCCTTGCCATCAGGAACCGGAACCACTGCGCTTTACTTAAGTAAACATTTGAAGCCACACGGAATCGAGGTTGTTACCTGTGCTTGTGTCGGTGATGCCCAGTACCTCACAGAACAATTCGGCACGCTAGAAACAGAAAATCACCCAACCATTCTCTCTGTCCGCGATAAGCATCATTTCGGACGTTTGTATCAAAGCGATTACGAAACGTGGAACGCGCTCTACGATCAAACCAACCTAGAGTTCGACCTACTGTATGACCCTTACATGTGGCAATGCTTACAGCCGTGGTTGGCAGAAAATGAAGATAAAACCTTGATTTACATCCATCAAGGTGGATTACTTGGCAATGAATCCATGTTGCCGAGATACCAAAGAGAGTTTGAGTAAGCTTATTGGCTCTTCCAATAGAGCACGGCGCTGGTTAATGGTTATGGTTGGCTATCGGTTATCAACTGTCAGTTCTTAACTGCTGGTTATTAAGCTTTTGTCATCAATAATCAGTAATTAGCGCTTCACACTTTCCTAAAATAAGTCATCAATATATCTACCTACCCTTCGCATTAATATTATTTATTGCACCATCCTCTCGCTTTAAAAACATTATTATCATTAAATACCTTATTCTGCGTGACTTTCGTTCTGACTATAGATTTAGTAACTAAGCAAAAAGAATTGGTTGTTTTGTCTATAGTGCGTTCTTTTATTTGCCGCTAAGCTATCACCAATTAAATCCAAGAGGCGATATTAATGAA
Source organism: Vibrio sp. M260121 (assembly GCF_036533715.1). Taxonomy (NCBI): domain Bacteria; kingdom Pseudomonadati; phylum Pseudomonadota; class Gammaproteobacteria; order Vibrionales; family Vibrionaceae; genus Vibrio; species Vibrio sp. M260121. Next base: position 211,010 of record NZ_JATABF010000001.1, on the reverse strand, counting down.
GCGTCCAACATCAACACGTGTGAGGGGAGCTGGCTACTCGCCGCTTATCGAATCCACGCCAACTACGTCAAATAAGCACTCATCCACTAGCCGTCATTCGTACACAAGTAACCAATCACGTCCACAAAACAGTGCGCCAGCAAGCTACAGCTCGTTAGTCCATGACTATCAATCTCAGGCAGAGGCGAAATTTGAATGTCGAATTAAAATCCATGCGCCAAAAGACGATTTAAACACACTTCGACCGGGTGTTTTTTCTCTGGCGAAAACGCTAAAAGAACCGCTTATTAAACGCTGGGGAAAATTAGAGAAAAACCAACCGTCGCCCTGTACCGTATTATCAGCAGAATGTTTCGAAGCCGAAGACAAAACCCTTTTACACGAACTTTTTCAAGACGTCGGCTTACAACAAAAATACATTGTCACGCCAAAACCGCTCGGTAGCGAATATACTAATGCTGAATTCATTCCATTTATTCCCGTCGTCGAGACCAAAGGTTTACTGGGTTGGGCAGCACAAGGCTTTTACTATTATTTCTATGATGGAAAGTTAATGCATGAAATGGCCATTCTTGGTAACGACAAGTTTTCTTGGCAAATGACCACTTCCAACGTCCATAGCATTACAGAAATACTGGCCAGCTCCAAAACATTCAACACCGTACTGGTGCCGGTCGCAATCGAGGGTAAGAAGGCCGCACCCCAGCATATTTTCTACCGCCAAGAGAAGCTCACCAATGAAGAGCTTGCAGAGATTAACCCGGCTTGGTTAAAGCAAAATGCAACGCTCATTGATATCGCAGCCCTTAAAGCGATTGTAAAGCAGTCTTTGTTACCAAGAGAAAATACAGCGACACAATCGAACAGCGAAACAAACAAAGCGAAGCCCCATAAAGTCAGTACCAACGACGACGGGACACCGGAACTCTGGACGGATATTGCGCCTCAATATGGGTTGTCTGCAAAAGCATTGCTCAAGCTTAATCCAAGCTACGAAAGCGATCCTATCGCACTCAAAGTTGGTGATGTGTTGAATGTCAGTGTGGCTCAGCAACCACAAAAAGCGACCAATGCTGAGCAAACCTGCCCTCAAGAGGCCTTTGCGGTTGGCCAAGCCTACCCGCTCGGAGACGTTTGGGGAAACTACGCAAAACGCGATGTATGGGGTGAGTACTCGGATTTAACGCAGCCCTCTTCAGTGATCAATATATTTAATCACTCGGGATTGTCGCAAAACACGCCAGTATTGAATGTGCAAAAAATTGAAAGCCGCGTATTACGAGTGGCCGTTTCTTTCGTCGAGGACGACATACAGTTGACGCACATAACCAGCCTATCTTCGGTCTAGTTTTTATGGCTTGCTGATTGACAAGGCAAATCAAGATCCCACTTGAGGGAGAGTCTTCCTCATCACTCATATTCAAAATAAGTGAACACACGCATGTACGGTGAAACGAATACTTCGGCGGCTTCCTCAAGCCAAGCGAAAAAAAGAAAGAATGATGCCTCCAACTCCTTACAAGGAGGTTCAGCAACTAAGCGCTCGCGAGAGGATCAGACCAGAGAAAATGCCGACAAGTGGGAAGCATTTCAACGAGATTGGCAAAACCACGTTGAAGATAACAACCTCACCGTCGCAGACCAGGCCGCTGAAGCGCTAATACGCTTTAACTACCGCTACGTTGTTAATGACAACACAGGTGCGCTCAAGTATGAACCTGTCAGCGTCGATCAGGTTTTGAATAACTACCGCGAATTAGAACGAGTTTACTACCGCCGACAAATCCACGATCCAAGCCCGGTGCAAACTCGACAACAAAGCCAGCAATCAACGTCACCAAGCGCTTCTCATTTTGAAGTAAGAATCGTGCCTCAATCCACCACGGGCACTGCTTTAATCGTTCCCTCCGTCGGTATGCCGAAAGAGTTTAAGATCAAAGAAAAACTGGAAGAGCTGTACTGGTACACAGAAGGCAGCGATAGACCCGTGTACTTGTTTGTGCACCAAAGCGAGCTGAACTTATATCACGAGCAAATAGGGACACTACTTCAAGCGGCTGGCGTAGGTTTGGTTGGATGGGCGTTCGAGTCCGGCACCGTTGGTTTTGGTGCAACAAGAAAGGCCGTCGTCGATTTTTGCAAACTCAAGCAACTCAAAAAAGTCACCATGATGGACTGCAATGTGTTGATGTCTGAAATGGATCTTATCTCCGCGGCGGAAGAAGCCACATCGGAAGTAAAAGACGACACCACCTTGTACATCTCGCTTGGTGTGACAAGTGGAGACACCTACGAAAAAGGCTCAAAAGCACCGAAAGGGTTGCTCAACGAGGGCGCAGTGAAAGGCCGACCAATCGAGCAGTTCACCATGCTCAACCGCAATGTGTTGTTTGACCCTGCGTTTATCTCTTCTTCCGAAGACATTGATGTCTCTAACGATATGAAGTTCTTCAACAGCATCAATCAGCAAAAGTCGATTGCTCTAAAAGACCTAAAGCTGCACCAAAAACTTAAGCATGAATTGGCGAGTCAGTATCCAAGAATCAACAAGCTCCGTTTAAGCCCAACATCTCAGGTTTACAACGAGCGATTCACAGCACATCTGACCCAAATTGCTCAGCAAGAGCAGAACATGGTGATTGAAGTCAAAACCGGAACCGAATCAAACGCGCAAAAGCACAAAGTGACGGTGAAAGCGCTCAGTGAATTTATTGCTGCAAAGCTTGGGAAAGATGCTCTTCGCATTCAATCTCTGATCATTGAAAAGATGCTGGTGAAATACAAAAACATGAGTATGGACAAAGGTTATCAATACACCCCTGAAGGGCTGGAAGAAACGCAAGCGGCACTTTTCCCGGAGAATGACAGCGCGGATAACAGCCGCTAGGGCCAAACACGTCAAAAGACGAAAGCTCAGCAGTCAAAAGCTATGCGTCCCTTGGCACTCGATTGCCAAGGGAGCGAGCTCGATTTCAAAGGGAGCGAACTACGAAATAGGCGGGGAGAAAGATAGGCGGAAAAATAGCTTTAAAATAAATAGTTACAAACGCTCTCAGTTACATCTTTACCTCTACCGTGATTGGCGTTCTAATCCGTTATTCTCTACTTAATGAGCCCTAAGATCTCTTTAAACTCTGGTGCTCGGCAATCTTCTACCATTTCATACAAACACATCTCAACGCCTGTTAGGCCAACACCATTCGCAGTCAGTTTTGCCAGCGCTAACGCTTTGTTTGCTGACGTTCGGGAAGAGACACAATCCGTCACCAGTTCCACTCGGTAGCCCATTTGACGCAGTGACACCGCGGTTTGATACACGCAAATGTGCGCCTCAATACCACAAACTAGCCAAGTATCGACTTTGGCGTTTTCTACCGCGAGTTTGAATGTCGGTTCTTTGCAACCATCGAAAGTGTGTTTAGCGATCGGCAAATGGTCCTTCGCTAACACTTCGCGGATCGGCTCAACCGTTGGCCCCAAGCGTTCTGGGTTTTGTTCCAGCCATAGGATGGGCAAGTTAAGTGCTTTCGCTCCTTTGACTAATTTGGTGGTGCTTTCAATCAGTGCTTCGCTTTCGTGCATGAGCGTTGCCAACTTACCTTGCACATCGACAACAATCAGACCGGTGGAATTTTTCGATAACATTCTCATCTCCTATGAGCCGCATGAAGGTGAATATACTCAAGCGTTTGAATAAAGAGAATGTACCAGAACTGCCGACTATTCAGATGAGCAAATTCGCAAAGTTATTGTCCGCTCACGCTATTGGAATTTTTCCCGAAACAGCTCAATCAAGGCTTTGACCTTGTTCGGTAAAAACAGATTGGATGGGTAAATCAACGTCAGATGTTGCTTAGGATGGGTGAACTCCGGCAACACCTCCACCAGTTGGCCGTCTTCCAAAGCGGGCTTGGAGTGCACTTGAGGAATGAATGCGATGCCATTGCCTGCAATCGCCATTAACCGCAGCAAGTTTAAATCGTCTGACCTAACCGCGACGTGTAATTCTGGGTCCAATAACCCTGCGTTGTATCGGTTGGTGAGTAAGCGATGGTGTTTTAAATCATCCATACTTTTTAATGGCGAATGGGCATCGAGGTAAGCTTGGGAAGCGACAAAATGACTGCGATAAGGCAATAAGCTGAACTGAACATAACTGTCGTCCGAGACTTTGGCTACGCTAGGAAGAAGCTGAAGATCGAACGCTTGACGCTTAAGATCGACACTCTCTTGGTGGTTCTCAATCTCTACCGACATATCCGGATAACGCGTGGTGTATTCGTTGATGATCCAGTTGAACGCAGCCGAGCTCATCAAAGCAGAAGGAATCGCGACGCGGACTTTGCCTGTCAATTCTTGCTCGTATTCGTGCATCACTTTCAAGCCTTGCTGAATATGTTCTATGGGTTGCCCCACCAGCTCAAACAGGCGCTTGCCGTGCTCGGTAAGCTCAATGGTTCTCGTAGTACGAATCAGCAATTGGCAGCCCAACGCTTTCTCTAATTCTTGCAAACGTCGGCTCACTTTAGAGCGTTGCAACTGGTTCGCCTCTGCCGCTGCACTAATGCCACCGTACACGACGGTTTGGCTAAACAGGTGAAGATCATCAAAACTTACGTTCATTGTCCTACTTTTAGGTCATTCATGCACTTATTGTCATTCTACTGAATTGTGATCGACTTCTCTATAATTCGTTATCTTATTTGCTTGCGAGCGCCATAAATTCAGGAATTTCTTATGACAGCGGATCATAAATTCAAACACTGGATGCGAACACTTATTGTCCTGTTCATTGTACTCTTTTTCTACATCATCATTGCTGACCGTCACGCGCCAATCACCACCGAAGGTCGCGTACAAGGTTATGTGGTGCAAGTCGCGCCAGAAGTGTCTGGCAAAGTGACCGACGTGCTGGTCGAAAACAACCAAGCGGTGCACAAAGGCGATGTGCTGTTCAAAATCGACGACCGCAAATACAAGATCGCTTTAGAACAAGCGCAGCTTTCACTGCAATCCGCCTACGAGAAAGAAGCAACACTGTATTCGCAACGAGAAGCGGCGTTGGCAAACATTGCTCGTGCTCAAGCAACTTACAACAATGCGCACAGTGAATACTCACGTCTACAAAAACTGTCGAAGCAAAAAGTGATTTCTCAATCCAATTTAGACAGTGCCTACGCACAAAACCAAGTTTCTCGTGCGGCACTGAAAGCAGAACAACAAAACTTGAAAGTGATTGAAGCACAACTTGGGGACAAAAAAGGCCAAAGCACCGCAGTACGCATTGCTCAAAACGGCATTGAGAAGGCACAACTAGACCTAACCAACACCGCGGTTCTTGCTCCAAGTGATGGTGTGGTGACGAACCTACAATTGGAAGTCGGCACCATGGCAAACACCAACATGCCATTGCTGACGTTTGTACCAACAGGCTCAATGTGGGTCGCAGCGGATTTCCGAGAGAAGTCTGTGGCAGGAGTAAGCAAAGACTACCACGCCATGGTGGCATTCGATGCAAATCCAGGTTCTGTGTACGACTTCGAATTATCGAGCCGAGATTACGGTGTTGCGGCCGCGCAACAAACTCCAAACGGCGCACTAACCAAAGTCGAAGTGAACAACCGTTGGGTACGTGATGCGCAGCGAACTCGCGTGAACCTGACCAGCGAAGAAGCCTTGCCTTCCTCTCTGTTCGTTGGTTCTCGTGCCACTATCGTGCTTTACCCAGACAACAGTCCGTTTTGGTCACTGATGGCACAAGTTCAAATCTACCTTGCTAGCTGGTTCCACTTTATCTACTAGGCGGCTGCGATGAAAACCTTACGTATTTGGTTTGGCTGCTCAATGGGTTTGGCGTTGAGCATGATCTTTGGTTGGTCTTACGGTTTCTTTGCCGTCATGCTGCCACTGTTCGTGCTCGGCCGCATGGACCACTTCAGTCTGCCACTCGTCTTGATGGTGCTGTTCTCGGCGGTTTGGACCACGGTTCAAGCCACCTTTATTCTCGAATACTTGCAGTTCCATCCTACTCTGATGTTCGCGGCAGTGGGCATTATGATGCTGTTTAAATGCATCGCGATGATGAACCCTAAAACCTACTTGTTTGGTTACATGGGACTGCTGGTTGGCTCGATCGTTCTGAACTTCGCGAGTTACGATTTCATGGATATCGAAGAGTTCAACGTCAACCTTTGGGTGATTTCGTTCAGTAATATCTTTGTTTGTGCCCTTGCCTATTGGTTATTCCCAGAGCCGGAATCGAAGATCTTACAAACAGAAATGACCACGCCAGTAAAAAGCGACATCGACTACATTAGCCAAGTTGCTATGGGTTGGGTGGTAGCAATGGCGGCATTTTTGGTGTTCCAAGTGGGCGATTTGTACGACTCGCTTTCGGCGCAGGCTTCAATACTGATCATCCTAACGCCAATGACACTGGCAGGTTCAATGGCCATGGCGAAAATCCGCATCATCGGTACAGCGCTGGGTTGTATCGCGGGTATGGTGGTACAGTTAATTTTAGGCAGCTGGTTTGGTCATGGGTTGCTGTTCTGGCTGGCGTTTACCATCGCTATGGGGCCATTCTGTTTGTGGCTAACGAAAGGACAAGTCAAAGCCGCCATTGCGTTCTCGGCGATGTCTGCCCTCTCCGTTCCACTGACCACATCATTAGTGCCTGAGCAGAAAGACGCGTTCTTCTCCATCTTGTACCGATTCAGTTCGATATTCGTGGCAGTGCTGCTGACCGCAATGGTGATGTGGGTAGTACACCACTGGATTCGCGTGATGTTGTTGAAGCATCCAGAAATGAAGAATGTGGAATTGAATTAACGGGAAACGGGAAACGGGAAACGGGAAGCGAAGTATGCCGCTCACCTTGCTAGGAGCGGCATTTTTATTTAGAACCGGTCACCCTGAACGACGAGGAACGAAGTGATTTAGGATCTACCCACAGAGTGCTGTTAAGTCCTGAGGCTATCGCCACTTCCCAGCGAGAGGTGAGCAGATTCCTAGTCTCGTCTAGACTCGCTGGAATGACCCAACTTTGGATACAAACCAAATAGTTGAGTACGTGAGCAACGTATCTACCAACGTCTGTCATCCTGAACAACGAGGGACGAGGTGATTCAGGATCTCCCCGCAAAGTGCTGTGAAGGTCTCAGGTTATCGCTATTTCCCAGCGAGTAGTTAGCAGATTCCTAGTCTCGCTTGAATGACCCTAACTTTAGATACAAACCAAATAATTGGGTACGTGAGTAACGCATCTCCCAACATCCGTCATCCTGAACAGCGAGGGACGAGGTGATTCAGGATCTACCTACAGTGTGCTGTGAAGTTCTGAGATTATCGCCACTTCCCAGCGAGTGGTTAGCAGATTCCTAGTCTCGTCTAGACTCGCTGGAATGACCCAACTTTGGATACACTCCACATATAAGAGTATCGCGAGCAACATATCTACCGACACCCGTCATCCTGAACAACGAGGAACGAGGTGATTCAGGATCTACTCACCGAGTGCTGTTAAGGTCTGAGGTTATCGCCATTTTCCCAGCGAGAGGTGAGCAGATTCCTAGTCTCGTCTAGACTCGCTGGAATGACCCTACTTTGGATACACTACACATATAAGAATATCGCGAGCAACGTACCTACTAGCGTCCGTCATCCTGAACAACGAGGGACGAGGTGATTCAGGATCTACCCACCGAATGCTGTTAAGTCCTGAGGTTATCGCCGTTTCCCAGCGAGTGGTTAGTAGATTCCTAGTCTCGCTTGGACTCGCTGGAATGACCCAATTTTGGATACATACCAAATATAAAAATATCGCGAGCAACATATCTACCGACGCCCGTCATCCTGAACAACGAGGGACGAGGTGATTCAGGATCTCCCCATCGAGTGCTGTGAAGTCCTGAGGTTATCGCCACTTCCCAGCGAGTGGTTAGCAGATTCCTAGTCTCGTCTAGACTCGCTAGAACGACCCAACTTTGGATACATACCAAATATAAAAATATCGCGAGCAACGTATCTACCAAAGTCCGTCACCCTGAACAACGAGAGACGAGGTGATTCAGGATCTACCCACAGAGTGCTGTTAAGTCCTGAGGCTATCGCTATTTCCCGGCGAGTGGTTAGCAGATTCCTAGTCTCGTCTAGACTCGCTGGCATGACCCAATTTTGTATACATACCAAATATAAAAATATCGCGAGCAACGTATCTACCAACATCCGTCATCCTGAACAACGAGGAACGAGGTGATTCAGGATCTACCCGCAAAGTGCTGTGAAGGTCTGAGGTTATCGCCATTTCCCAGCGAGTTGTGAGCAGATTCCTAGTCTCGTCTAGACTCGCTGGAATGACCCAACTTTGGACACATACCCAATATAAGAATATCGCGAGCAACGAACCTAACAACGTCCGTCATCCTGAACAACGAGGGACGAGGTGATTCAGGATCTACCCGCAAAGTGCTATTAAGGTCTGAGGTTATCGCCACTTCCCAGCGAGAGGTGAGAAGATTCCTAGTCTCGTCTAGACTCGCTGGAATGACCCTGTCTTAAGTTTCTGTATCGAAGATCAATTTCGATACTAGCCCGCCAACTCTTTACGAATGATCTCTGCGCCTGCGCTGAGTGCATTAAGCTTAGCAGTTGAAACTTCACGAGAGAGAGGCGCCATGCCGCAGTTAGTGCATGGGTAAAGTTTGTCGGCATCGACGTACTTAAGAGCTTCGCGCAGAGTTTCTGCAACTTCTTCTGGTGTTTCAATCTCGTTGGTTGCCACATCAATTGCGCCAACCATCACCTTCTTGCCGCGGACAAGTTCTAATAGTTCGATAGGTACGCGTGAGTTATGGCACTCAAGCGAGATGATATCGATATTGGATTTCTGCAACTTCGGGAACACCTCTTCGTATTGTCGCCACTCAGTACCCAATGTTTTCTTCCAATCCGTGTTGGCTTTGATGCCGTAGCCATAGCAGATATGCACGGCGGTTTCGCACTTGAGTCCTTCAATAGCGCGCTCTAAACAGGCAATGCCCCACTCATTCACATCATCAAAGAACACGTTAAATGCGGGCTCATCAAATTGGATAATGTCGACGCCTGCCGCTTCAAGCTCTTTGGCTTCTTGGTTAAGGATCTTTGCGAATTCCCAAGCCAGCTTTTCTCGGCTCCCGTAGTGATCATCATACAGTGTGTCGATCATCGTCATTGGCCCCGGAAGCGCCCACTTGATCGGTTGTTTGGTTTGCTGACGCAAGAACTTCGCATCTTCCACAAACACAGGTTTGGTTCGGCTTACTGGGCCAACGACCGTCGGTACACTCGCGTCATAGCGATTACGAATGGTCACGGTTTTGCGGTTCTCAAAGTTTACGCCGTTTAAATGCTCGATAAAGGTCGTCACAAAGTGTTGGCGAGTTTGTTCACCGTCACTGACAATATCGACCCCTGCCAGTTCTTGCTCTTGTAAAGAGACACGTAGCGCATCGCGTTTGCCATCAACCAGTTCATCGCCTTGCAGTTTCCACGGTGACCAAAGCGTCTCTGGTTGAGCAAGCCAAGAAGGCTTAGGTAAGCTGCCCGCCGTTGAGGTCGGTAATAGTGTTTTCATCGTCATTCCCTTTTAGATTCTCGTTATTGATTACGCGTAATTTGCAGACCATTGTTCAAGGATCGCTTGATAAGGTTTGATGAAATGCTCCTCAGCAAACTTCCCTTGCTCTTTCGCAAGCTGGCTGCGCTCTTCGCGGTCATAAACGATTTGGGTTAACGAGTGATCGAGATTCTTTAAGTTCGGTTGGTAACACTGGCCGGCTACCGCGTTCGCGTTGTAAATCTCTGGGCGGTAAATCTTTTGGAACGTCTCCATGGTACTGATGGTGCTGATCAACTCTAGGTTAGAGTAGTCATTCAACAAGTCACCGAAGAAGTAAAACGCCAAAGGAGCCACACTGTTTGGCGGCATAAAGTAGCGCACTTGTAGACCCATCTTTTTGAAGTACTGCTCAGTCAGTGACGATTCGTTTGGCTGGTATTCAAAACCCAACACCGGATGTTGGTTATCAGTACGGCGGTAAACCTTGTTGTCCGACACGCTCAAGCAAATCACTGGCGGCTTTTGGAAATGTTGTTGGTACGATTCCGACTTCACGAACGCTTTAAACAGCTTGCCGTGCAACTCACCAAAATCAGCAGGAATGCTAAATTGAGGCTGGTCTTTGTTGTGGTCTAACAGCAGAACGCTAAAGTCGTAATCACGCACATAAGAAGAGAAGTTGTTACCCACAATGCCTTCGATACGTTCATTGGTTTTGCGGTCAACAATGTTGGTTTTAAGCACTTCGATAGAAGGGAACGCTTCACCACTGCCTTGAATATCCATATCCACCGAGATGATTTCCAACTCGACACTGTAACGATCGCCATTTGGGTTATCCCAATGTGCCAAGGCATTAAAACGATTGTCTATCATGCGCAGTGCATTGCGAAGGTTATTCTGGCGGCTGTCACCACAAGCTAGGTTGGCAAAGTTGGTCGTGATGCGCGTGCTGTCTGATGGTTGGTAGTTCTCATCAAAACGGATGCTCTTAATAGCAAAGTTGAAATCGTTATTCATGGTGAGTTGGTATCCTATTTCCTTAGATAAACGCTGACTGATTCCTAACTCTGTTCTTGGGATGGTTGTGTTTTTTGATTTTCCCAATCGTCAGTGTGTGCAGCGTTTACTTCGAAAATTCAGTTCAAAAACAGCTGTCACAGTGCCTAACACCAGAGCAGTCTGTTTTTTATACTTGCTTCGTTACTTGAATAACATTGGTAATACTTCACGTTGAACATGAAGGAATTTCATGGTTTGAACAAGGAGGCATTACGATGCAGCAGCTCCTGAGCCACAAACTTATATTTGGACAAAAGTGAGTTAGCCAACACACCTTTCCATCCGACAGCAATAGCTTGCCCTTATGGGCATACTGCACTGCTCGCTGACTAATGAAGTAAGCAAATCAAAGTAGGAAAATGAGACTTGGTAAACGCCGTAAAGTCATGACTTCAGCTAACCTTACGGTTTGTTATCCTCAGCATTTTTAGTTAGCAACGGAGTTCTTTCATGAGCAATGGTCCAATCATCGTAACTCCCGAAAGCAGCGTTCAGAGGCTTCAACGAGTCGAGTTGCATACAACAGGTATCTACGATGAGAAGTGGTTACAGCAACTTATCTTTGCTAACGCTGACCTATTACCCTTTTATGAGGTTGATGCTGACTATACCGGTGCAGTACCTGTGTGTATGGAGCTTGCCACTAAGTCGGGCCGAGTGGACTGCATCTATGTGACGCCATCGGGCCGATTGGTCATCGCGGAAACCAAACTCTATCGAAATCCTCAATCTCGTAGAGAAGTGATTGGGCAGATACTTGATTATGCTAAAGACTTGATGAATTGGAGCTACGACGAACTTGATACTAAGGTTTGTGCAGTTAACGGTGGTCTGTCGCTTTTTGAATTGGTTAAGGCGGAAGGTCATGAAGTATTAGAAGCCTCATTCATTGATACGGTCCAGAGAAACCTCTCAAAAGGCCGTTTCTTATTATTGGTAGTGGGCGATGGTATTCGAGAGGGGGCTTTTGAGATAAAGGACTTTCTTAATACCTATGCATCAATGGAGTTTTCCTTTGCCATGGTTGAGATACAGATCTTCCACATGCCAGGCGAACAACTGCTCGTGAATCCTCAAGTTATGCACAAAACTGAAATTACTGAGCGCCGAGTCATTTCGATTAATCAGGTAAGTAGTGAAATTACTGAAAAGCTGGAATCCACCAACGATCAAAATGAATCAGTCACAAATAAGGGTTCTTGTCAATCCTATGAGTATTGGAGTGCATTGCTTGATTACCTTGAGCTTGAAGACTCTAGTGTTAGGTTGCCAACCCCTTCGACTCAGGGGCACTTATGGTTCGAGTTACCACCAAAGGCGCACAATAGTTGGATAACAATTTACCGCGCTAAACCCAATAAGGTGGGTGTCTTTGTGAAATTCAGAAATGACACACTTGGGCAATACTTGTTTGAGTACCTGTGTGATAGGCGAGAATCATTGATGCAACTATTGCCTGAGGGGGCCGAATTTGTGACGGATAAGCTAAAAATCTCACTCCCCGCAATCACTCTTGACTGGCAAAAAGAAGAGTATTGGAAAGAAGCGTATGATTTTTACCAGTTGCGTTTAAATCAAATCTACCCCGCCGTAAAACCTTTGCTGCTGCAAGCGCTTGATGCGTATGAAAATTAACGGTGTTTAAAACCATAGAGTGTCCAAAAAATAAAAATACAAGGTTATAGTCCTTAGACTTACTAGACACTACACAGATAAGGGAAAGTAGACCAAACCACCTCACTATGATTTGTGAGGTTGAGCGTCACTGGCACGAAACGAGACATTTATTGTTTATCTCGACTTACCCAGATTTCTCACGCAACTAACGCTCCCCCCCTCCTTCCCTTTTCCCACACTTTCAACGATACTCTGCGTCTTATTGTTCAGTTGGAAAACGTCATGCCTCAAGCTAACTCCGTTGTCGTACTCGACTTTGAAACCACAGGTCTGTCTCCGAATATGGGTGATCGCGCGATTGAAATCGGTGCGGTTAAGATCGTTGATGGCGAGGTTGTCGATAGTTTTCAACAACTGATGAATCCTGGCTTTCGTGTGAGCTCATTTATTGAGGGCTACACAGGCATTACCAATAACATGCTCCGCACAGCGCCGAGCTGCGATGAAGTGATGGCTTCGTTTAGTGAGTTTATTGCGGGTGAGAATCTTATCGCGCACAACGCGTCTTTTGATAAGCGATTTCTTGATGCTGAATTAGAGCGAATCGACTGTGGTTACTCTGGTGAGTTCGCGTGTTCTTTATTGGTAGCGCGACGTCTTATTCAAGATGCACCATCACACAAGCTGGGTGAGTTGGTTCGTTACAAGAACATTGAAAACGACGGTGTATTCCACCGCGCGTTAGCCGATGCACAGGTAACAGCAAAACTGTGGTTGCTGATGGTGGAAGAGCTTGAGCAATCGGGCATTGTCGCGCCAAGCTTTAAGTTTATGCAGACGGTAAGTAAGACAGCAAAAGGAAAAGTGGATCAGCTACTGGCTAAAAGCCGCGCTTAAACCACAAACAAGTAACGCCCAATCATGCGGGCGTTACTTGTGCCCTATAAATCTAGATCTAGGGTTTACACCGAGATCATATGAGGTCGGATATTGGTTGGCTCTGCGCTTGCTGGCGTTGGCTCTACTACAGAAATCGCCGCCTGCTTTTCAATAAGATCTTGAATAAAGCACTCTGTCCACGCCTCTAACGCTGCGACATTTAGCATCGCCATCGGTTGTTGCGACCATAGAACGGCGCTGTTTTCTTGATGCGTGAAATGAAGTTGATACTTTTGGTCAATCAACAGGCTGTAGATACCATCTTGCGCGGTTGGGTTCTCTAGGCCGTTCTTTTCGAAAAAGTGTTTAACTAGGTGATCGAATGTGGTTGTCATTAGTGGTTAGCCTCCAAGTTGACGATGCTGAATTCTCCCGATAAGCCGAATTTCGGGTCAAAGAAGGTTACTTTTTCCCCATCAACCGCGGCGGCAACGGCGTGCGCATTACTTGGACCTTCAAGGCCGAACTTCTTCAATAGCGATGTTTTAGGGCCGTTATCAACGATCTTCGCCGCAAGCTCTGCTGCACCATTTCGGCTACGGCTTGTTTGCCCATGCACACGTGATAATGCACCAAGTTCTCGGTAAGGTGATTCGATGTTGTTGCTTCTTAGCCAACCTGCTTCAAGAAGTGAGACGCTCCGTTGCAATGGTCATGATGTCGATGAGAAATAACGGCGAGATCCACTTCCTGAATATCAATATTTAGTAAAGGCGCGTTGTCGCAAAATGTTCGCCCACTACCCATATCGCACAACAGTTTGGTTCCTTGAGTATCGATATGCAGTGATAAACCGCGCTCAACACAGAGATCGGTTCTGTCCTCAACACGAGAATTATCAACGAGAGTGGTAACGATCATGGTGTCTCCTAATGACGTTGAACAGCTTTAGTGGATGAGACAATAACGAGGTTTGATGCTTGTAGAAAAAAGTAATGGTAATTGTGCGATTACACAGAGGTTTACGATATCAGTTTTTAATCACCTTCGATTCTTACTCCACTTCTAATCCACTTCGTCCATCAAGGGACCTTTTTCTGCTCCATTGATGTGGGGCATCCAGACGAGCAAGTTCAATAACGCCTAAATAACAAAGCCCAAAACACTTGTTTTGGGCTTTGTTAATCTTCCAACCACATGTCTAGGCAGTCTTGTGGATTGGCGCCGAACGCGGGAAATACCGCATACTCTTTCAACACGGCTTGTTTCTTAAATCCACATTTTTCGAGCACGCGAATACTGGCGTGATGATCAATATGAGGAGCTGTGTGAATCTCCTCGACTCCGATGCTTTTCAGATACTCAATGCCGAGCTTACACGCCTGAGTCGCATACCCTTTACCCTGATAATTTCTAGAGATCCCAAAGTGAATTTCGCTATGACTGCTTTCAGGGATTAAGACCAAGCAACCAATAGGAACGTGTGTCGCGCTTTCTTCAATTGCGAGTACCAAGATATTAGGGTGAGCCAAGTCGTACTGAGCTCGCCATCGACCGATCGCTTGTAACGTTTGAATTGAGCTTTGATGTGCTTGTCGATTGAGATACAAGCACGTTTGCTCATCACCAAGGTAGTTTTCAAACAAAGGAACGGCATCTGTTTCTTCAAGATATCTTATTGCTATATCTTGCGCTTCTAATCTCATTGGCTCTCACCTTGATACACGTCTGGGTTCCATATCTGCATAAAATTCTCGACGGGCTCGATAGGTTTAAAGCCGTACTGTTCATACAGACCATGAGCATCGCGCGTTGCAAGCATCATCCTTCGTAAACCTTCAAGCTCTGGATGAGCCACAATTTCAGAAACCAACCACTTACTAATGCCCCGCCCACGGAACTCTGGGAGCACGAAAACATCGGCAAGATATGCGAAGGTGGTTTTGTCTGTGATTAGGCGAGCAAACGCGACTTGTTGATTCGACTCAGTGAACACTCCGAAGCAAAAGGAGTTTCGCACCGCTTTATCTAGCGTGTTTCTCGGCACTCCTTTCGCCCAGTAGCTCTGTGAAATGAACTGGTGAATACAATCAAGATCCATGTCTTCAATGGCGGTACTGATGCGATATCCTTGCATAGTGTTCTCCCAATAAATCAAAGCTTCTCTGCGACGCAAATTAGGTTGTTTGAATTTTCAGAAAACTTCTCTTCTGCCCAAGAACTGTATTTCTCGGTAATACTTAACCCCGCCAGAGCAAGAAACGCTTCAATTTCAGATAACTTTCGATACTTCAAATCAATGCTTGAGTGTGTTGTTGCCCCATCTTGGTAGTGACGTTTTTTCTTCAAATAAAGGATTGCACTTTCAGCGTCATAACGTTCGCTCATTCCCATGTACTTTACTTCGCCTTTGTCGGGCAATTCATAGGTTTGCCACAGGGACATTTCAGCATCAATTTCCAAGTTATCCGGCGTTGGTAAACGGGTATCAAAGATAAAACGCCCACCTCTATTGAGGTGATTAGAAATCGAATTAAGGACGCCAACTAGCATCTCATCGGAGAGGAAAGCTTGGAAAGCGTTGCCCGTCATAATCGCCATGTCGAAGCGTTTATCGAGAGAGAATTGAGTGGCATCCTGTTGCAAGAAAGAAAGGTTATCTAATCCCTGCGCTTTTCGTTTAGCATGTTTTAACATCCCCTCGGCAATATCTATACCGACAGCATTATCGAGCTTCTTCGCGATGCGTATCGTGACAATACCCGTGCCACAACACACATCCAGTAAACTTCGAGCACACATCGCGGTAATGTGCTTTTGTATCAGTGCGATATCATCTTCGTAATGTTTATCATACTGCGCATCGTATACCATGCCTGATGCAAACTCACTGAGATCTTGTGTCTTCAAAAACAGTCCTTGTTTATTATCTACATCAAGAGCCCAAATGTAGCACGCCATACTCACCTGAACACTTATGTCATTGTAAAAGCGTGAAAAAAGTCGACGTGCTACGCATTGATTTAGGCCATCCAGATCCTTGCCAGAATGCCCATTGGGGTTGTGACGCCTGTGGTAATTGAGCTCACCTCTCCATCTTTTAACACATAGATGGTCGGAGTCACGCTAATGCTCCATTCTTGCATGATGGCGCTTTTCGGGTCATTGATGTTATCGAACTGGTAGTCTTTAGACTGCATGAACTTTTGCACCCGTTCTTGCGGGCCAGAGGCGCCAGATACAGCAACCACTTCGTAGTAATCGCTTAACCAACTCACGCTTGGGCTAACAAACTTGCATGCCGGACACCACGTTGCCCAAAAGTACACCACGACGGGTTCTTCGTGGCTTTTGGCAATCACATCGACAAATTCACCATCGGCCATGATCGCACTCAGAGGCGGTGCTTGCTCTTTAGGGATGTCTTTGGTGCGATACCAATCCATGGCGACCGAAATCACGGTCACCATAAGGACGAGTTGTAGCGCTTGACTGAGCCAGTATTTGAGCGACTTGCGCTTTTTTACTGTGTTCACTTAATCGCGCCTCCACTTGCTTGTTCGATTGCTTTCACCACTACATCGTCAGTCAGAATTACTGGCAGAGGAATCCCCTCTGGTGCTGCTGGGCCATATACGATGTTAAATGGCACACCAAAGCGACCGTGCGCACGTAAGAAGTCGGTCACTGAGCCGTTCGGATGTGTCCAATCGCCTTTCAGTGTCGCCACATTCGGGCTTTGCAACAGTGAATAAACCGGATCTTGCCAGATCACGCCGATCTTGTTGGCTTTACAAGTCACACACCAATCTGCGGTCACATCGACGAACACCACACGGCCATTCTTCACGTGGTCTGTAATCGCTTCGTTTGACAGTTTTTCCCAAGCCAAATCTTCTGGCAATGGCGTCGCCCAATGATTTGCAGTCACACTGCCTAGTACCAAACCACCAGCAATCAGAATCAATGAAACCGTGCCAGAAATCGCCAACGCTTTATTGCCATAAATGCGCTTAACACGCGCCATGATGACGATGAACGCAACTAGGCCAATCAGAATGACCCAAAATACCGGCAAGTGATTCGCCATCAATGACAACAACCACGCACTGGTTGCCAACATCATGATGCCGAATACGATTTTCACGACATTCATCCATTGGCCTGGCTTTGGTAGCTTGAGTGCAATCCCCGGGAAGATAGCCACTAAGATCCAAGGCAGTGCCATACCCAGCGCTAACGCAGTGAAGATAGCAAACAGAGTCACTACGTCTGCACCCAGTGCAAACGCCACTGCAGTGCCTAGGAAAGGTGCAGAACAAGGCGTTGCCAGCAGAGTCGCGAACATACCTTGCACGTAATGCCCAAGCAGTGAGTTATCCCCTTTTGAAGCCAACCAAGTGTTCGTTCCCGAAGACAAGCGAATTTCAAACAAACCAAGCATGTTGGCACCAAACAATCCGGTCACCAACAGCATTAGACCTAAGAACCAAGGGCTTTGGAATTGAACGCCCCAGCCGATGGCATTACCAGTGAGCTTCAACATTAAAATAAAGCCAGCCAGTAACCAAAACGACGTCAGAATACCAAGCGAAGAAGCCACGAACTGAGTGCGAATTTGACGACGCTCAACGCCTTGTGCCGCTACGATGCTGCTTAACTTCATGCCTAGAACTGGCAATACACAAGGCATGATGTTGAGAATCAAACCGCCGAGTAACGCGAACAAGAAAATGTTCACCAGTGATGTACTTGGCAAGGCTTCGGTGATCACACCGGCTTTGGCTTGCGCGGTTTCTTGCGCCAGTAAGTTGTTGTCTTTGATTGAGACATAAACCGATTGGTTATCCAGCTCTACGTCACCCAACCAAGTATTCACTAGGTAGTTGGCAGTAAGCGTATTGCCCTCTTGATGCAGCCCTTCCAATTTGAAGCTGTAATCACTGGTTGCTTCGTCGATACCATCAACCAACACTTCTGGTTTTTGCCAACCTTGTGAGTTAGTCAGTTTGATTTGTAACTTAGATTGGTTTGCATCCCAGTTCGCTTCTGTCACTTCAACAAATGGCGACGCTTGAGGCACACTGCTGACCGCTTGCGCGTAAGTGAACATCACACCTTCATCGACTTGTAGATCGGAAGGTAGGAAAGACAGTTGAATGTGGTAATCCGTCAGGACACAAATCGTTGTACATGAAGACAGCGTCAGTGTCGCATCAATCGTCACTGGTTTGTTCATGTCTTCGACGTGCAGCGTCATTGGGAAGACGGTGTCACCTTTGTAGCCTAGCGTCTCGATACCAAGCAGCTCGTATTTCTGCGGGTACGGCCATTGCCAATCCACTTTGGTGAGGTTTTGTGATTTTTCCCAATCAATAGATGGCGCAACGCCACCCTCACCCGGCGAACGCCAGTAAGTTTTCCAATCACCGGTCAGTTTGACATCAAGGTAACCAGTGAGTGTGTTGGTATTTGGATCTTGCTGTCCGGTTAAGACAAAGCGTGTCTGCACAGGTGGATGCTGCGGGTTGGTCAGCCATCCCGTGTCTGTCGTTTGTGCTTGGGCAATTAGCGAGAATAAGCTCAGTGCCAGCGTCATGATGAGCATCAACGCGGCTTGAGTCGTTTTTTTCATGTGGTTCATAGTTATTCCTAGTTAAAACAAGTGTAGAAAAAGACTGACGATTCGAAACTCGTCAGAAATCACTTGTCATTCGCGGAATACACACAGGGTGAGATGGACTCGATACTTTCGGGCTATCGGTTCGGTCCATTGTCTTTTGCTGGCGAACGCACAACAGCGCCACACGACAAGCGCGAGGATGCCAACAAACAAAACAACGACCAAGGTTTCCAGTTGTTGCTGAGCAAATTGAATCAGCTTTTCAGACAACTCACATTTACCAGATTTGTGTCCGCTCTCTGCTTTTACGATTTTGACTTCATCGCCAACGACCGCAGAAGTAGAGCTCGCGTCATATTGCATGGCACAACTGAACATCAAGCCAGAATTTTTCATCAGACACACCACAATCACCCAGCCAATTAACGCTAGGAGCCATTTGCCCTGTTGTCGTGACGCAGCAGATTGTGAGGTGGATGAATGCATTCTAACTTCGATAAATATGGAAACGCCGGAAATCATACGCAAGTTAGCATAAACCTCAAGTGGTATGATTTTTTGCGTCGCTCTCATTGGTAACTAATTATGATAGTCTTATGACTACCGTTTCCGTAAATAATTCAACATGCTCAATAAAGTTAATCTTGCTGATATTCGCTCGTTCGTTTTGATCGCTCAACTGGGTAACTTCACCAAAGCGGCAGAAGCCCTTTCGGTGTCGCGTTCTCATGTGTCTCGCCAAATCAGCGGGCTTGAAGCGCAAATGGGGGTGACCTTGCTGACCCGCACGACAAGAACGCTGCGCCTGACTCATGCCGGAGAGCGTTTCTATCAAGAATGTGAGAAGGCATTGCACGATATCGACCAAGCGTTAATCGCCGCGGTCGACGACACTCAAGAAGTGCGCGGTTTGATTCGCGTAAACTGCGTGGGTGGTTATATCGGTGAAGACATCATTGCCAAATACGTCAATGAGTTCATGTTGGAATACCCGAACATTACGGTCGATCTCGACTTCTCTTCGCCACGCATTGATTTGATTGAAGATCAGTTCGACGTTGCGATTCGCATGGGCGAGTTGGAAGACGCAGGCTTTGTCGCGCGCAAGCTGATGATGATTGATATGGTGACACTAGCAAGCCCGAAATACTTGAAGACTTATGGCGAGCCGGTCACACCAAAAGAGTTGGCCAAACATCGCACGCTAACGGGCTCAGTCACTCGTTGGAGTTATCGTAACGTTGCTAACCCGAAAGAACACAGCGATGTAATTGTGAAAGGCAATCTGCGTTGCAAGAACGGCCGCGCACTTGTGATGGGCGCACTACACGGTAACGGAATTATTCGCGTGCCATTGAGTTACTGTGACGAGGAAGTCGAACAAGGCCAACTGGTTAAAGTGATGCCGGAATGGGAGATCCCGTCGGTGCCGCTGTCCGCCATTTTCCATCGTGATCGCTACCAACCTAAACGTCTTCGTACCTTCATCGATTTCGTCAAAACCAAATTTGAACAAGAATTTTAGTGCTCTAAATACCCTAAGCTGATTACAAAAAACGCCTCCATCTGGAGGCGCTTTATCTTAGTGACTAAATTGAGTTGGGGTACTTAAGTGAAAACGTAACGATTACGCTTGTGCTGGAACGCTTTCAACTTGAGTTTGTTGCTCAGCTTCTTCTTTGTTGAAGCCTTCATGTAGATGGTAGTAACGTTGGTAAATCACGCCACTGATGGTCATCATAATTGCAGGTAGACCAATCATCATAAATTCTAGGCCCATAATGGTGCTTGCTGATTGTTCTACGTTTGGTACGTAACCCACAACAGACAGACCAACACCCACGATGAAGCCACCCGCTGCGCCTGCGAATTTCACAAGCATGGTTTGTACTGAGAAGATAACGCTCTCGCTACGACGACCTGTTTTGTGCTCACCGTAGTCCACAACGTCAGCCAGCATTACAGTTTGCAGCGCGTTCGCGATACCCACACCAAATTTAATTGCCGCACCCGCCATACCAATCATTAGCGCATTTGCTGGAGCGATGAAGCCCATCAATAGAAGAAGTACACAAGACAGAATTGGGAAGCCACAAGCGATAGGCCATAGAAGCTTACGTGGTAGCAGAGAAGCAATACGAGGGAACAAGAACACACCCGCCACTTCTGCTGCGCCTGCAACCGCCATGTAAACTGGGAATAGTTCTGCGTTACCCAGTGCGTAAGAGAAGTAGTAAATCGCGAAGCCACCAACCAATAGGTTTGCAATCTGGAAAGACAGAACCGTGCCAATTAGCGCTTTAAGCTGGTCGTTTTTACCGATGATAGTCAAAACGTCTTTGAAGCTGAATTTCTCTGCTGGTTTTGCGTTAGCTGGTGCTGCTTTCTCTTTTACGTTACGAGCAATCAAGAATGCGCTCATTACAAACAGAACCGCAATCAGCATCGCAACATTGAAGAAACCGTCGCCTTGGTTGCCGTTACCTAGCTCGCCCACGATGTGCAGACCGTAAGTACCAGTAATGAACCATGCAAGACTCGCGAACAGACGTGGCCATACCACCAACTTTTCACGTTCTTGGCGAGAGCTTGATAGCGCCGGAATCATTGACCAGTAAGGGATATCCATAATGGTGTACGTTAGACCCCAAAGGATGTATGCCGCTGCTGCGTAGATGTAAAGCGTAGTACCTTCAAACATGTGAGTACTGAAAAGGCCAACCAGTACTACTGCGTTTAATAACGTACCAATCACAATCCAAGGGCGGAATTTGCCGAATTTTGAGCGCGTGTTATCCACGATCACACCCATCATTGGGTCAGTAATCGCATCAATAATACGAGCGGCTAAGAAGATGGTACCAACGAAAGCAGCAGACAAGCCGGCTACGTCAGTGAAGTAGAACATTAAGAAGATGTAGATAGGTGCACAGGCAAAGTCTTTACCGAGTGCGCCAAGACCGTAGGACAGCTTGGTTTGTAGCGTAATTTTATCAGACATAATAGTTCCTTAGTGTCGTACTGCTATTCATTCCCCTAACTAGAATTCATAACGTCGACGTCTTTTATTTATATTTCGATGCTAATGCTACTCACACACTGAATGCCTTACTGTGATCAAAAACCGCTTTATGGAAACGTTTACAGGCAAGTTTTCAAAATGAGACATCGAACAATATTTAGGCCTATTAATGCGAGAAGAACGTGTTATTTACGTCATTTTATCAACACTTTACGCTCATAAAGCATGAGAACGATTTCAAACGACCAATTAAAACCAACGCAAAAAGCCGTACAAACCTGATGTCTGTACGGCAATAGAAAACCAATGAGAAACGATGAAATCGTCTAAATAGCTATGACTCTAAATAGGCAAGGTTCTAAATAGATAAGGCTTAGTGAATACGTTCGAACTTCACCAACATGGCACTTTCAGCGTCAAGGATTGGCATGGTTAAGCCAACCTCTTCACACCATGCGCCAGATAACTCACAACCGGATTCAGTCCAAGGCGGTTGGTAATTCACGATGTCATCGTAGTTAGACGGTTTATCCAATACCGTCACTCGATATGTCGCTTGTGAATCTAAGCCCGGTACGCGCAAATGCCCACTTAAAGAGTTCGTTGGCATCGCGAGCTGAGCAATCATCACCACGGCTTCCGATTGATCGTTTGAGACAACCGCATGAATTTGATGCGCTTTATCGTCCGTTGGGATTCGCCAAGTTCTGCCGCTATGTAGCAATGGACGCAGCATTTTGTGCAGCTTGATGTAGCGCTCAAAGCCTTCTTTTTCTGCTTGTTCTTCTTTAACTGGGTCAAGCTCAATCCCCATATGACCGAACAGCGCTGTAAGCCCACGGAACTCGATGCTGTGACGACGACGCGTGCTATGACAATGGCTTGCACCAATATGACTACCCATCACTTCTGGCGGGAAGAAATAGCTCATGCCGCGCTGAATGGTTTGACGCTCAAGTGCATCGTTATTGTCTGAAGCCCAGAATCGATGCGTACGTTTCAGAACCTCAAAATCAATACGACCACCACCTGCAGCGCAAGATTCAATCTCCACTTTCGGGTGCTTTTCACGAACTTTATCGACTAACTGATAGTAACGTTGAGTTTGGTTGTGCGCCGCAGCCTGACCTAAGTGCGCTGGCTGAACCACTTCACGGTTCATATCCCATTTGATATAAGCAATGTTGTAAGTCGAGAGGAAATGATCCAATCGCTCAAACAAGAAGTTAAACGCATCATCGTTTTGTAGGTTAATCACGTATTGGTTGCGACCAGTTGGCTGATCGTAACCGTTTACAGCCAGTAACCAATCAGGATGAGTACGGAACAATTCGGAATCTTTGTTGATCATCTCTGGCTCAAACCACAAGCCAAACTCCATGCCCAATTTATTTACGTGTTCCACAATCGGGTGCAAGCCATTTGGGTACTTAGCTTCACACAGGAACCAATCCCCTAGCCCTGCTTTGTCACCGTTGCGCCCTTTGAACCAGCCATCATCAATGATAAAGCGCTCTACACCCATCTCTGCCGACTGAGTTGCCATCGACATAATGTATTCTGGATCGTGGTCGAAGTAGATGCCTTCCCACGTATTGAGATGGATCGGGCGAGGTTTTTCGGTGAAATCACTCGGCAAAATCGTTTCGCGTACATGAGAGTGAAAGTGATGACTCATGCCATTCAAACCACAATTACTGTGGCTCGCGTACAACCAAGGCGTTGTAATACTCTCACCTTCTTTTAGCGCTACTTCACCAGGCAGGTAAATGACTTCAGCTTGCATGTAACGGCGGCCATCAGCTTTCACGTCTACGCGCAATCTGTGGTTACCACTCCATGCGAAATGGAAGCCCCACACATCGCCATTCATTTCATCAAAGTGAGTCGTACCGGCAACAAGCGCAGGATAATGCTCATGAGAAGTACGTCCACGACGGTTTTCTTGTTGGTAGCCGCCTTGCAGCAATGGCTGGCGCACCGTCTGGAATTCATGAACCCAGCGCCCGTAATAAGTCATCAACTCATTCGCACGAGCTGGCAAAGGCAATGTATTGGCAAGACGGTTCACATGATAAACACCCGCTTTTTTGTTGGTGAGCGTATGACGCGTTTTCACTACATCGTTGCTATCAAGCTTAAGCTCAGTTTGTAAACGAAGACCTGCGATTGCATCTTCGCTCGCAATCACAATACTGTCTTGCTGTTGTTCAATATGGGAGATGACAAACACTGGAGCCCAATCTTGACCATCGCGATGCCCTTCCACACCAGGGCTACTGAAAACGCCACGACCAAGCTCTGGGTGTAGAGTCATGGATACGTCGCTGTCCAAACGACCGTATGGCACGGGACGATGTAAAGCCATGCGGAAACCATTAAGGTCACCACTTACTTTTTGTCCCCAATGCAGAATCTCTGCATATTCGCCCAACTCTACAATCAATTGAGTTTGCTGACCGGTTAGCTCAATCAGTGTTTTGTCCGTCATCTTGTCTTACCTTGAAACTGGAAATTACGCTGCATCATAATGAAAAAAACAAAAGAATCTGTGAGCCACACCAAAATCATGGAAACGTTTACAGTTAATTTTTCAAACTTGTGTCATCGCCCGCTACGCCTTATTCCTTCTTATATTACGCAGCGATCAGCTCCAAAAGCCTCAGATTCTTAGGTGACTGAGTTCTTTAAAGCACTGCACGTAAAGTCAAATACAAAACTGATTTATAAGGATTTTTTGTTATTTAATTCATGGCCTTACAACAACAAAATCATAAATAAGGTTACAGACCGCTCAGTTGAACTCCTCACCTCTTGAAGTGGTTAACCGACAACCGTATTCTTGAGGCTTCGAGATTCTTTATGAAGTGTCTCTCTTGGGTCCTAACTCAAAATCCCAGTTTGACGATACCGCAAATGCTCGTGTGCAGTGCGCCCGCGAACCACTTGTTGTATATGCTTCCTTGTCTCACATGCCCAGTTGATTTCAATTGGGCTCTCTTTCCTCTTCTTCCTAACAACTTTCTTTTCTTAGCTAAAAGCCAATTAAAATCAGCACCTTAAATAGCATCAATCCAAATATCCAACCCCAAACACAGCCCAACCAAAGTAAACGATTCCAATTCACACGGTCATAAATCAATCTAAGATCCCGCTTAAAACCTCGATTTAAGAGATCGAAATCACACAAAACAGTAATAAACCCCTCATTACGACAAAAATGCCAACCTCATCATGAAAGCGTTTCCAAAGTTTATTTACACTGCGCAGCGAGTTAGGACTCAAACCAATAAAAAATAAATCCATAAAAAATAGAATGGAGACACTTCATGAAACAAAAGACGCTTGTAAGAGCGCTTGGGTTAACCCTCGCCCTAGCACCGCTTGCTGGTATGGCTGCAGTGGAGAACATCACTTACTTCGGCTACGCCAAGTGGGGCAACATTTACACCGATAACGATGAACACAATGGTGGCAAAGGTGAACGCAACGATGTGATTCGTGCTGGTCAAGGTTACGGTAACTACCGTTTGGGTAACGAACTGAACTGGTGGGAAGCGGGCCTCAAAGCCGACGTTTGGCAACAAGGCGACGCGTACTTTGATACCACACTTTACCTAGGCAGCGGCGAAAGCTGGGGCGACGTTAGCTTGATTCAAATGTGGTCGGCAGGTCATGGCCTGTTTGAAGGCCAAGCGGATGCCACCGTTTGGGCGGGCGAACGTTTTTACCGCCGTCATGAAGTGCACATGATCGACATTAAATACTGGGACACATCGAGCACAGGCATCGGTATTGAAAACTGGGATCTTGGCTTTGCTAAAGGCCACATCGCATGGATGGCGCCAAACTCTAGCGCAGATGGCCGCAGCTTGCACAACATTGACGCACGTTTAAGCGGTATTGAATTGAGCGACAGCGCAGATCTTACGGTCGGTTTGAACTACGTGTTCACGCAAAACTCTAGTTATGACGAAAGTGACATCACCACTTCTGGCGCCATGCTTTCTGCTCTTTACCGTCAAGCTTGGAACTATGGTTCAAACACATTCGCTTTCCAATACGGTACAGATGCGCTTGCGGGCGGTTTGATGAGTGCTGAAGGCGGCTCAAACCGTAAATACAACACCGGCGTTGAGCACGATGGTTACAGCTGGCGTATTTTCAACTCTGGCGATCTTAACGTGAATGAAGATTTCCAAGTGATGTACTCCATCGCTTACCAAGACAAAAACCTGGATAACAACGAAGGTGAGAAATGGTTCAGCGTAGGCGCTCGTCCTCAGTACAGCTGGACAGAATACATGGCAACCGCACTTGAAGTTGGCTACGAATCAGTCGAAGCACAAAACGGCGCTGGCACCAACGACATGTACAAAGTGACGGTGGCGCAAATGTTCCAAGCAGGCAAAGGCGTTTGGGCTCGTCCATCACTGCGCTTGTTCGCTACCTACTCAGAGAAAACCGATGAGTGGAACCGTGGCGGCGAAGTCTACGGCCATGCTCGCAGCACTGGTGGACAAAACGTCGACGAAATCACCTTCGGCTTTAACGTCGAAACATGGTGGTAATCCAAACCCGCTACTATTTATGAACCCAACGGGGTGAGTAATACGCTCACCCCACAAAGGACAACGCAGATGAAACTAAAACCGCTAGCAACTCTATTCATGGCTCTGTCTCTTGGCGCGTGCAGTGGATTACCAGAGCAAACCTTCAATACTGATTTGAGCCAACCAAAATGTTGCTCAACGTTAGATGCTTTACCTCTGACTGCCCTATCGATTCCTTTCCACCAGCAGGTGGTTATGGATGCAAATCTGCCAAGAATGAGCAGTGCGGTTTTACTTTCTTCAGATTCAGCTTCATCCAAACCGCTCCCAGTGATGAGCTATCAAATCACTTCTGACGCGCCATTCTCGCTGCTTGTTCGCTCTTATGTAGATAACAATGCGTTATTTGCTGCGAACGTTCTTATTTATGACGCGAAATGGCAGCTTCTAACCGATTACTCAGCAAAAGACTTTAGCTACCACACAACGGGCATGCGCGGCTTAGAACGTGTTGAACAAGTGATCACGGTGAACCCACAACTTAATGGCGCGAAATACGTGGTCATCGCTTCAGATTCGACACTGATTGGCACCGAATTGACTCGTAAGCACCCAGAAGAAGTCTACGCAGAAACGCAAAACGTCATTGGCAGTAAACAGCTTCCGCTCACAGCGCAGTACCAACCTTTTGGCGTTATTGATGTCACGGCGAGTGCCTCCGACAACAACGCGGTATTAACGCTTTTGGCGGAATTAGGCACACAAACCAACGACACTACAAAAGCAGAGTTAACTGCTGCCGCATCGCCTGAAGCACAAGATGAATGGACGTTGTACCAATCTCAAATCGATGCAGCGCTCAAAGACAACGACGTAAAACAAGCTGCGGCGATTGCCAACCAAGCAGCTGAGCAAGGCTTTACCCAAGCAAAAGATTATCTCGTGAAGCAATTAGCGAAATAACGCTTCACAACAAGACCAAAGACACTCTCGCTACGGGCTCAAACTCCGTAGCGAAACAAGATTAGAAACAAAAAGTTAAGTAGGAAAACCATGAAGGCATTTTCAGAAATTCTCCAAAGACGCGACTGGGAAAACCCGCAATCGGTGAACATTCACTGTCTTAAGGCTCATAGCCCTCTTTCCAGTTTCCGCGATATTGACCATGCCCGCGACGGTATTCAAGCCCAGCGTCAATCGCTGAACGGACAATGGAAATTCAAACTGTTTGATGCGCCAGAGCAAGTTGACGGCGAGTTCATCGAGTCACAATTCAATGACAAAGACTGGGATGAGATTACTGTCCCTTCAAACTGGCAAATGCAAGGTTACGACAAACCTATTTACGCCAACGTGAAATACCCATTCGAAGTAAACCCTCCGTTTGTGCCAAGTGATAACCCAACGGGTTGCTACCGCACTACCGTGTCACTTTCAGCGAAAGACTTAGCCAATACGCAGCGCATTATCTTTGATGGCGTGAACTCGGCTTTCCACCTTTGGTGTAACGGTACTTGGATTGGCTACAGTCAAGATAGCCGCCTGCCTTCTGAATTCGACCTAACACCTTACCTTGTTGCGGGTGACAACAGCCTAGCCGTCATGGTGATTCGTTGGAGTGATGGCAGCTACCTAGAAGACCAAGATATGTGGTGGCTAAGTGGTATCTTCCGCGACGTGACTCTGCTGTCTAAACCACAACACTGCATTGAAGATGTGTTCATCACACCGGATTTAGACGCGTGTTACCGCGATGGTTCACTGTCGATTGTGACTTCGATTTCTGCGCCAGACACTTACCAAGTTCAGGTGCAGCTGTTTGATGGTGAACAAGCCGTGACAGAACCTCGCATCGACCGCCCACACAACCGTCGCATTGACGAACGTGGCACATGGGATGACGTGGTATTCCAAACATTGCACGTACGCGAGCCAAAGAAATGGACAGCGGAAACACCGAACCTTTACCGCTTAGTCGTTTCACTGTTGGATGAAAATGGCACGCACCTAGAAAGCGAAGCGTACCCTGTAGGCTTCCGTAAAGTCGAAATCACCAATGGCCAATTGAAGCTAAACGGTAAGCCTTTATTGATCCGCGGCGTGAACCGTCACGAACATCACCCAGAGCTTGGTCATGTGATGACGGAAGAAGACATGATCCGTGACATCTGCTTGATGAAACAATACAACTTCAATGCGGTGCGTACGGCGCACTACCCGAACCACCCTCGTTGGTACGAACTGTGTGACCAATACGGCTTGTACGTGTGCGATGAGGCGAACATCGAAACTCATGGCATGCAACCAATGAACCGCCTATCGAGCGATCCACAATGCCATGTACGCTTGGTCTAAAAACTACGATCCTTCTCGCCCAGTGCAATACGAAGGCGGCGGTTCAAACACCACGGCAACCGACATCATTGCGCCAATGTACGCGCGTGTGAACACAGTCATTGAAGACGAAGCTGTGCCTAAATGGGCAATCAAGAAATGGGTATCACTACCAAACGAAACTCGTCCTTTGATCTTGTGTGAATACGCACACGCGATGGGCAACAGTCTGGGTAGCTTTAATGACTACTGGGATGCGTTCCGCGATTACCCTCGCCTACAAGGTGGCTTTATTTGGGATTGGGTGGATCAAGGCTTGAGCCAATGGGATGAAAACGGCCAACACTTCTGGGCTTACGGCGGCGACTTTGGCGATGAAATCAATGACCGTCAGTTCTGCATCAACGGTTTGATCTTCCCAGATCGCACAGTTCATCCAACGTTGGAAGAAGCAAAATACTGCCAACGTATGATCACCGTATCACTGCAAGAACAAACCAAAGAAGCTTGCACACTGTTGGTGACTAACGAGAACTTATTCCGCGCGACCGATAATGAGCAATTGAACTGGTCTCTGTTGGAAGATGGCAAAGTTATCCAAACGGGGTCATTGGCGCTTAACGTAGAAGCCGACAGCCAAGCAAGTATTGAGATTGCCCTTAACTTCACGCCAAAAGCGGAAGCGCAATACCACTTTAATACCGACATTACTCTGATTGCTGCAACGCCTTGGGCTGACGCAGAACACGTCGTCGCTTCTGAGCAAATGTCACTACGCAATACAGCAGGCCTTGCTCTGCCAACATTGGAAACGCAACCAGCACCAATGCTAACGCAGCAAGACAACGCCGTTTTGGTGTCTAGCTTGGATGAAAAACATCAATGGCGTTGGGATAGCCAAACTGGCTTGATGACCAATTGGCATGTCGATGGCGAAGCACAAATGCTCGCGGCACCACAAGATAACTTCTTCCGTGCGCCACTGGATAACGACATCGGCGTGAGCGAAATCGACAACGTCGATCCAAACGCTTGGATGTGTCGTTGGGATATGGCGGGTATCGGCCAGTGGGAGCGCCAATGCGTCGCTTGCCACAGTGAAACTCTGGCGCATGCGGTGAAAGTGACTTCGACGTTCGCTTACCACTTTAATGGTGAAGTACAAGCGATCACGACTTGGACGCACACCCTGAGCAATAACGGTGAGATGGCATTGGCTGTCGACGTGAAATTGGCTGATGATTTACCACCAATACCACGTATCGGTTTGGAGCTTGAACTGCCATTGAACGAGCAAAACGCGCCGATTACATGGCAAGGCTTAGGGCCATTTGAAAACTACCCTGACCGTTTGGCAGCGGCGCGCTTCGGCCAGCACACCCAAACACTTGAGCAAATGCACACGCCATACATTTTCCCAACCGATAGCGGTCTGCGTTGTGGTACGCAATGGTTGAAGGTGAACGAGTTAGAAATCTCGGGTGACTTCCAGTTCAGTGTGAGTCAGTACGCTCAGCAGCACTTAGCCGCAGCGAAACACACCAATGATTTGGTCGCAGAAGAGAAGATTTACGTGCGCCTAGACCATAAACACATGGGTGTGGGCGGTGATGACTCATGGAGCCCAAGTGTGCACAAGGAATTCCAGTTAACGGACAATCAATACGCTTACAAAGTGACATTTAAACCCGCTCAGTAATCGATTGATAACGTAAACACAAAACACGTCAGTTTGGCTTAATCCCCAAGTTTCGGCTTGGGGATTTTTTATTCAAGCTAGGTTCGATTTGCTTTAAAAGCTTGATACACCGCCACTATTCTCAATTGGGTGTTTGAGTTCATCCGCTGTGCATTGTTAAATGAAGCAAATTTCAGATCCTGAGTTCCCTATGGCTACCATCAAAGACGTCGCAAAAGAAGCTGGCGTATCCATTGCAACCGCGTCTCGCGTCATCAATAACGCACCTCACACCAGTGAATCCGCGATTGTCGCCGTCAAAGAAGCAATGACGAAACTAGGCTATCGCCCGAACGCCAATGCGCGCGCACTGGTCAGTAAATCGTCCAACGCGATCGGGGTATTGGTAAACGACGTTTCTGCGCCCTTTTTTGGCACCATGGTCAAAGCCATCGACACTATAGCCAGTGAACAAGAGAAACAGCTTCTGATTGGCAGCGGCTATCATGATGCCGTGAAAGAGCGCAACGCGATCAACTTGTTGATCAACAGCCGCTGTGAATCTTTGGTCGTACACAGCAAAGGCATGACGGATGCCGAGTTAACCACGCTCGCCAATGAAATTCCGGGCATGGTGCTGATCAACCGTATCGTGCCAGACATCGCTTCACGCTGTATTGCTTTGGATAACCGCAAAGGCTCTTACATTGCCACTGAGCATTTGATTCGCAATGGACACGAACACATCGGTTATATCTGCTCAGGTCATGATATTGAAGATGCAAGAGATCGTCGCGACGGTTATCTTGATGCTCTGCGAGATAACGGCATCAAAATTCGTGAAGAATACATCGAGTACGGCGAGCCAGATGAAACCGGCGGTGAACAAGCTATGGTGAACCTGATGGCGAAGAACACACCCATCACTGCTGTTGCTACCTACAACGACTACATGGCTGCGGGCTGCATGACCTTGCTGCAGGAAAATGGCATCCGCATTCCAGAAGATATGTCAGTGATTGGATTCGATGATGGTCATATCGCGCGCTATATTTACCCTCGCCTGACGACCATTCGCTATCCTATTCAAGTAATGGCAAACGAGGCGGTTAAGCTCTCACTTCAGTTGGTCAATAATGAAGAGACAGAGCGTACTGAACACAAATTGTTCATGCCAATTTTGGTCAGACGCTCTTCCGTTGGCAGTATCAAATAAAGCTCAAACCAGTCTCCGAGGCTGGTTTTTTCATTTAAACAGGTTAGAAGCTTGTAAAACATCCCCGCAAAAACAAGCGTCTAAGAAGAAAAAGAGTTATTCTTAGTTATTAAAAGTACGAAATAATAACTGAATGAGCACTCAACCTAATTCACGTCAACTGATCTCCTGTGAGGAGTGCGGCTTGGTCGTTCGTATCCCCGATATTGAACAAGGTCAAAAAGCCCAATGTCCTCGCTGTGAGCATTCGCTAACCAAAGTCAACGCCAAGCCGTATCAAAGCGTTATCGCTGTGTCGGTTGCGTGTCTGATCATGTTGGTTTTGAGCATCTCTTTCCCGTTTATGTCGTTTAGCGTTCAAGGTTTATCCCAAGAGATCACTTTAATGCACGCGGCGAAGATGTTGGCGGAATTTCATAACGCGCTACTCGGTGCGTTGCTGCTCGCGACGGTGGTCGTGTTGCCTGCTATCTATGTTGGTTTGATCCTCTTTCTTCACCTTGAAGCCTTAAAATCACTAAAACATCCGTTGGGTAAAAAGCAAATCCGCATGGCGAAAACGCTGTGTCGACTCTTATTCCGAGTCGAGCCTTGGCTGATGGTTGATGTATTTTTGATTGGCGTTTTGGTGAGCTTGATTAAGATTGCCTCGCTGGCAGAAATCGGTATGGGCAGCTCATTCTGGGCATTCTGTGTGTACACCGTACTGGTCGTGAAGTGTATTTCGATGGTCGACAAGAGTTGGCTATGGGGACACTTTATTCCTGCGATTGAATTACCAAACGTGAAAGAAGGTGACACACACCATAACGAAAACCACATCGGTTGCCACACGTGCCATCAACTCAATCCAATTGAAGATAAAAAGCACCAAAAGTGTCTTCGTTGTGATAGCCCAGTGCACAGATACAACCCAAAAGATAACATGCAGAAAGCTTGGGCTTTGCTGTTTGCAGCGATCATTTTCTACATTCCTGCCAATTTATATCCAATGATGTATACCGTTAGCCTTGGTCATTCCGAAGGTTCCACCATCATGGAAGGTGTGGTTCTCCTATGGCAACTGGGTTCTTACCCTATTGCAGCGGTTATCTTCTTCGCTAGCGTGTTTATCCCTATGGCAAAAATGCTGGCATTGGCGTGGCTTTACTATAACGCTCAAAAAGCACAGTACTTACCGCCGGAAGAAAGCATTTCCCGTTTAAAGGTTTATCGAATTACAGAATTTATCGGTCGTTGGTCAATGATTGATATTTTTGTTGTCGCGATTTTGGTTGCGCTCGTACAGTTGCAAAACCTAATGGCGATTTACCCCGGTCCAGCTGCACTCTCATTTGCTGCAGTGGTCATACTAACCATGCTCTCTGCAATGATTTTTGACTCGCGTTTGTTGTGGCAATTACCACAAAACGAAGCGCAGGAGCCAATGAGCAATAACTTAACTGAGAAAGCCAAATATGAGTGATGAGAACAACGCAACCGCTCAAATAAAACCTCAAAAGCAGGTCTCTGCGATTTGGATCATCCCGATCCTTGCGCTAGCGATGGGAGCGTGGATGCTGTTCCAATACATCAACAGTACAGGACCAGAGATCACGCTAAAGCTGCCGACGGCAGAGGGTATTGAAGTCGGCAAAACCGAAATCAAAGCATTGAACGTAAAGGTGGGCGTGATCACCGACGTCAAACTTAGCGAAGACTATGACCACATCATTGCTACCGCACAAATGAACAAAGACGCCGATCGCATGCTGCGTGAGGACTCTATGTTCTGGGTGGTGAAACCACGCATTGGTCGCGAAGGTGTCTCTGGCTTAGAAACACTACTATCAGGCGCTTATATTCAATTGCAACCGGGGAACTCCAAGGTAGAAAAAGAGCACTTTGATGTGCTTGACGTTCCACCCGTAGCCTCTCCCGATGCAGAAGGCCTGCGTATCGTTTTAACTCACCGTGAAGCCGGAAAACTTGGTGTTGGCGATCCCGTTATCTACAAAGGCTTTACCGTAGGTAGAGTGGAAACAACCAGCTTTGATGTTGAAACTCGTCGTGCGCTATACCAACTGTTTATTTTCAAACCATACGACAACTTAGTACGCACCAAAACCCACTTCTGGTTAACATCAGGTGTAGACTTGCAGTTAAATGCAGAAGGCTTTGAAGTGAAATTTGGCTCATTAGAAAGCCTCATTACAGGCGGTGTCACTTTTGACACCCTTCCAGGGCAAGGCGCTGGTGATGAAGTCACTGAGGACATGTTGCACTTCCGTCTTTTCGATGACGTGAAGCAAGTACGCGAAGGCATGTACGACGAATACATCCAATTTGTGATGATGTTTGAAGAATCAGTCCGTGGCCTAAAACGCAAAGCACCTGTGGAATATCGTGGTCTTCGTATTGGTACGGTAATGAAAGTACCGATGCGTATGCCAACACCTGAAGAAGATTTCTCAGCGAAGAAAATCCCAGTACTTGTGCGTATTGAGCTCGGTCGCGTTTATGAAAACCTACCATCTAGTCAACTACCAAGGTTCAAAGAGAAGCTTAAAGAAGAGTTTGCTAAGGGGCTTCGTGGCACACTGAAAACTGGTAACTTGTTGACCGGTGCGCTGTACATCGACACTGACTTCTACCCAGATGAAGAGCCATATGTGCCAAGCAAGTTTGAAGACTATGATGTATTCCCAACGAAGCAAGGTGGTTTCGCCCAAGTTCAACGCCAAGTCAATGACTTCCTCACTAAGCTGAACAGTTTACCGATGGAAGACACGTTGAACTCACTGAATAAGACACTGAAGAACTCAGAAAAAACACTGGCTTCGGCAGAACGCGTAGCGAATAGCGTGGATCGTCTCCTTAACCAAGAAGACACTAAAGCAATTCCAGCGGACATTCGTAAGAGCTTGGAGCAGTTACAAAAAACGTTGGATGGCTATGGCCCGAACTCCACTATGTACAGTGAAATGGAGTCGACGTTGAAAGAACTAGAGCAAGTGATGACTGAGTTTAAACCGGTTCTGAAGCAGTTGAATGAAAAACCAAACTCGTTGGTATTCGGTGAAGATGAAGTCAACGATCCAACCCCAGTTAGAGGGCAAAAATAATGAAACGCGGACTTTTATTGATCTCTGCCCTTTTGGCAGGTTGTAGCAGTGCACCTGAAGACTCTGGTGCTTTGTATGTCTTACCGGAAGCAAGTTCTGCTAAGGTAAGTGACACCGCGATTGCTCAGCGTCCACAGCTGGTGGTTCGCCCTGTAGAACTTGCTAGCTACCTTGCTGACAGCGGTATCGTATATCGAACCTCTGAAACAAAAATCGTTCAAGCGAAACACAATCAGTGGGCGCACAATATCTCTGAGCAAATCACACAACGCATTATTGACGAGCTGCGCATCAAGCAAAGCCAATACTGGCCAGTTGAAGTAAATAACCTGCTTGACCAAAGTGGTGAAAGCAAACTTTTACTTTCACTGAGCAAGTTTAATGGTAGCTATCAAGGCAACGCTGAAATTGAAGGTGAATGGTTGATTGTCGATGAAAACGGCAAAGTGAAAAATAGCGCACCAGTCAAAATCAACATGCCTTTGCAAGATGATGGCTATGACGCACTTGTCGATGCGCTGTCAGTGGGTTTGAATAACCTGACAGACCAAATCGCAGCCCAACTATAATCTCCCCTCCTCGCCCATTCAGTTCTCTGAGTGGGCGATTTTAATTCTCCTCTCCCTTTATTCTGAATTTTCACGCAAACCTCACTCCTCTCAAGTTCGTCACCTCACTAGCTTGATCTTGCATGACTTTGAATTCCCTCATTCCATGCCCTACGCTAGTTTTATGCAACCTATCAAACACATCGAAAATACGGACGTTGAGATGGCTAAGATGACCTTACCTTTTATCGCTATTACCTCTTTACTTGCTGCGGCTCCGAACGCAGTCGCAGAAGAAATGCAACCATCACAAAGCAGTTGGCAGCATAGTGTTGAAATCTACATGCAGGCTCTGAATATTAATGGCGACTCTACTATGGGGAATTTCTCAACGGACCTCGATGTTGATCCTAAATTCATCATGGATCACTTGGATATTGGCGCAATGGCAAGGCTTGAAGGGGTGTACAACGAAAAATGGGGCTACTACCTCGATTACAGTTTTATGAACTTAAATGGCGGTGCAAATAACTTATCTGGCCTTCTTCCTAATGTCAGCTATCGCGCGGACTTAGACGTACGACAAGGCGTGTTAGAGGCAAAGGCGTTCCAGCGCAGAGCATACTCGTTTGGTATGATTGATTACATGTTTGGCTTACGTTGGTGGGATAACGACATCAAAGGTAAAGTTTATCGGAATGACAATCGCATTCTCGTCGATAGACTCAATATCAAAGAAGACTGGGTTGATTTCCTAATGGGCGTCCGTTGGCTGAATGACCTTACCGAGGATTGGCGCTTTCACGCAAGCATGGACGCTGGCTTAGGTGCCGACACCAACTTCACCTACGCGACTCAAATTGGCTTGCGTTATCACATGAATACATGGTCTGACATCAACCTCGCCTACAAATCCACTTGGGTAGATTATGTGAATGAAGGAACCTTTGAGTACGACACCGCATCACATGGCTTCTTAATCGGTCTTGGGCTTTACTTCTAAGAACTTTGTGGGGCGAAGCGTTTCGGCACTTTACGCCACACTCTCCTAAGCTAATAAGAGTAAGAGCTATTAGGAACCACCGAGATGAATAAATCGGAAGTTATCTGGCCAGATTATTACCACCCCAAACATGCCCAGATTCATGTTCGTAGCCAAATTGAAATCCCAGAGCCTCCTGAAGTCGTTTGGCAACATTTAGTACGAGCGCCAGAATGGCCGGCATGGCGACGTGCAAAAACCATGGTTCAAATCCTTAATGGCGACAACACCTTATGTAAAAACACTATGTTTCGTTGGAAGGCCTCTGGATTTGAAGTGAAGTGCACCGTCGTAGAGTATTTACAGAACCAACGCTTAGCATGGAAGGGGAAAAAAGGAAGTATCGATATTTACCATGCTTGGGTGCTAGAACCGACGAAGCACGGTTGCTGTATTATTACAGAGAGCACCCAGCGCGGCGGAATCACGTGGTTAACGAAGTACTTTGCGCCAAGGCGGTTAAGGAAGTATCACCTCAGATGGTTGGAAGAACTATGCCGTCAATCTCATGGTCATTGCGAAAAATAGCGCGATGGTCTTTCAAACCCAATGCTCAATAAATGCACTCGGCCTGATCTCAATCATATTTGAGACACACCGCTTAAGATACCCTTAGCGAAAATTAGAAATTCCAATCCTATGGCCTATAGGCCAAGAGAAAGGCGTTAAATTAGCAATGTCGATTAACATTTCAGATCTTACCGCTGCTTTAAGCAAGGTCGAGCATATCCATAAAGTTCAACTGGAAAACGTACACCAGTTTTTTAAAGCAAACGAGGCTTTCTCGCTGAATACATTTAGCCAGATCGTTTCGAGTAGCTCTATCGATGAACGTTTTAAGACCATCGATGCAGCATTTGCTTCACTTGGTGACGTAAAGACTTACCTATTGGAAGCCTCCTACCTAGTAAGCTAGTTTTTTGAAAATGAAAAAAGCCCCGACTCACTCAAGTTTCGGGGCTTTTATTGTTTGCTATTTAGCAACTAGTTCGATGACAACTTGTAACGGTCGTCGATAACCGTCACTTCAGGGAACGATTTGCCCGCCTTCATTGCTTTCTCGGTCTCTTTCTTCACAGATTTATCAATCCAGAAGTTCGCAATGTCCATTGGATGCAGAATCCACTCAGTATTCTTTGTCATACCGTTTTTCGGGATCTTAACCCAACGCCAGTGAGCATCACGGGTGTAAGGCACCATGTAACCAGGAACGATCACGTTCGCATCACCGATGTATTTTTGAATCTGACGAGACAAGTCGTAACGTTTTTGCTGCTCAAACTCGTTGTCATACGCTTCGATCAACTTGTCTAGCTCTGGGCTGCTGTAATTTGTGTGCGCATTCGTTTGTGGTTTGTTAGCGTTGTCTGAGTGGAAGTACTCCCAGTACGCAGGGATCTCACCAGAACCCATGTTCAAGAACGCTAACTGGTGTTTCTTCTCAAGAATGTATTTGAACGCAGAAGAACCATCAACCAAGTTCAGAGTAAACTCTAAGCCTGCTAGCTTCGCTTGCTCTTTCAGGTACGCGATACGCGGCGTATGTGAGTTGTAACCGTAAGTGATGGCAAAGCTTAGACGCTCACCTTTATCGTTCACACGGATACCATCAGAACCAACTTTGTCGAAGCCCGCTTTCTCGAAGTGTTTGACCGCTTCTTCTGGATCAAATTTTGGCGGTGTGTTGTTTGGATCGTCGTAATCACCATGGCCAAAACCAAGACCATGTGGCTTACGAGAATAGTCACCACGCATGATGTTTTCGATCATGCCGTCATAGTCGGTTGCTGCCATGACACCTTTACGTACTTCTAGGTTATCCAGCATTGGCATAGCCGTGTTCATCCAAAGACCACCTGCACCTTGAGGCGACTGGTTAAAGCCCCAGTACTTTTGTACATAGCCTTTCTTGTACACTTCACTGTCTGTTTTATCGTGCCAGAAGTTTGGTAGTACCATCTCGAAGTAGTCTAAGTTACCCTTTTCAAAGTGCTTCATGGCGATATCTTCATCACGGATAACTGTGATACGCACTTTGTCTACGTTGTAACGATTTTTGTAGTAACGGTTGTTATAACCCCACCAATCTTCGCCAACGTGTTTGAATGTCACGCTCTTACCTTTCTTCACTTTATCGATGTAGTAAGGTGCTGCTGTCGGCTCAGATTTGAAGTTAAACTTGCGAACAAAATTATCTGGCATGCCATCGTTATTTTCGTCTTTTTCTTTCTTAAAGAAGTGCTCAGGACGAGGCTGGAAACCGTTACTTGGCATGTTGATTAACACCATTAA
This sequence comes from Vibrio sp. M260121, assembly GCF_036533715.1. Taxonomy (NCBI): domain Bacteria; kingdom Pseudomonadati; phylum Pseudomonadota; class Gammaproteobacteria; order Vibrionales; family Vibrionaceae; genus Vibrio; species Vibrio sp. M260121. The sequence goes on along the minus strand of NZ_JATABF010000001.1, from coordinate 172,439 downwards.
CGAATCTTCACTTTGCGCGACAGCTAAGTTGACTTTGATGGTGTAATCATCGATTTTCTCAACACTTACAATGCTCGTTTTAAAGAAGTCGTTGTACCACGGATCGATGATGTCTTCCGACGTGTAGTACTTCATCATAAACACGTAATCATCTGCGGTGATCTTCTCACCATCTGACCATTTCGCCGTTTCATCTAATTGAAAGTAAACCGTTTTGTTGTCATCGCCAAATGCCCATGCTTTGGCAAGCTGTGGAATCCATTTACCTGTGTCAGGGTGGCGCTGCGCCAGTTTCGGCGTACCATCCATTAAGTACTGACGAAGACCAGAGTTCGCATCTGGGCCTACACTACGAAGTGTCTGTGGGAAACTGCGGATAAAGGTGCGGTAAGTACCACCTCGTACTGCTTCTTCTGAAGCAAATAGCGGTTCGTTATTATTCGAAGTCCATTCGATATCTGCAGGTAGTTCAGCAGCATTTAGTTGAAAACTGCTCGCAACCAACATTGCCAGTGCCGAAAATGGCAGGGTCTTTATCATTGTTTTCTTCCTTGTTGTGTTTGCGCAGTACGGCAGGAAGAGTGACGGCAGTGAATCTCGAAGTGACCACGCGCAAGGCGCGGTAAAGGAAATAATGAGAGCAAATACAAAGTGAAGTCCTATCCACTTCCGTATTAATATCAGAGAGTTTCACTAGGTCATCCTGACCTTACAACGCAGTGAATGCATCAACCCCATACTATTCGTTACACATTTGTAACGCAAGCTACCCATAACACATGGTTGCACTTTCCGGGTATCACAGCAATTTATGTTAGTAAAATGTGATCCTAGCAGTACCATCAGCCACAGCGTTCATCTGGCACGATATGAATAACATCACTCCTAGAGATTTTTACGTGCTGCAAAAACAAAAAAGGTGAAGCGTTCCCACTTCACCTTTGCGCTCAATTCAAAGCAACATTACATGTTTGCTAAGCTGTCGTTGATTGACTTAAGAACCGATGCAGGATCCGCCGCCTGAGTAATAGGACGGCCAATAACCAGATAGTCTGACCCCGCTTGGATTGCATCGACTGGTGTCATGATGCGGCGTTGATCGCCTTGCTCTGAACCCGCAGGGCGAATACCCGGAGTTACTAGCTTAAACTCTTTGCCAAGTTCATTCTTCAGAAGTGATGACTCTTGAGCAGAACAGACTACGCCATCAAGACCTGAATTCTTTGTCAGCGTAGCTAGACGAATCACTTGCTCTTGAGGCGCAACGTCCAAGCCAATACCTGCCAAATCACTTTGCTCCATGCTTGTAAGCACAGTCACGCCGATCAGCAGTGGACGGTCTTTATCGTAAGGTTCAAGAATCTCACGAGATGCCGTCATCATACGTTCACCACCACTCGCGTGAACGTTCACCATCCATACACCTAGCTCAGCCGCAGCGCGAACTGCTTTTGAACACGTATTCGGGATATCGTGAAACTTCAGGTCTAGGAATACAGAGAAACCACGTTTATGAAGCTCACGTACGAAATCAGGACCAAATAGCGTAAACATTTCCTTGCCCACTTTTAGGCGACATGACGCAGGATCAATTCTATCTACAAATGCAAGTGCATCCGCTTGGTTATCATAATCCAGTGCGACAATAACTTTTTGGTCGATCATTTCATCTCCTAACTAGTTTTGGTTCTTATTAAAAAGGTTAAAAAAATGCAGCGGACAGAAACTCTGCCAGCTGCATTAAAAATTATTCACCGTCCAATCCTCGGATTGGCTTGATCGTCCCCCATCCTTTACATGATGGACAATGCCAGTAAAGGGAATGCGTGGAGAAACCACACTTCCTGCATCGGTAATGTGGTTTTACTTTTAACTGTTCTCCAACCATCGCTTGCAGTGTAGAAAGACTGTCTTTCGCACGACCATCTTCTGCTTCCGCGATATGGTAGTCGATCAGGCGGTAGAAGCCCTTCATGGTTGGGTTTTTCAATAGTTGCTTGGTCAACAGCTCTTGCGCTGCACCAACGCTCTCATGATGTGCCACAAGCTGTGCTAGCATCAGTTCAGACGATACACCGGCTTTCTTATCGATACACGCACGCAAGAACTCTACCAGCTCATCTTCTTGACCAAGGTGGTGATAACACTCGGCAATGGTCGGCAGTACATCACTGATAAAGTCTTTATCTTGTTCAAGTACACCCGTGAGGTATTTAATGGTGTGCTTGTAATCTTCTGACTCCAAATAAACACGGCCCAGCGCAATGCTTGCACGCACACATTTCGGGTCTTCTGACAGTGCTTTCTTGAAGTGTTGAATTGCTTTGCTGGTGTTGCCATCTGCTTGATCAAGCATCGCTAGTTCACACCAGAAGTGTGCGATGTTGGCACGAATACGAGTACGCTTCTTGCCCATCTTCGCCAACTGGTTGGCGTAATGAATGGCTTTTTCCCACTCACGCGTCTGTTGATAGATAGTAACCAGTTGTTGAAGCGCGCTTTCACGATGGTCTGGCTCCTCAACTAGCTGCTCAAAGATTTTCTCTGCGCGGTCTAAAAAACCAGACGCCATGTAGTCTTTCGCCAGCTGTTGAAGAGCAAGGTTTTTCTGGTCCAGAGTCAGGCCAGAACGAGAAATGAGATTTTGGTGAATGCGAATTGCGCGGTCGACTTCGCCACGAGAACGGAAAAGATTACCCAACGCTAGGTGTGTATCTATCGTTTCGTTATCGACTTGGAGCAATTCAATAAAGTGGTCAACCGCCTTATCTGACTGATCAGATAGGAGCAGGTTAAGACCCGTCACATACTGACGGGATATTTGATGAGATTGCTTCTGCTTGTCTTGCTGAGCGCTGCGATGGCCCATGTACCAGCCATAGGCGGCGGCTATCGGCAATAACAAGAAGAGTAGTTCAAGCATTAAAGTTAAGCCTTATCCTTATGCCTGTTTTTCTACTGCTGGTTTTGCAGGTTTCTCTGCTTCAGCGGGCTCATACTTTTTAAGTTTCTTTTTCAGACGGCGAACTTGAAGCTGTGTCTTGAATTGGATGCTAGCAAAGATAACCCATGCCAGACCAAAGCCAACGACAAAGACCACACCCAGTAGCGTTGATAGGTGGAATTCACCTTTCGCTAGAAGGTAATTGAACGTCACGATCTCTTGGTTTTGAGAGCCTAAAGCCAGTGCAATTAAAAAGAGAGCTAAAACAGCAATGATTTTTATAATTTTCATGTTACATCACCCTTCGAGGAGTAAGTAGGTAAGATTATGCAGTAAAATGTTTCTTCAGACCATGTATATTACCAATAATCTAGTTATAAAAAAGCGGCATACACGAGAGTATGCCGCTTTTTCAAACTAATAAGAGAGCCTTAGCTACCGAGATTTACGCGTTCACGAAGCTCTTTACCAGGTTTGAAGTGAGGAACGTATTTACCTTCCAGCTCCACCTTATCACCCGTTTTAGGGTTGCGACCTACACGAGGTTCGCGGTAATGAAGAGAAAAACTACCGAAGCCACGGATCTCAATACGGTCACCGCTCTCTAATGTAGAGGCCATGTGCTCCAAAATATCTTTTACAGCATCTTCTACCTCTTTCGCTGATAAATGTGTTTGCTCAGCGCAGAGTCTTTCAATCAGTTCAGACTTAGTCATAGTTGCCCTCTTTGAGTATCTTTATCACTCATTATAGTAAGTAATACTAATTCCAACAAACACTTGCTATCAATTCTAGACAAATTTTACACAAAATGCGCAATCAAAAAATGCCTTTTTTTAGCATAGTTTATCAACATTAGTATTACTACTCGGAAAGTAGCAAGCATAAAAAAGGAGCCTTGCGGCTCCTTTTTAGCTTAAGCGAGTAAATTATTCGCCTTTAGCAGCTTTGAAAGCGTCAGCCATTGCATTACCAAAAGCAGCTTCGTCTTGCTTGTTGATAGATGCCATTGCTTCTTGCTCATCAGCTTCATCTTTAGCTTTGATAGATAGGTTGATTACGCGGTTCTTACGGTCAACACCTGTGAACTTCGCTTCAACAACATCACCAGCGCTTAGGATTAGAGAAGCATCTTCTACGCGATCGCGAGATACTTCAGAAGCACGGATGTAGCCTTCAACGCCTTCTGCGATTTCAACTGTAGCGCCTTTAGCGTCAACAGCAGTTACAGTAGCGTTAACTAGAACACCTTTCTTGTTATCAGCAACGTAAGCATTGAATGGGTCGTTTTCCATTTGCTTAACGCCTAGAGAGATGCGCTCACGCTCAGCGTCTACTGCTAGAACAACTGCAGAGATCTCGTCGCCTTTCTTGTACTCACGTACAGCTTCTTCGCCAGCAACATTCCAAGAAATGTCAGATAGGTGAACTAGACCGTCGATGCCGCCTTCTAGACCGATGAAGATACCGAAGTCAGTGATAGACTTGATCTTACCAGTAACTTTGTCGCCTTTAGCTTGTGCTTCAGCGAATGACTGCCATGGGTTAGCTTTACACTGTTTCAGACCTAGAGAGATACGACGACGTTCTTCGTCGATCTCAAGAACCATAACCTCAACTTCGTCGCCAACATTAACAACTTTAGATGGGTGGATGTTCTTGTTAGTCCAATCCATTTCTGAAACGTGTACTAGACCTTCAACGCCTTCTTCGATTTCAACGAAGCAGCCGTAGTCAGTTAGGTTAGTTACGCGACCAGTTAGTTTGTGACCTTCTGGGTAACGCTTAGCGATTGCTACCCATGGATCTTCGCCTAGTTGCTTAAGACCTAGTGATACGCGAGTACGCTCACGGTCGAACTTAAGAACTTTAACTTGGATCTCGTCACCAACGTTAACGATTTCAGATGGGTGCTTAACGCGCTTCCAAGCCATATCTGTGATATGTAGAAGACCGTCAACGCCACCTAGGTCAACGAACGCACCGTAGTCAGTAAGGTTCTTAACGATACCTTTAACTTCAGAACCTTCTTGTAGAGTTTCTAGAAGCTCGTCACGCTCAACGCTGTTCTCAGATTCGATAACTGCACGACGTGAAACAACTACGTTGTTACGTTTTTGGTCAAGTTTGATAACTTTGAACTCTAGCTCTTTGTTTTCTAGGTGAGCAGTGTCGCGGATTGGACGTACGTCTACTAGAGAGCCAGGAAGGAAAGCACGGATACCGTTTAGTTCAACAGTGAAACCGCCTTTAACTTTACCGTTGATGATACCAACAACAGTTTCAGCTTCTTCGTAAGCTTTCTCAAGAACGATCCAAGCTTCGTGACGCTTAGCTTTCTCACGAGAAAGTTGAGTTTCACCGAAACCATCTTCAACAGCGTCTAGAGCTACGTCTACTTCAGCGCCAACTTCAACTTCAAGTTCGCCAGCAGCGTTCTTGAACTGTTCAGCAGGGATAGCAGATTCAGACTTAAGACCAGCGTCAACAAGAACGAAACCGTTCTCGATAGCTACTACAGTACCTTTAACGATGCTGCCTTGTTGGAATTCTGTTTCGTTTAGAAACTCTTCAAAGAGTTGAGCAAAAGATTCAGTCATTTATTTAATCTTCAATAAATTAAACGTCCACGGGTATCCTACCGCATGGGGTTATTAAATTCGCCAGTCATCATCCTTGCGACCAACGCTCTTAGCCTAGCCGAGCGTAATTACTCAGCTAGCTTCGATTCGATATATTGTAGTGCCTTTTCTACCACTTCGTCGATAGTCATCGACGTAGAATCTAGCACAAGCGCATCCTCTGCAGGGCGTAGTGGCGCCACTGGGCGGTTACGATCGCGATCGTCACGCTCTTGGATCTCGCTCAAAAGGTCAGCAAATCTAACATCTAACCCTTTATCTTGCAACTGTTTAAGGCGTCGATTTGCACGCTCTTCTGCGCTCGCATCAAGGAAAATTTTCGCTTGTGCACCTGTGAATACAACCGTACCCATGTCACGACCATCAGCAACCAGACCCGGAGCGGTCTCAAATGCACGCTGACGACGCAATAATGCTTCACGAACGCGTGGCAGTGCTGCCACTTTAGACGCAGCCATACCGGTTTCTTCTTTACGAAGTTCACCAGAAACGTCTTCGCCTTCTAGAATCACTTTTACTAGGTCACCTTCAGCAATAAACTGAACGTCTAGGTGAGTAGCAAGTGGGACAAGCGCGTCTTCTGACTCTGTGTCTACACCGTGGTGAATCGCTGCAAGTGCAAGTACACGATAAATTGCGCCAGAATCCAGAAGGTGGAAGCCCAACTTCTTCGCTAGCAACATACATAAAGTGCCTTTACCTGCACCACTAGGTCCATCTACGGTAACAACCGGAGTTTGAGAGGACATGTTCTTCTCCACCTATAATTTCTTTTTCAGCAATTTGCTCGGTTTTCGAGGCGCGTATTATACGGGTAATCGTCCTCTGGAGCGAGGAAAAATGTCGTGTAAAGCATTACACCCAATGCGCAGTTGGATTCACACTATTGAGGAAAGCTCCAATAAAAACGGCGAGAGTTTCCACCCTCGCCGCTTTAAGTTTGAATCGTATCTTATCGATTAAACAATTGGCTTTTGACCACGTTCTGCAAGTTTAAGTACTACGCTATCTGCCACTTTACCTGCCACACCAGCAAGCTTGTCTGCCAGTTTTTTCTTCTGCACATAATGTACTGCTAGTACGGTTTTCTCTTTGCATGCCGCGACAACAAGATCGTCAGAAGTGCTGATTTCATCCACCAGTCCTAGCTCTTTTGCTTGCGTGCCAAACCAGTGCTCACCGGTTGCTACTTTTTCAAGCTCTAGCTCTGGGCGACGCTCACGGATGAAGTCTTTGAACAGTACGTGCGTTTCTTCAAGCTCTTGCTTGAATTTATCACGCGCTTTGTCGGTGTTCTCACCAAACATGGTCAGTGTGCGTTTGTACTCACCTGCCGTTAGCTGCTCGTATTCGATATCATGCTTTTTCAACAGTTTGTTGAAGTTAGGGATCTGTGCGATAACGCCGATAGAACCCACAATCGCAAACGGCGCAGAGACAATCTTGTCTGCCACACACGCCATCATATAACCGCCACTTGCTGCAACTTTGTCGACAGAAATCGTCAGAGGCAGACCCGCAGCTTTGATTCGGTCAAGTTGAGAAGATGCCAAGCCATAGCCATGAACCATGCCACCACCAGACTCTAGGCGAAGCAGAACTTCATCGCCTTCGCGAGCAACGGCTAATACTGCTGTCACCTCTTCACGTAGTGATGCTACTTCTTTAGCATCGATACTGCCGTTAAAGTCCAGAACGAACAGGTGTGGTTCGCGTTTGCTATCAAGAGAGCCTTCTTTGCTCGCTTGTTTGATTTCCTTCTCGCGAGATTTGTTCTTTTCTTTTTCTTCTTTCTTAACCGCTTTATCACGCGCTTTGATGAAAGCGTCATCGTGTAAGTGTTGTTCTAGCTGCTCTACCGCGTCTTTATGGCGCTCAGAAAGGTTAGTGACTTCTAATTCACCTTTTGCCGCACCCGACTTACCACCCGCTGATTTTGCAATAATCAGCAGCACAACGACTGCCGCTACAACGGTGACAATCTTGGCTAAAAACAGACCGTAATCTAATAAAAATTCCAATGAGAGTTCCTCTATCTCATACCAGTAATGGTCATCAATATGTTACGTAGAAAAATCAGAGAGAAGGCGAGAAAATCGGTAACCTTTTGTTCTGATTGATAGTGTTCAAATAACATACCGGACAACCGTTCCGGAATTGGTATAACACATGAATTGGTGTATTGTAACCAAATTGTCACGATTACCAAGATTTTCCATTGAGAAACAGGCGCATTTCTACACAAACGAACATGAAGCCTGTACGTCGGAACTAGATACAATAATAAGGATTTACTACCGTGAACTACTCCGTTTCAGCAGATGCCCTAAAAGGTAAAGTCATTCTTGTCACTGGTGCAGGTAATGGTATCGGTCGCCAAGCTGCACTTTCTTACGCTCAGCATGGTGCGACTGTGATTCTACTTGGGCGAAACGTTCAGAACCTTGAATCCATTTACGATGAAATCGAATCTGCGGGCTACCCTCAGCCAGCGATCATCCCACTTGACCTGAAAGGTGCAACAAAGCAGCACTACATCGATATGGCAGAAACCATCGAAGGTCAATTTGGTCGCTTGGATGGCCTATTGCACAACGCCGGCGTTCTCAGCACGCTATGTCCGTTTGAGCAAATCAACGAAGAAGACTTCGACGACATCATGCAGATCAACGTGAAAGCGGAAGTACTGATGACTCAGGCGCTACTACCGATCATGCGTAAATCAGAAGCGGGTCGTATTGTCTTTACCTCTTCAACCGTTGGTCACTCTGGTCGTGCTTTCTGGGGTCCATACGCTATTTCTAAGTTTGCTGTAGAAGGTATGATGCAAGTCTTGGCTGATGAGTTGAGTGATACACCAATACGTGTGAATGCAATTAACCCTGGTGCAACTCGTACTCGTATGCGTGAAAAAGCCTACCCAGGTGAAGATGCAAACACGTTAAAAACACCGCTGGACATCATGCCGCTTTACCTTCACTTGATGGACCCAGCAGTCACTGATGTAAACGGTCAGTGCATCGACGCTCAACCAAAGCGTAAATAACCCACTTAGGTTACCTCACATAATTGATTAAAAAGGCAGCAAATGCTGCCTTTTTTCGTATTTCTGCCTATAAAAATCTTGCGACTTTCCATCACAGAAATATACTGTATACATATACAGGTATTTTATTTATGCAAGACATCATCCAACACTTAAAAAGCCAGCATCTTGTTTGGCAAGCAAATCTAACCAAAGCTGACGATCATCAGTTCCTTAATAGTTCTGGTTTTCCGGAGCTAGATGCTCTGCTTGGTGGCGGCTTTCCTCCTCACGGTGTGGTGGAAATGGAATCCATAGGCAGCATTGGCGAGCTGCGTTTGCTTGCGCCTTACTTAAAAGCATCCCTTTCGAGAGGAGTCACGGCATTCATTCAGCCACCAGCATTGATGAATTCATTGTTCCTACACGGCATTGGGCTAGACATCAACCAGGTGTGGGTGGTCACGCCTGAACATCAGCGCGATACATTATGGGCAGCGGAGCAGTGCCTCAAGAGCGGTGTTTGTACCAACGTTTTGCTATGGCAAGATGAACTAGAGATCCACCAAGTAAAACGTCTGCAAGTGGCGAGCGAGCAAGGATCTTGCCCTCTGTTTATGCTCAAACCTAATATGACAAACCGCTTGTCTTTACCTGTTTCGTTGAGTCTGAAATTGCAAGGTCATGGACAAGGCGTTAGCGTGGAAGTTCTCAAACGAAAAGGCGGTTGGAGCAAAGGTAGTGTCGACATCAATTTCCAACACCACTACCCACAATTGGTGATGCCAACCACGGCTCACATTCCATCAACTGTGGTCAATTTCCCATTGGCGAATCAAGGTTAGTGGTATGGCTTTGTGGATTTATTTGCACTTCCCTCGCCTGCAGCTAGACGCACTCTTTGGCGATAACCAAGAGCAACCCGTGGTGATTGTAGAAAGCCAACGTTGTCGGATCATTCAATACAACGAGATTGCCGAGCAACAAGGCATTAAACCAAATATGGGCTTGGGTAGTGCGGCTTCTTTGTGCCGAGATTTGCAAGTGCATCCTTATCATCCGCAAACCGAATTGAGCAAGTTACAAGAAATTGCTCAATGGCTTTATCTGATTACTTCTGATGTCGTATTGATGCCAAACCAAGGTATTCTGCTACGCGCAACCCCGATGCTTAATCTGTATGAAGGACTACAAAACTATTGGACTAAAGTCAGTGCTCATTTATCAGAGCTGAAACTGAGTTTTCAATTCGGGTGTGGCTTTTCGCCTTTTTCTGCCAAATTGATGGCACTAGCAGGGACGAATGTCATCAACGAAGACAAATCTGCCATACAACAAGCCTTATCGCCACTGCCGCTAACACTGACGGATTTATCAAGCGCTACCGTAGAGAAGCTACAACGTGTCGGTGTCACCACTTTGCAAGGCTTGCTTGAGTTGCCATTGCAAGATATCGCACGCCGATTCGACATTGATTTGGTGAACTACGTTGGTCGACTGACTGGGCAGTTTAAGCATCCTGTCGACTTTTATCATCCAACCGAATCCTTCCAAGTCTATTTAGAACTGTTGTTTGAGATTGAAAACGTTCAATGGGTGGAGAAACCACTGGCTAAATTACTTCGTCAGCTCGAAACCTTTCTCAAGCTGCGTGATAAAGTCGCGTTTGAACTCTGTTTAACCCTCCACCAGCGAGACAAGCAAGCACAGCACCTTCTGCTCACATCCGCGCAAGGCGATTACTTGTGCCAACGTTGGCAACAGCTCGCAAGTTTGAGTCTGGAATCAGTCACGTTAAACGGTCCTGTTATTGGTCTGACGTTACAAGTGGAACGCCAAGGTGAACCTTTAAGCTCTGCACGCGACTTCTTTGCTGGGCAAAAAGGACAAATGAACGCGTTAGAACTGCTCTCTTTACTGCAAGCTAAATTGGGTAAAAGCGCGGTACTCAAACCCAACATTGCCTGCGACCCAAGGCCAGAGAAAGCCAACCAATATCGCCCAGCCGATGAGCCGGATGTACCAATTAACACCATCCCTGCTCTTCTGCGACCCGCGATGCAATTACCCGAACCTATCGTGCTACAAGAGCAAGTCTCTCTAGTTCATGGACCAGAGCGGATTGTCTCGGGATGGTGGGATGGCGATGAGATCATGCGTGATTACTACATTGCACACACCAAGCAAGGTCGCTGGTTATGGGTGTTTCGCGATCAACACAAGCACTGGTTTCTCCATGGCTATTTTTGTTAAATCGACGGTTATTTTTGTTAGGTCGTTATGAGTTACGCAGAACTGTTTTGTCAGTCCAACTTCTCCTTTCTCACTGGCGCTTCTCATGCAGAAGAGTTAGTGTTGCAGGCGGCGTTTTATCGCTATCAAGCCATTGCGATCACCGATGAGTGCTCGGTTGCGGGCGTAGTGAAAGCCCATGCCACCATCGAGCAGCATAAACTCGACATCAAACAAATCGTCGGCAGCATGTTTTGGCTCAATGATGAATGCCAAGTGGTGCTGCTTTGCCCTTGCCGTAAAGCTTACGCAGAGCTGTGCCGGATAATCACCAATGCGAGACGCCGCAGCGAGAAAGGCAGCTATCAGTTATCTGAATGGGACTTAATGTCAATTCGTCACTGCTTCGTGCTATGGCTTCCGACTCATAAGGAGAGTGACCATTATTGGGGACGTTGGCTCCAGCAGCATCACGCTCATCGCTTGTGGGTCGCAATTCAGCGTCATTTAGGTGGCGATGATGATGCCTACACCACACACTGTGAGTTACTGGCAAACGAGTTTCAATTGCCGATTACCGCTTGTGGTGGCGTCTTGATGCATGCTGTTGAGCGTTTACCATTGCAACATGTCCTGACAGCAGTTAAGCATGGTTGTAGCGTCGACAAGTTGGGCTTTGGCCGTTTATCCAATGCCGAGCGAGCGCTGCGTCCATTGAACAAACTCTCTCGAATTTACAAATCCGAATGGTTAGTTGAAAGCACCCATATTGCGGACTTGTGCGAATTCAACCTCTCAGATCTGAAATACGAATACCCAACAGAACTGATTCCAGACGGTTACACCCCTACTTCTTACCTGCGTATGTTGGTCGAGCGTGGTAAAAAGTTGCGCTTCCCTGAAGGTGTTCCCGCAGATATTCATCAAACCATCGAGAATGAGTTAGCGCTCATTGAAGAGCTGGAATATCACTATTACTTTCTCACCATCCACGACATCGTGATGTTTGCTAAACAGCGAGGCATTCTCTACCAAGGGCGAGGCTCTGCGGCAAACTCGGTGGTGTGTTACTGCTTAGAAATCACCGCCGTCGATCCTAGACAAATCTCGGTTCTGTTCGAACGCTTTATTAGCCGAGAGCGAGAAGAGCCGCCAGACATTGACGTCGACTTTGAACACGAGCGTCGTGAAGAAGTCATTCAATATATCTACAAGAAGTACGGGCGCGAGCGTGCCGCTTTAGCAGCGACCGTGATCAGCTATCGCTTTAAAAGTGCCGTACGTGAAGTGGGCAAAGCGTTGGGGATTGAAGAAACTCAGTTAGACTTCTTCATCAAAAACGTGAATCGACGTGATCGCACCCAAGGTTGGCAAGCGCAAATCATCGAATTAGGGTTGCAACCAGAATCGTTAAAAGGCCAGCAGTTTATCCAGTTGGTGAACGAGATCATCGGCTTTCCACGCCATTTATCTCAGCACGTGGGCGGCTTTGTGATTTCATCTGGCCCTTTGTATGAACTGGTGCCTGTCGAGAATGCCTCAATGGAAGATCGTACTATTATTCAATGGGATAAAGATGATTTAGAAAGCTTAAAGCTATTGAAAGTCGATGTACTTGCACTCGGCATGTTGAACGCGATCCGTAAATGCTTTCAATTGGTCGAGAAGCACCACCAGCGATCCCTGTCAATTGCCGAGATCACGCGCCTGCAAGACGATCCACACGTATATCGTATGATCCAAAAAGCCGACACCGTTGGCGTGTTTCAAATTGAGTCTCGCGCACAAATGAGCATGCTGCCACGCTTAAAGCCTGCACGTTACTATGACTTAGTGGTTCAGATTGCCATTGTTCGCCCGGGACCAATTCAAGGAGATATGGTGCATCCGTTTCTAAAACGGCGAAATGGTGAAGAGCCAATCAGCTATCCATCGGAAGAAGTAAAAAGCGTACTAGAGCGCACTATGGGTGTGCCGATTTTCCAAGAACAAGTGATCAAACTCGCGATGGTTGCTGCAGGGTTCAGTGGCGGAGAAGCCGACCAACTTCGTCGAGCAATGGCAGCATGGAAAAAGAACGGCGATCTTGCCAAGTTCAAACCGAAGTTAATCGACGGGATGCGTGAGCGCGGTTATGACTTGGAATTTGCCGAACGAATCTTCGACCAAATCTGTGGCTTTGGTGAGTATGGCTTCCCAGAAAGTCACTCAGCCTCTTTTGCGGTGCTGGCTTACTGCTCTGCATGGTTAAAGTTCTATTACCCTGCTGAGTTCTATACAGCCCTACTTAATAGCCAACCGATGGGGTTTTATAGCCCTTCGCAACTGGTTCAAGATGCGCGCCGACACGGTGTCGAAGTGCTGCCTGTTTGCATCAATCACTCTTCGTATCAGCACCATTTGGTTAAACGGCCGAATGGTCGCTTTGGTGTTCAACTGGGTTTTCGCTTAGTGAAAGGTTTTAATCAAGAGAACGCTTCTCGGTTGGTGGAGCGACGGACAAGCACTGGCTATCGCTCTATTCAAGAGGTGAAACAGATCTTAAGAAACCGACGCGATATTGAATTACTTGCTTCTGCCAACGCGTTTCAAATCCTTTCTGGCAATCGTTATAACGCGCGCTGGGCAGCAATGGACTCACTATCCGACTTACCCTTGTTCAACCACATGGAAGAACCAATGGCGAATTACCAAGCTCAACCTTCTGAATACGAGAATTTGATTGAAGATTACGCCAGCACCGGATTATCACTGAGCCGACACCCGATTACTCTGCTGGAAGAAGCAGGTAAGTTACCACGCTTTACTCGGATGAAGCAGTTGGTAGAAAAGGAGCACAAGTCTTTAGTGACGGTCGTCGGAGTGGTGACAGGTAGGCAATCTCCAGGCACGGCAGCAGGTGTGACTTTTTTCACCTTAGAAGACGATACGGGCAACATTAATGTGGTGGTCTGGCGAGCAACCGCGCGCGCTCAAAAGCAAGCTTATCTCACTTCGAAAGTCTTGATGGTCAAAGGGATTTTAGAAAGAGAAGGAGAAGTGACACACGTAATTGCAGGAAAGCTCATCGATTGCACACACAACCTTGCTGAGCTGAAAAGTAAATCTCGTGATTTCCATTAAGCCATCGCGTTTTGATGGTGGGAAAAAGCGTACACCGGAAAAAGTAAAGGGAGGTCAAGCCTCCCTTTTTGATTCTGCTGAATTAATTTTCAGCCATCTTTATACGATTTGGCGCAGCCGCTCTTGGGCTACTTGAACCAAGAGATCGGGCTGGAATTTAGAGATAAAACGATCACATCCAACCTTTTGCACCATAGCTTCATTAAAGCTTCCACTTAACGACGTGTTCAGCGTAATAAACAGTTTCGACATGCGAGGATCAGAACGCACTTCATGCGTCAGTCTGTAACCGTCCATTTCTGGCATCTCTGCATCCGTGATCATCATCAGCAGCTCTTTCTCGACGTCTTTACCTTCATCACACCAACGTTTAAGGACCGTTAATGCTTCTAGGCCATCGCGGCATTCAATGATGTTCAAACCAAGCTGAGACAAGGTATCTTTCACCTGATTACGGGCCGTTGAAGAATCATCAACAATCAGAACATTACGACCAATCATGGCTTGAGCTAGCTCTTGATCTAAAATGCCATCAGAAATGGTGACGTCGTAATGGACGATTTCCGCCAACACTTTTTCTACATCAATGATTTCAACGATTTGTGATGACTCACCATCCTTCACTTGCGTGATTGCTGTTAGGTAGTTAGAGCGACCAGATGTCGATGGCGGCGGTTGAATTTCTGTCCAAGCAGTATTGATGATGTTGCGCACAGGCCCGACAAGGAAACCCTGAATAGAGCGGTTGTATTCGGTGATGATCAAATTTTCTTCTTCTGCTTCACCACGCAATGGTGGGAAGCCAATCGAGCAACGCAGATCAATCACTGGCACGGCTTCGCCGCGCAAAGAGGCTACACCACGGATGTTGTAATGAGAGCCCGGGAGTTTTGTCAGTGGAGGCAGCTTGATCACCTCTTTCACTTTAAAAACATTAATCGCAAACAATTGGCGACTATTCAGCGTGAAAAGCAAAAGCTCCAGTCGGTTTTCACCCACTAGATTCGTACGCTGATCAACCGTATTTAACACTCCGGACATACCACTACCTAACTTTGAACGACAACCTATCACTCTTTACAGAAAGCCGTGTTGAAACAACAAAGTAAACCTTTTGTATGAGTGCTCTATATTACTTACGAAAATTACATTAATGCTATAGATATAGCAATGAAACAGCGCCCAGATTAGCGCTTTCAGCACTGAGAAGATCAAAAAAGGGCGAACTGTAACGTTCACCCTTTCTTTAAGTTGAGTTGATGCAAGAAAGATTAACCTTCAATCACCTTCATCAACAGTTGTCCATCGTATAGCGCCTGCTTCACTAACGCAGCACCCGGCATCGTCGCTTGCTTATAAAAGCGAGATTCCACCAGCTCAAGGTCTTGATGATAAACAGGTAGACTTTGCTCTTCGATACAACGACGAATCGCAGGATAAAGCACATCTTTCGCTTGGTTGATTACCCCACCAATCAAGATTTTCTCTGGGTTGAACAGGTTGATTACAATCGCAATCGCAGAGCCTAAATAACGGCCCAGTTTCTCAATCACGTCAACCGCAAGAGGATCACCGTTCGCCGCCGCTTCACAAATGCTCTCGATGCTCATTTCTTCGTGCTCAGCAAGAATAGAAGCTTCACCGTTAGCAATACGAGTAACCACCTCTTCGCGGATTGCCTGCGAACTCGCCACCGTTTCAAGACAACCAATGTTGCCACAATGACAGCGCTTGCCGTTTGGATCGATTTGGATATGGCCAAGTTCGCCGATGTTACCGTGACGACCTTGCAGCACGCGACCATCTAAGATGATCCCCGCACCTAAACCGTGGTGGATAGAGATAAGCACCGAGTTATCGTTCTCTTGCGAATGACCGAACAGCTTCTCTGCCAGCGCCCAAGCACGCGTATCGTTGGCAATAAAGACAGGTAAGCCCGTTGCTTTATAGATTTCAGGGCCTAACGCCAAGTTCTCAACATTGTAGTGCGGCATTTGCAATACGATACCCTGCTCTGAGTTCACCAGACCAGGCAAAGTAATCGCGATACTGGTGACACGATCGAGTTGATCAGCGTAGGTTTGGAAGAATTCATCAATTTCGTAGAGTAAGCGTTCAAGTACGTCGTCTTGGTCGCGTTCATGGATATCGATTTTGGTATCGATAAGAACATCACCACCAAGCTCGTGCAGTGCGATGGTCAAGTACCCTCGACCTAAGCGCATCGACAAGAATTGCCAACCTTCATTATTGACCTGTAAACCCACTGCAGGACGGCCACGGCTCGTTGCTTCCTGAACAGTAGTTTCATGAATCAGATGGGCTTCAATCAACTCTCGAGTGATCTTAGTGATACTCGCAGGCGCAAGCTCACTTTGCTTGGACAAATCGATTCGAGATATTGGACCCTTCAGGTCAATTAGTTTGTATACACGACCAGCATTGACCTGTTTGATATGATCAATATGGCCCGGTTGAGCCATGTACATCTTGCACTCCGAAATTCTATAACGGGATAATTTTTTTACTTTGCGAAGTAATTGTGAAGTGAATTGATAAATCCCCGTGACAAGCATCACGTATAAACATGTTTGTTTGTGTATTCAATCAAATAACCAGAAATCTACTCCTGTTAAATTGTTTGAAAAATAACTTATTTTATTCATCAAATTAGGTAACAAAGCCTGCGCCTTAATGTTTTTTCAGCACTTTGACCTAAATGCGAACAATCTGCGCATACTGTGCATATACTTAGCGAGAATAGAATTCGAGTTATCTAGTCCTACACCTGCATTCTTCGGAGAATCTATGACTTCCATATTAAGAAGAACAAAAATTGTCACAACGCTTGGCCCATCAACCGATAAAGACAATGTCCTTGAGGAGATAATCAAAGCTGGAGCAAACGTCGTTCGTATGAACTTCTCACACGGTACCAGCGATGACCACGTTCAACGTGCAGAAAAAGTAAGAGCTATCGCAGCGAAGCTTGGTCGCCAAGTGGCAATACTTGGTGACTTACAAGGTCCAAAAATTCGCGTTTCCACCTTCAAAGACGGCAAAATTCATCTCAATGTTGGCGATAAATTTACGTTAGACAGCGACTTACCAAAAGGCGAAGGCGATCAAGACTCCGTTGGCTTAGATTACAAAGAGCTACCACAAGACGTCTCTCCTAATGACATCTTGCTACTTGACGATGGTCGCGTGCAATTGCAAGTGACTAGCGTTGAAGGCAACAAAGTCCACACCCGAGTGACGGTCGGTGGCCCTCTTTCCAACAACAAAGGCATCAACAAAAAAGGCGGCGGCCTATCTGCGGATGCACTTACTGAAAAAGACAAAGCAGATATTCTCACCGCTGCAAAAATCAAAGTCGATTACCTCGCTATCTCATTCCCTCGCAATGGCGAAGATATGCATTACGCTCGTCGTTTGGCGCGAGACGCAGGTCTTGAAGCGAAACTCGTGGCAAAAGTGGAGCGTGCTGAAACCGTCGCGACCACAGAATCCATTGATGACATCATCTTAGCGTCTGACGTTGTTATGGTTGCTCGTGGCGACTTGGGTGTCGAAATTGGTGACCCAGAGCTCATTGGTGTACAGAAGAAGCTGATTCGCCGTGCGCGCAGCTTAAACCGTATCGTGATTACTGCGACCCAAATGATGGAATCAATGATGGCTGCGCCAATGCCGACTCGTGCGGAAGTCATGGATGTGGCAAACGCTGTCCTAGACGGCACGGATGCAGTGATGCTTTCCGGTGAAACAGCTGCGGGCCTATACCCAGTAGAAACCGTGAAATCCATGGCTGAAGTGTGTATAGGTGCAGAAAAGATGTCGGAAGCAAGCCTGTCGACTTACCGATTGGACCGAACCTTCGCAACCGCTGAAGAGACCATAGCTATGTCGACCATGTATGCAGCCAACCATATGGAAGGCGTTAAAGCTATGGTTTCTCTGACCGAATCCGGCCGAACCGCTTTGATGATGTCTCGCTTAAGTTCTGGTTTGCCGATTTTTGCACTATCACGTAATGAATCAACGCTAAACCGAGCGGCATTGTATCGCGGCGTCACACCTGTGTACTTTGATTCCAAAGGCGGCGCTGGCTTAACTACGGCTCACGCAGCCATCGTAACACTGAAAGAACAAGGGTTACTGGATGAAGGAGACTTGGTGATCTTCACTCAAGGTGATGTGATGGACGTAGTAGGTTCAACCAACTGCATGCGTATTTTGTCCGCTTAGTACCTTCCCAAAAAACCATAAAGGCTCCACACTGAGCCTTTTCTTTATTCAGATACTTGATTTCGATCTAAGCCGTTTCTCGACCATCTATGTTCAATTTGTCATAGAGTTGAATCAAATTGAAACCCGTTTGCAGACCAAGTTGATAATCGTGCTCTAACGCTTCTGGATCGCTCAACAAAGACGATGACTGTAACTCTTCTTTAGGTGCCAATTGCAAAATAAAGGTGTCATCGGGCGGAGCGGTTAAGAACGCTTGTGTCAATTCGAAGGTTTGGTAGTGAATCATCAACATGTCAGCCAATCCAGAATCGAAGTTTTCACCAATTAGGTGGCTCAAGCGATAAAGATTATCCGCCCCAAACAACCAGCGTCCACCATTGAGCAGCTTTCTACCCGACAATTTCGACTGATGAGCCGCATTAATTTTCTGCTGTAAGAAGCTACTCCAATTCTCTTTCCATTGGTGAACTTTGTGTTGCCAAGACTCTTGCACAGAGTTAATAGACTCGCGGTACCATTTGACACCCTCTTCACCAATCCCGGCTTGTACTTTGGCTTCTGCCTCAGAAAAAGGCTCAGTACGAATCACAATGATGTTACGCGCATTCTTTCTCCATGCTTCTTGCACAGGAATTGAGGCAGAGACCCCACCATCAACATAAGGATGCCCATTTACATCCACAGGCCCCAGATACAATTTAGGGATCGCGCAAGTGGCAACCATGGTATTGACCCAGTCCCCACCGAGTATCGGCAAGTATTGATCAGAAAGAGTATCGACATTTGTCACCGCAGCAAACGCGCCACGGGCACCTAACGCAGTTTTCCCCATATCGAGGTCAAGTTTATAAGGGTAATCTTGAATGCGCTCTAAGGCCCATTCCAAGCCCAAATATTGCTTCTTGCGGATATAACGGAAAAGATTAAAGAATTCGTTGGAAGTAGTGAGCTCCGTAATGAAAGCCTTGCCCATGCCGTGTTGACGACAAAGGTAAGCACACAAATTCAGAGCTCCGGCTGATGTGCCATAGAATTCATCGAATGGATCGAAATTAGAAAGAAGGAATGCATCCAACACTCCAGCGGTAAAAATCCCTCTCTGCCCTCCTCCTTGTGCGACAAGGGCAGTTTTGCCATTTCTGTAGCGCTCATACATCTCAATGTCGAGCTCTGCATGGCGATCAGTGATAATACCGCTGTTGCGTGTCATAGGCGTATCGCCAATGCATTAAGCCGTAGTAATCGCAATGATGCCGAAAGAGAGTAAAACTGCGAATACTGTAACGACGATGAGTAGGGCTGATTTTAGATCGTGTTCCATAGACACCTCCTTTAGTTGTAACAAATTAATAACACCAGTGTGAATTATGTTCAAGAATTGCCTAATTTAGTCGCAAGATTTTGGCTAAGGCATCACAATTAGCTTAGTCATAATAAGGAGATAGCAAATGAACTATAAAATTGGCTGGCTAGTTGGGAGTGTATTATTGAGCTGTTCTATGGCTGCTCAAGCGACGGTTATCGTCACGCCCTATGTCGGCTTTACAGGAGGCGGTAAAGTAGAGGATGAGAACGACCGCACCTACGATTTGGACCCTTCAATCAATTATGCTTTGTCAGTTGAAACCCCTTTTGAGATGGGTCGCATCGGTTTTTTCTATTCCAATCAGTCATCAGAATTGCAAAACATTAATAACTCGGCAGACATTCACTATCTTCAATTTCAAAGCAGCATTTACTACCCTCTTGCTCAAGGCTGGCAAACCTACGTTGGATTGGGCATAGGCGCGTCATACGCCGACGTAGACTGGGTAAACGACAAATATGGTTTTTCTGGTAGTGCATTCGCCGGCCTTGAGTACGAATTCTCGAAAACCTTTGCAATGACCGCGCAAATCCGTTGGTTAGGCACAGTTGTAGACAACGACACCTCAGGCGCTTGCGTCGTACCAACGGACGGTTCGTCGTGTATCATCAAGTTTGAAACTGACTGGATGAACCAATTCCAATCCAACATTGGCTTTCGTTTCCGTTTCTAACGACTTTCACTTCTAATGTGTCGTTTTAACGAAATATTCTCTACTGGGTGTATCTAACACAGAGATACACCCTAATAGCCAAAAAGAGTTTATTTGACCAAGATCACATCGACCATATAGTCATTTATTTCAAAACCTACCCAACTTTACCGATCAGATAGCCTACCAAATCACTAATTAACAATATTTAAACCAGATAAAATATCGACATTAACATTTAGAATCTATTGCGCTAAATAATGTAAAAAGTTAGTCTGAACACAGAAAGCAGAAGAATATTTCAGCTTTTGCAAACACACATCAAAATTTAAAGCATTTAATTCTATTTCTTGTCAGGTAACACAAAGCAAAACACCAGAATTTTATAACAATACCGAACATCGAGCAGAAAACTGACGGATAACAGTTGCTCTTTGCTCTACTGGTGTTGCACGTTGCCGAGAAGAGCTTCATTCCTTAGGGAGTTGTACAGGAGTCAAATATGAAGCGAGAACAATGGGGATCCCGTGCGGGATTCATCTTAGCCGCAGTCGGTTCAGCCATCGGTTTGGGTAACATCTGGCGTTTCCCATACATGGCCTACGAAAATGGCGGTGGTGCCTTTTTCATTCCTTACCTTTTTGCCATGATCACTGCTGGTATTCCTTTTATGATCCTTGAGTTCAGCATGGGTCAAAAATACCGTGGTTCTGCACCAAAAACACTAGCCAAAATTCATTCCAAGTTTGAGTGGCTTGGCTGGTTCCAAGTGGGTGTCGCCGCTGTTATCGCCGTTTACTACGTAGCCGTGATTGGTTGGGCAATTTCTTACTTTGGTATGTCATTTACCCAAAGTTGGGGTTCAGATACCAACGCTTTCTTCTTCAGTGAATACCTAAAGCTTGGTGATAACTCTCCAACGGATTTAGGCAGCATTCAATGGAAGATCGCAGTGTCTATGCTCATTGCTTGGGCCATTACCTACACAGCGATTGTGAGTGGCGTCAAATCAGGGATCGAGCGCGCCTCTAAGATCATGATGCCTATCTTATTCTTTATGGTGATCTTCTTGATTGGCCGTATGATCTTCCTTCCCGGCGCACTAGACGGTGTGAACTATATGTTCGAACCTGACTTCAGCAAAATCTGGGATGTGAAGGTATGGGCAGCCGCTTACGGTCAGATCTTCTTCACGTTGAGTATCGGCTTTGCCATCATGCTGGCTTACTCAAGCTATCTGCCAGAAAAATCAGACATCACCAATAACGCCTTCATGACGGTATTGATCAACTGTGGTTTCTCGATTCTATCAGGCATCATGATTTTCTCTGTGTTGGGCTACATGGCTCAAGAACAAGGCAAACCTCTGACTGAGGTTGTATCAGCGGGTGTAGGTTTAGCATTTGTTACGTTACCTGCGGCAATTAACTTGCTACCAGCACCATACATTCTTGGTCCCCTATTCTTCTTTGCTTTGGTTGTGGCTGGTTTAAGCTCGCACATCTCAATCATGGAAGCAGTAACGTCAGCGGTTATCGACAAGCTGAAGTGGAGCCGTAAGAAAGCTGCGAATGTTGTGATTGGTACGGGTTTTGTGGTCTCAATGGCATTCGCGACCAACGGCGGATTGCTTCTGCTGGACCTTGTCGACCACTTCGCAAACAACGTTGGTATTATGGTTGGCGGCCTAGTAGAAATCATTCTGATGGCTTGGTTGTTGAAACAAGTACCTGAAGTTCGTAACTACGTAAACGAGCGCTCTGACTTCTCTGTTGGTCAATGGTTCGAAATCTGTTTACGCTTTGTCACACCAATCATGTTAGCAATTATCTTGGCAACCAAACTGTACGCACTTCTAACAGAAGGTTACGGTGGCTACGACCTGA
Source organism: Vibrio sp. M260121 (assembly GCF_036533715.1). Taxonomy (NCBI): domain Bacteria; kingdom Pseudomonadati; phylum Pseudomonadota; class Gammaproteobacteria; order Vibrionales; family Vibrionaceae; genus Vibrio; species Vibrio sp. M260121. The sequence goes on along the minus strand of NZ_JATABF010000001.1, from coordinate 150,315 downwards.
CTCTAGGTTGGGTAATGATTGCCGCACTGTTTGTGTTTGGCGTATTGATTAACGTAGCGAGCAAGGAGAAAGCATAATGACTACAAGTGCAATCATCATGATGGTTATCGGACTTGGCATCACTTGGGGTGGCGCTGCGGTATGCATCAAACGAGCAATGAATAAACAGCAGTAAAGCTAACTGCCAGCGAAATTAAGGCTCAAAAACAAAATGCCGGCTCAGTGCCGGCATTTTTGTATCTATTAGAAATTGTACTTGATACCAAGCGCCCCACCGATTTGCAGATCAGGCCCTTTGTAGAAGTCCACTTCAGGATGGATTTGCGCGTACAGATCCCAGCCTTTTGATAGATCCCAATTTAAACCTAGTGGGACACGAACACCGAATTCATCATCCCACTCGTACCAGCCACCAACACCAACATACCAAGTTAATGGCATGCTTTGATCAAATGTGCCGCGCTTCGCTATGTAATCAAACGCCATACCATCGTTACCAATAATACCGCGATACTTGTCATCAATTTCAACGACAACGCTGAGCTCTTGATCTACCGCCATACCAACAGAAAAATTCTTTGCTCCGTCCGCCGCTATTACGGCACTCGGCAGCATTGTTGCCGCCAATAAAATTCGCTTTTTCACAGCCTTCCCCCACTTAAAAAACAGCGTGCATAATTCAAACATGATGTCATTTTGTTGTGTCAGTAATGAGTAAGAATGACGTACGAAAAAAGCAACAAGTGTAAGGGTGAGCGTGAGATCACGACTAAAACCCCAAAAGTAAGTGTTAGTGAGAAAGAGATTAGAGAAGAATAAATACTGGAGAGGTATGAGGGGAAAGATACAGAAAGCAAAAAGGAGGCCGAAGCCCCCTTTTTCTTATGAATGACTGAGATTAGCCGTGGTTACGAATCCACTCATCCATTTCAGTTTTCAGGTTGTCAGACTTAGTACCGAAGATAGCCTGAACACCACCTGCTACAACTACAACACCAGCAGCGCCTAGTTGTTTTAGTTTGTCTTGGTCAACTGCAGCTGTGTCAGCTACTGCTACACGTAGACGAGTGATACATGCATCTAGACCAGTGATGTTTGCTTTGCCGCCGAATGCTGCAACAAGCTCACCTGCCATGTCAGAACCAGAAGTTGCAACAGCTTCTTCAGATTCGTCTTCACGACCTGGAGTTTTAAGGTCAAGAGCAGTGATTACTGTGCGGAATACTACGTAGTAGATTACTGCGTAAACTAGACCAACAGCTACCATCAGACCCATCTTCTGAGCGTGGCCAGATAGAACTAGGAAGTCGATCAGACCGTGTGAGAATGATGTACCGTGTACGAAGCCTAGCGTGTTAGCAACAACGTATGCAGAACCAGCTAGTAGAGCGTGGATACCGTATAGTACTGGAGCAACGAATAGGAATGAGAATTCGATTGGCTCAGTAATACCTGTTAGGAATGAAGTCAGAGCAGCTGACGCCATGATACCCATTACTTTCGCGCGGTTTTCTGGTTTAGCACAGTGAGCAATAGCGATTGCTGCAGCTGGTAGACCGAACATCTTGAACATGTAACCACCCGCTAGCTGACCGAAGCCATTACCAGCAGCGCGAGAAGCATCATCTGCAACTAGGTAACAAGTTAGTACGCCGTTTTGAGTTTCACCAGCAGCGTTCACACAAGTACCTGCTTCGAAGAAGAATGGCACGTTCCATACGTGGTGTAGACCGAATGGGATTAGAGAACGCTCAACTACGCCGTAGATACCGAACGCAAGTTGTGGGTTTTGGTGCGCAGCCCAGTCAGAGAATGCAGAGATTGCACCGCCGATTGGTGGCCATACGATAGATAGTACAACACCTAGGATGATCGCAGCGAAACCAGTGATGATTGGCACAGCACGCTTACCAGCGAAGAAGCCAAGGTACTCTGGAAGTTGGATTTTGAAGAAACGGTTGAATGCCCAAGCAGCAACACCACCGACAAGGATACCACCTAGTACACCTGTATCGATTTTCTCAACGCCCATGATGCCAGCCATAACGCCAAGCGTTGCTGTCATGATGCCGTAACCAACGATTGCAGCAAGACCAGCTACACCGTCATTGTTTGTGAAGCCAAGTGCTACACCAACAGCAAATAGAAGTGCCATTTGGCCGAATACTGAACCACCAGCTTGTTCCATTAGGTTAGATACAACCTCTGGAATGAAGCTTAGGTGGGCAGCACCAACACCTAGTAGGATACCTGCGACTGGCAACACTGATACTGGTAGCATCAGAGCTTTACCAACTTTTTGCAGGTTTGCAAAAAGGTTCTTAAACATGTTTATGCTCCTGATAAATTATAAGTATTATTTGGGCACTAACGGCACACCCCCGTAGCCTAAATGTTAGCACCCAATGAAAATGTAACCACACGAGGCATTATATTTTCCGGCTCTAAATATATATTGATGGCCCTCAAACTTTCCACACAGTTACGAAATTTAGTTTCAAAACAAGTCTTGGATCACACCGAAAAACAGCCAATGAAAAGGTTTGCATTAAACTTATATTACTGTTTTATAAAGATTTTATTATCTACATAATTAATTTTAAGGCGTAAATAAAATAAAGATCGATGTTATTTTTAGTAACAAAATTACATTTGATGAATTTGAATGCGCTTAAATCAACAAATTTAGTAAACATTAAACTAAATGATCTTTTTGGCGCATTTCTAAACAAAAAAGGGGCTTTCGCCCCTTTTTAAACCGTTTCTTGATTTTTCATCGCAAAAAAAGATTTCGGAAGTTTTCGGTGGTTTTTTGCCCGACTTCAGATAATGAACACCCTTTTAGCTGTGCAATGTAAGCCGCAACTTCCACTACAAAGGCTGGTTGGTTCTCTTTTCCGCGGTGCGGAACAGGCGCAAGATATGGTGAATCAGTCTCTATAAGCAACTTTTCAAGGGGCAAAGCTTTTACAACTTCCTTCAATTCTGTTGCTTGACGGAAGGTCACAATACCCGAAATCGAGATGTAGAAACCTAAATCAAGCGCCGCCTCTGCAAAAGCTAGATCTTCAGTAAAGCAGTGGATCACGCCACCACATTTTTCTGCACCGCCATTGCGTAGAATTTCTAATGTATCTTCGCGCGCATTGCGGGTATGGATGATAAGTGGTTTGTTCAACTCTACCGCTAAGTCGACTTGTTGTTCAAAACGCTTTTGTTGTAGCGCTGCTATCTCTGGCTTGTAATGGTAGTCTAGGCCTGTCTCACCAATCGCAACGACTTTATTGTGAGAAGCATGCTGGCGTAACACCTCCATCGAGAAGTCACTTTCTACATCGAGAGGATGGACACCACAAGACGCGTAGACATTTTCATACGGCGTGATCAGTTCCAACATTTTAGGGAAGGAATCCAGCGTAACGCCTACAGATAAAAGCTCTGTTACGTTCGCTTGTTTTGCTTTGTTAATAACGTCTTCGACATTGATGTGAAGATCATCGTAATTCAATTTGTCTAAATGACAGTGAGAATCTACGAACATAATGCCTCTCGTGATTCAATTAACCAATTCATTGATAGTAGCTCAAGGTTCAAGCCTGGAAAGGTTTGCATTTGAGCCTTTAACTCGAGTAATTTTTGTGCTGCTGAGTATAAACCGTTGTAGTTGTACGGTTGAAACTTGTCAGCCCCTGGCAACTGGTCTGCCTCAGCCACACCAAATTGCGCTTTCTGTGCATCAGTTAATAAGTACCAAGCCCAATCCAACGCTTTATCTGGGTTCTTGGCCATCAAAGACGCACATTGGAACACATCAGAAACAGGAGAAGACAAAGCCTCAATCAAACTGCGCTCAAATGCCTGGTAGGCATCAAGCTCGCCATTTTTTACTGCTTCTAGTGTGTTGATTGGGGAGCCCATGTTCAGCTTAAGTGCGTAAGCTGGCACTTTCAAAGAACCCTGCTCGCTCATCCAACTCGTCGCTTGTTCTGTCGAAGGTGGCGTCACCACCCACTGCTGACAGCGGCTTTGGATGGTTGGGAGTAATCTTTCTTGGTTATGCGTGACGAGCAAGAACAAGCACTTCTGCCCAGGTTCTTCGAGTGTTTTGAGTAACGCGTTCGACGCTGATTCGTTCATCGCATCCGCAGGTTCAATGATAAACACACGATAGCCATTTAGCTGAGACGATTCATGCGCAAGACGATTGCATGTTCGAATCTGGTCAACGGTAATGGATTTCCCTTCCTTCTCTGGTGTGATCCAGTGTAAGTCAGGGTGGCTGTTTGATTGCGTTAGCTGACAGCTGTGGCAAAAACCACACGCTTCACTGGTGTAGTTTTGGCACAAAAGCGAATGACTAAAGAGTTCGACCAACCTCTCAACGGCTAATCCTTGCGCACTTTGCAGCAGCAAGGCCCCTGGAACTCTTTCGGAATCCAAACTTACTTTGAGGTTATCCCAAACGGGTTGTAACCATGGAAAGTCATTTAACATGAATTACCTCAATCCACACTCTGCTTACTGTGCTGCTAGCCATTCATTGAGCGCAGCTTTGATATCTTGTGCCACGTCTTCAATCGACTGTTCTGCGTTGATAATTACGATAGAGTCATCTGCGTTCGCAAGCTCCAAGTAACGCTCACGGGTACGCTCAAAGAAGCTGATGTCCATTTTTTCGATGCGGTCTAGTTCACCACGGCCACGTGCACGCTCAAGACCAACACGCGGATCGATATCCATGTACAATGTGAAAGCAGGCTTAAACTCACCTAGCGTTGTATCGCGCAGGTTCTTCATCAGTGATGCATCGATCTGGCGGCCACCACCTTGGTAAGCTTGAGAGGACAAATCATGACGGTCACCCACTACCCATTGGTTGTTCGCTAGTGCTGGTTTAATCACGTTCTCAACTAACTGAACACGTGCGGCGTAGAGCAAAAGCAGCTCTGTCATGTCTTTCAGGTCTTCGCCTTCGTGCTCTTCTTTGACTAGCGCACGCATTTTCTCTGCGAGTGGCGTACCACCCGGCTCACGTGTATTGACGATATTTTCGATACCCGCGGCCTTAAGTGTGTCTAAAACAGTCTTAATCGCAGTGCTTTTACCCGCGCCTTCTAGGCCCTCAACGACAATAAAGTTTGCTTTCATCATTTGTTCTTTCTTAGTTCTCTTAAATAGGCACGTACAGCACGGTTGTGCTCAGCAAGGGATTTCGAAAACACGTGTCCGCCCTTTCCACTTGCTACAAAATATAGATAGTTGCTGTTTTCTGGGTTTAAAGCAGCTTCAATCGACGCTTCACCTGCCATAGCGATAGGCGTTGGCGGCAAACCATTGATTGTGTATGTGTTGTATGGCGTTGGTGTACGCAAATCTTTTTTACGAATATTACCATCGTACGCATCCCCCATACCGTAAATAACGGTCGGATCCGTTTGCAGACGCATACGTTTATTGAGACGGTTAACAAAGACTGATGCGACACGTTCACGCTCAGCATCAATTGCCGTTTCTTTCTCAATAATAGAAGCAAGGATCAGCGCTTCGTATTTATCTTTCAGTGGTAACTTGTCCTGACGTCCTTCCCATTGTTCATCCAGGATCTTGTTTAGCTTGCTGTGTGCACGCTCTAAGATCTGACTTTCACTTGCGCCAGCAGTGTAATGGTAAGTCTCCGCAAGGAATAAACCTTCAAGCTTGTCACGTTCAATACCTAGCTTTTCTGCCATCTCTTTTTCAGACAGTCCAGTTAAGTCATGTTTTACATAAGGCGCAACACTTAGCTGTTCAACCCACTCAGAGAAACGGCTACCTTCAACAAAAGTAATCGCAAACTGATGTTCTTTACCTGTGTTTAGTTGCTCTAGCGTCTCGTATAATGAAACATTCGGCTCAAGTTGGTAAGTGCCTGCTCGCACTTGAAGAAGCTCTGGGTAAAGGTGAGGCATTAAGCGAGTGTAATCAGAGGCTTCAATAATATTGTCTTTCACCAAATCACGCATGACACGGTGAAAGCTAGTACCATTTTCAACGGTAAACAGTTGTGGCTGCTCTATTAGAATTGGCGAGTTAACGTATTGCTTAGTCTGTGAAACAACGTAAAAAACACCAGCTGCACCAATAACGGCAATCAGTACAACAAAAGCAAACAGTTTTTTAATCACGAATTTAGATTCCCTTGAAGTCGTCGTGTCAATTTTCCAATTGGAAATTCAATCTTGTTATCTGGTGTTGAAATACCGCAAACCGGCGCGACACCCAATAATGAGTTACACATCCACACTTCTCCTGCATCAAGCAAATCAGCCAGTGCGAACTTGGCTACCTGCACTGGGTAGCCATTGTTTTGGAGAAATTCCAATACCTTACGGCGCATTACGCCAGCCACACCAGACAAACTCAAATCGGGTGTGTATATCTTTTTATCTTTAACCCAAAAAAGGTTTGCCATTGTAGTTTCAATGACATGATTTTGCACATTTAACGTCACAGCATCGGTAAATTCCGAGCCTTCAATTTCCGCTTTTGCGAGAACCTGTTCGATACGGTTATTGTGCTTGTGGCCAGCCAGAAGCGGTTGAATGCCAAGACGGGTTCTGCAAACCCCTAACGGCACGCCATTTTCTTGCCATGAAGAGTAATGCGAAGGAAATGCAAAATTCGAAATAGTCACGACGGGCCCTTCAATGCCGCTAGGACTATACCCTCGCCCTCCAGTGCCGCGACTGATATGAATTTTGATTCCGGCAAGCTCATCATTCAAGACCGCTTTCATTGCCCAATCGAACACCTGGCTCCAATCGGGGAGTGGGATGTGTAACGTTTTTAGGCACGCTTCCATTCGCTCAACATGCGCTTGCCAGTGCTCTAATTCACCCTTCTTAGTTTTTATAGTGGTGAAACAGCCATCGCCATATTGAAACGAGCGGTCGCCAAGCGAAATGTGTGTTTGTGGCAATCCATTGACCCAGAACATTCAGATACCTTTGCTTTCCGATCGACATATAAAACAAAACGGCTCAATGCTAAGCATCGAGCCGTCAGAATACAAGTATCGCTTCTCTAAAACAGTGTTAGAGATTTTTACTCAGCGAATTTTTTGAATACTAGCGAACCGTTTGTACCGCCGAAGCCGAACGAGTTACAGATTGCGTATTCCATATCAACTTTGCGCGCTGTATGCGGAACAAGATCGATATCTAGACCTTCTTCTGGATCATCTAGGTTGATCGTTGGTGGAACGATTTGGTCTACCAAAGAAAGAACTGTGATGATCGCTTCAACTGAGCCAGCAGCACCTAGAAGGTGACCAGTCATAGATTTAGTTGAAGATACTAATACTTGCTTAGAGCCTTCTTCACCAAGAGCACGTTTAACACCCTTGATCTCAGCCACATCACCAGCAGGTGTCGATGTACCGTGAGCGTTCACGTAACCAACTTGAGTACCAGTGATGTTTGCATCACGCATTGCCGCTTCCATTGCTAGAGCGCCACCTGAACCATCTTCACTTGGAGAAGTCATGTGGTAAGCGTCACCAGACATACCAAAGCCAACTAGCTCTGCGTAAATCTTAGCGCCACGTGCTTTTGCGTGCTCGTACTCTTCAAGAACCATCATGCCCGCACCGTCACCAAGAACAAAGCCATCACGGCCCTTATCCCATGGACGAGACGCTTTTTGAGGCTCATCGTTACGAGTTGAAAGTGCTTTTGCTGCACCGAAACCAGCCATACCTAGTGGTGTAGATGCTTTCTCTGAACCACCAGCAACCATCGCCTCAGCATCACCGTATGCAATCATACGCGCTGCGTGGCCGATGTTGTGTAGACCTGTAGTACATGCCGTAGAGATCGCGATGTTTGGACCACGAAGACCACGCATGATAGATAGGTTACCTGCAACCATGTTTACGATGGTCGAAGGAACAAAAAATGGGCTAACTTTGCGAGGACCTTTTTCAACAAGCGCTGTATGGCCTGTTTCGATTAGGTCTAGACCGCCGATGCCTGAGCCGATTGCTACACCAACTCGAGCTGCGTTTTCTTCGGTAATTTCTAAGCCAGAGTCATCCAGTGCTTGGATACCCGCTGCAATGCCGTATTGGATGAATAAATCCATTTTACGAGCATCTTTCTTAGACATGTACTCTGTGCAATCAAAATCTTTCACAAGACCAGCAAAACGAGTCGAGAAGTTCGTTGCATCGAAATGTTCGATGTTCACGATACCGCTTTGACCTTCTAGCAGGGCTTTCCAAGATGATTCTACTGTGTTGCCTACCGGTGACAACATACCCATGCCTGTGACAACTACACGACGCTTGGACACGATATAATTCTCCGGGAATTGAATGTTTCTATGAGAGGATAGAAGAAGTTAGAAAGAACACAGGCGGTCTAGGAGACCGCCTGGGAGAGATAATTACTGAGCGCTGTTTACGTAGTCGATTGCAGCTTGAACAGTAGTGATTTTCTCAGCTTCTTCGTCAGGAATCTCAGTGTCGAATTCCTCTTCTAGAGCCATTACTAGCTCTACAGTGTCTAGAGAATCAGCACCTAGATCGTCAACGAATGAAGCTTCGTTTTTAACTTCTGCTTCGTCTACACCTAGCTGTTCAACAATGATTTTCTTTACGCGTTCTTCGATGTTGCTCATTTTTCTTTTCCTTTACAGATTTCGCCTAATGCGATGATTCCGTAGTTTATTCGAACTATTGAAAGTTGCAAGGGGGTCCTTGCTGGTCAAACCACAAAATTAGCGAATTTAACCGAATTTCAATACATTTTTGACTTAAATCATGCACAAATCTTGCGCATGAGCATGACAACTTAATGACAGTTAACAGCAACTATAGGCTATTTTTCACAAAGTAAAACAGCTTATTTTGCACGAACTGTGCATTAAACCATGTACATGCCACCATTTACATGCAAAGTTTCACCAGTAATGTAAGCAGCCTCAGGTGAAGCTAGGAATACAACTGCTGATGCAATTTCACGTGGGTCACCTAGACGACCTGCCGGCACGTTCGACAACGTTGCTGCACGTTGGTCATCATTTAGCGCCTTAGTCATGTCAGTTTCGATGAAACCAGGAGCCACTGTGTTAACCGTTACGCCACGAGAAGCGACTTCACGAGCCATCGATTTAGTGAAACCGATAACGCCTGCTTTCGCTGCTGCGTAGTTAGTTTGACCAGCGTTACCCATAGTACCAACAACAGAACCTACGTTGATGATGCGACCAGCGCGTTTTTTCATCATGCCGCGTAGAACCGCTTTAGACATGCGGTAGATTGGCGTTAGGTTTGTGTTGATGATGTCGTTCCACTCGTCATCTTTCATACGCATTAGTAGGTTATCGCGTGTGATACCAGCGTTGTTTACTAGAATATCGATTGCACCAAACTCATCGTTGATGGTTTTTAGGGTTGCTTCGATAGACTCAACGTCAGTTACGTTAAGTGCTAGACCTTTACCATTTTCACCTAGGTATTCGCTGATAGCCGCTGCGCCACCTTCTGAAGTTGCAGTACCGATTACCGTTGCACCGCGCTCAACAAGAAGTTCAGCAATCGCACGACCAATGCCACGGCTCGCGCCTGTCACTAGAGCGATTTTACCTTCTAGATTCATCATGTTGTGTTTTCCTTTTCTTATCGTGAACAGATTACTTAGCGGCTTCTAGCGACGCTACGTCGTTAACTGCTGCTGCGCTTAGTGTTTTCACGATACGTTTAGTCAGACCTGTCAGTACTTTGCCAGGGCCAAGCTCAAGAAGATTTTCTACGCCTTGTTCGCTCATTAACTGCACGCTCTCAGTCCAACGAACTGGGCTATGAAGTTGACGAACCAATGCGTCTTTGATTTTTGCCGGATCAACTTCAGCAGCCACATCAACGTTGTTGATAACAGGAAGTTGTGGTGTATTGAATTCGATAGACTCTAGCGCAACGGCTAGTTTCTCTGCTGCTGGCTTCATTAGTGCGCAGTGTGAAGGCACTGAAACAGGAAGAGGAAGTGCACGTTTAGCACCTGCTTCTTTACATAGTGCACCAGCACGTTCTACCGCGTCTTTACTACCTGCGATAACAACTTGACCAGGTGAGTTGAAGTTTACTGGAGAAACGACTTCACCTTGTGCTGCTTCTTCACAAGCTTTTGCAATTGCTTCGTCATCTAGACCGATGATCGCGTACATTGCACCAGTACCCGCAGGTACCGCTTCTTGCATCAGTTGACCACGTAGCTCAACCAGTTTGATTGCTTCTTTAAAGTCAATCACGCCAGCACACACAAGCGCTGAGTACTCACCTAGGCTGTGACCCGCTAGGTTTGCTGGTTGCTCAAGACCAAGCTCTTGCCATACACGCCAGATAGCAACAGATGACGCTAGCAAAGCCGGTTGAGTACGGAAAGTTTGGTTTAGATCTTCTGCAGGTCCATTTTGAACAAGCGCCCATAGGTCGTAACCTAGTGCGTCAGATGCTTCTGCAAATGTTTGTTTTACTACGTCATATTGTTCGCCTAGATCAGCAAGCATACCTACAGCTTGTGAACCTTGACCTGGAAATACGATAGCAAACTTGCTCATGTTGTTTTCCTTTAAGCAAAGTAAAAAGAAATAAGATGCACCGTAGCGCATCTTAAATTTTGAATCTTGTGAAACTTAGAATTTCACCAGGGTAGAACCCCAAGTGAATCCGCCGCCAAACGCTTCAAGAAGTAGAGTTTGACCACGTTTAATACGACCATCACGTACCGCCTCATCCAGTGCTGTTGGCACGGTTGCTGCAGATGTGTTGCCGTGTTTATCAAGTGTGATCACGACTTGGTCTAGTGACATCGAAAGCTTTTTCGCTGTCGCTGAAATAATGCGGTAGTTCGCTTGGTGCGGAACCAACCAGTCTAGTTCAGACTTGTGCATATCGTTCGCTTCAAGCGTGTCTTTAACCAGCCTTGATAGCTGAGTAACGGCTACTTTGAATACCTCGTTACCGGCCATATGAAGCCATTTATTTGCATCTTTACCACGTTCAGGAACAGGAAGGCTCAATAGATCACCAAACTGGCCGTCTGAATATATGTGCGTAGAAATAATGCCAGGCTCTTCGCTTGCACCAAGAACAACGGCACCCGCAGCATCACCAAACAAGATGATAGTTGAGCGATCCGTTGGGTCACATGTTTTCGACAATGCGTCTGCCCCAATCACAAGCACGTTTTTGCACATGCCAGATTTGATGTGTTGGTCAGCAACAGATAATGCGTATACAAAACCTGAACAAGCAGCGGCTAAGTCGAATGCAGGACAACCTTTAATGCCAAGCTTTCCTTGCACCTGACACGCAGATGAAGGGAAAGTATGGCTACTGCTAGTAGTAGCAACGATAATTAGGTCGATATCATTTTTATCAATGCCGGCCATATCGATAGCGTTTTCAGCTGCGTAGAATGCCATGTCCGCAACAGTTTCATCTTCTGCTGCAATTCGACGCTCTTTAATACCAGTACGAGCTACGATCCACTCGTCACTTGTATCTACCATTTTCTCTAGGTCTGCGTTAGTACGCACCTGAGATGGCAGGTAGCTGCCAGTACCTAAAATTTTGCTATACATGAAGACTAATAATGCCTCTCGAGTAAAACCGCTTCCAAACGATCGCTAATACGGCTTGGTACTTGTCGTTTGACCTCGTGTACTGCCTCGCCAAGTGCATTGACAATCGCAGATACATCCGCACTTCCATGGCTTTTTATGACAATGCCGCGCAATCCTAGCAAACTTGCGCCGTTATACTGGTCGGGGTTCAGTGTTTTTAGTTCATTAAATAGCCGAGAAAACAGTTTTCTAGCAATCCATCCCTTTATCGTTGATGCCATCATGCTGGTTTTTAGTTTTTCGATAAAGAGTTGCGCTGTTCCCTCGCTGGCTTTTAAGCATACGTTACCGACAAAGCCATCACAAACAATGACATCGGCAACGTCATGCAAAATTTGATTACCTTCAATATAACCCACAAAATGAATTGCGTCGGTTTGAGAAAGCATTTCTGCACAGCGTTTGACTAAATCGTTTCCTTTAATTTCTTCAGCACCAATATTCAGCACCGCCACACGAGGTGGATGACCGAGGTGTTCCTCGGCTAACGCACTGCCCATCACTGCAAATTGAAATAAGCTGTCTGCATCGCAAGATACATTCGCACCAAGATCTAACATCCAAGTACGTTTGCCACTAATGGTGGGTAATGCGGAAACTAAAGCAGGACGCTCAATACCAGGAAGCAGTTTAAGAATGAATCGTGAGAGCGCCATCAAGGCTCCGGTGTTACCACCGCTCACACACGCATCTGCTTCGTTATCAGAGACCAGATCAATGGCCATACGCATGGAGCTATTTTGGCTATTACGTAGTGCTAAGGACGGTTTTTCTGAATTAGAAATTACTTTCTCGCTATGAAGAATGCTTAAGCGAGAACTGGTAGAGGTACCTAGTTGAGATAATTGAGACGTGATCAGAGGTTGATCACCTATAAGAATCACTTTTAGCTCTGGGAAATGAGACAGTGCCTGCACGGCGGCAGGCACTGTTACGCGTGGACCGAAATCCCCGCCCATTGCATCAAGTGCAACGGTAATACTTTGCAAAGGTTCAACCTTACTTGTTGATAACCTTTTGACCACGGTAGTAACCTTCAGCAGTTACGTTGTGGCGTAGGTGAGTTTCACCAGAAGTCGCGTCTACAGATAGTGCAGCTGTAGTTAGCGCATCGTGTGAACGACGCATACCGCGCTTAGAACGAGTTTTACGGTTTTTCTGTACGGCCATTGACCCTACTCCTATACTATTGGGTTAAAAACCTAAAGAAGAAGCGGCTACCACACCAGTTACTTTTTCAGATTTTTCAAAACGTCGAATGGATTCGGTTTTTCTTCCTCAATTTCTTCAGGAATCTCACCAAAAACCATGTTATTTGAATCAACGCTACAATCCGCTTCATCGTGCATTGCGATTTGAGGTAATGTTAAGATGAACTCGTCTTCAACTAGTTGTATAAGGTCTAATTCACCGTACTCATTTAGATCTACCAAATCATAAATTTCTGGTGCTTCCTCTTCCGTCTTCTCACCGTAGTAAGGAGTGTAAAGGAATTCAACTTCACACAAATGTGTGAATACCTCATTACAACGCTGACACTCTAAATCGACTTCGATGTTAGCTTTACCAGAGATAACAACAAGTCGCTGTTCATCAATATCAAATGACAATGAGACTTCTGCGTCGCGTTTTACGCCTTCAGTTGTTTCCGCTAAGCGCTTGAAAAGACTAGCTTGGATGATGCCATCGTAATCTAATCGTTTTTGTGCGGACTTCGCCGGATCAACCGTTCGCGGTATTTTTACCTTTTGCATAGGGCGCGAATATTATCTTCCAAATCAAAATTAGTCAAAGAAAAAGGCAAAAAAGTTGTACTTTTTTACGCTTAATATAGAGAGCATTAGCCAGAATCGATTTTGATCGATTATCCTATTGGAAATGCTTGTGCGAATTGTAATTCAAAATGAAAAATTACCAACTGGTTTTAGCCTCAACCTCCCCTTTTCGTAAACAACTGCTGGAAAAACTAGCAGTGCCTTTTACTTGCTTGTCACCCAACTGCGATGAGACCCCTTTAGCTAACGAAACACCTTTAGAACTGGTACAAAGACTTGCTATTGGTAAAGCAACTTCTTGTGATACAACACATGACTGTTTGGTGATAGGCAGCGACCAAGTGTGTGTCATTGACGGCAATATCGTTGGTAAACCGTTAAACCGAGAAAACGCCATCAAACAATTATTGGCTCAAAGCAGTAAAGCCATCACTTTTTATACCGGACTAGCTGTCCACAACTCGGCAACTAATCACACAGAAGTCGGTTTCGATACTTTTGAAGTGCACTTTAGAGATTTGACGCGTGAACAAATCGAACGTTATGTCGATAGAGAAGAACCTTTTTACTGTGCTGGTAGCTTTAAAAGCGAAGGGATGGGAATTTGCCTGTTTAAGAAGTTAGTCGGCAAAGATCCGAATACGCTAGTCGGACTGCCTCTTATTGATTTGATCGACATGCTGCAAAAACAAGGGTTAGAGGTTTTGTAGGGAATCGGGAATCGGGAATCGGGAATCGGGAATCGGGAATCGGGAATCGGGAATCGGAGATATTTTGTCTTTCTGGGAATAGATTCTGTCAACGCGTTTTAGAATCTGGTTTCTTTAACTTACCTTCCAGCAGAGCGCTTCCGAGTATTGGAACGTTGCATTCTGAGCACCCTCGTACTCCAACTCCACGATCAGAAAAGCCGATGAATTCACATCGGCTTCTACATAACTTTTGGCTCTCAATACACAAACATTTTCCGTGTGCAAGGCCTATTCTCGATTTAGCAACCGCCAGTAAACACTTCCACTTTGTATTCATCACCCGGCTCCATTGCCGCGGTGTACTTCACGTAGCATTGTGTATCTTCAATCGCTTTGTTGTACGTGCTTTCGTCACCAGGATCAGCGTCAATATATTCCGATCGAGTCACTATCCAAGTATCAGGATTGCTTACTGACCCATTGTTGTGCGCACCCCATACCCACTCTTTCGTTAGATCATGATATCCAGACTCGATATCTAGGAAGTTTTCCATCCCTCCCTTTTGAACAGCCGGATAACCATATTGGACGGAACCGTAACCTTCAATACTGTAAGACTTTTCATGTTCCATTCCTTCTACAGCGGTTTTGCCAAAAGCCATTTCTGCAGCATTATGAACAGAGCCACCCAGTCCCTTGATAACTGCTTCTCTAGCATCATGTTGAAGATTTAAAAACTTAGGTGCAGCAACAACGGCTAAAATGCCGAGAATTACGATGACAACCACTAACTCTATGAGAGTAAAACCTTTTGTATTCTGTTTCATTACCGCACTCCAATTGATTAAATTCGTGGCAACGTTATGCAACAAAAGTCAGCTTACTGTCATTGAAATATCAAAAAAGCGCCCAGTTGGGCGCTTTCAAAATAGACATCTCAGAGTTGAGACAAATTAAGCCTTCTCAGAAAGAATAATGCGTAGAGTACGGCGTAGTGGCTCTGCAGCACCCCATAGAAGCTGATCACCGACTGTGAATGCGTTTAGGAAGTCATCGCCCATTGCCATCTTACGTAGACGGCCTACTGGAATAGAAAGCGTACCTGTTACTTTCGCTGGAGTGAGTTCTTGAGCCGTGATGTCACGATCGTTTGGAATCACCTTAACCCAATCGTTATGCGTTGCGATGATTTCTTCAATCTCATCCATTGGTACATTTTGCTTAAGCTTGATAGTCAATGCTTGAGAGTGACAACGCATCGCACCGATACGCACACATGTACCATCGATTGGCACTGGCGCATCTTGGAAACCAAGGATCTTGTTCGCTTCTACACCCGCTTTCCACTCTTCCTTACTCTGACCATTATCGCGTTTAACGTCGATCCAAGGAATCAAAGAGCCAGCTAGAGGCACACCAAACTTATCCGTAGGGAATGAAGAGCTGCGCATTGTGTCGGCAACTTTCTTGTCAATGTCTAGAATAGAGCTTGCTGGATTAGCTAATTCAGAGCTTACAGAATCGTTGATCACACCCATCTGAGAAATCAGCTCACGCATGTTTTGTGCACCTGCGCCAGACGCAGCTTGGTACGTCATTGCACTTGTCCACTCAACCAAACCTTTCTCGAACAGGCCACCAAGGCCCATGAGCATCAAGCTAACGGTACAGTTACCACCAACAAAGGTGTTAGTGCCGCCGTGAATGCCTTGTTGAATCTGCGCTAAGTTCACAGGGTCTAGGGTAATGATGGAGTCTTCTGCCATACGCAACGTAGACGCGGCATCAATCCAATAACCTTTCCAGCCCGCTTGACGCAGAGCCGGGTAAACTTTCTCTGTGTAACCACCACCTTGACACGTAATTACCGCATCAAGCTGTTTTAAACTGTCAATATCGAACGCATCTTGAAGTAGACCAGCTGCTTTACCTAGGTTTGGAGCTGGGATACCTATTTGAGACGTGCTGTAGAAAACTGGCTCGATCAGATCGAAGTCTTTCTCTTCAACCATGCGCTGCATCAGAACTGAACCGACCATGCCACGCCAACCAACTAAACCTACTCTCATCGCATTAACTCTCCATGTATATTTTTGAAACTTTCTCCATAGTTCAATTTTCGCCACAAAATCTCAAGCCCTAATTTGCAAATAAACACAACTTTTTTAACGTTTGCCGCGAATTTTTATAATCCCAGTTATTTTCTTCTCTTTTCTTATTGATTAACCATCTAATTCAGCCCAGAAAATTGTAAACGTCACGCGATAAGGTCTTACCACTCAGTGAGAAAACAACAATTGCAGCACATATTTTTTACACCACAAAACATTTCAAACTATTAAATTTAAAGTTTTTTAGTTATTAATTTCACAAGCAAACGTTTATTCGGACGAAAGTCAAGATAAAGTACCAAATGTTCGAAATATAATTTTTGTTAATGTATGTTAGGCGCGATTAAAACAGGGAGCGGCCTTCCTCTATTGCTCCATGAACGACAGAGGCACATATGAAGCAAGTTACAACACGTCTTCCTAGTCTGATACAGGTATTTATCTCACTAGGTTTGTTTCTTCTTTTGGCATTTTCATTTACTGCCAAACTAGACCTTCCAATTCAGCTCGCGCTGTACATTGGCTGGTTCATTATCATGCTATTGGGCTTAAGACTCGGCCATCAATACAAAGACCTAGAAAAAGCAGCACTAAACGGTATTTCTAATGGTTTGGGCGCAGTGCTTATTCTTCTTGCTGTAGGTGCCTTAGTGGGTACTTGGATCTCAGGTGGTATCGTACCAACCATCATCTACTACGGTCTGAAAGCCATTCACCCTTCTATCTTCTTACTGGCGACCATGATCATTTGTTCTCTGACTGCATTGGCAACAGGTACATCTTGGGGTGCGGCGGGTACAGCAGGTATTGCGATGATGGGTATCGGTCAAGGTCTTGGTGTTCCAGCGCCAATCACTGCGGGTGCGGTTCTATCGGGTTGTTACTTTGGTGACAAGATGTCTCCACTTTCAGATTCAGTGATCCTTGCTTCTTCTATGTCGAATGTAGAAGTGGTTGAGCACATCAAAGGCATGCTGCCTATCGCACTGATCAGCTACATCATCACAGGTATCATGTTTACCGCATTTGGCTTCCACTTCGCTGGTAAAGTGGATATGAGCCAAGTGGATTCTGTTATCCAGGCAATGGAACAACAATTTTTCATCACGCCTTACTCCTTTGTCCCAGTGATCATCGTATTGGCTCTATTGGCGATGCGCATGCCTTCTTTCCCTGTGATCAGCTTCGGTTCACTACTAGGTATTATCTGGGCAGTGATGATTCAGGATGTGGATTTCCTGACAGCATTTAATACCGCTTGGGCACCATTTGCGATTTCTTCAGGCGTAGATTTCATTGACTCGATTCTAAATCGTGGCGGCATGTCTTCTATGCTGGGCTCAGTTGCCGTGATCGTATTCGGTCTTGGTTTTGGTGGCCTACTAGATAAGGTTGGCGTACTAGAAACGATTGCAAAACTGTTCGAACGACGTGTTCAAAGCGCAGGTTCACTGGCAACCAGCACAATTGGTACGGCCTTCATGGGTAACGTATTCGGTTCTGCGATGTACGTATCACTGATTCTTACTCCAAAGATCTGTGCTAAGAACTACGACCGCCTTGGCTACAAACGTAAGAACCTATCTCGTAACGCAGAGTTTGGTGGCACACTGACATCCGGTATGGTGCCGTGGAGCGATAACGGTATCTACATGGCAAGCATCTTGGGTGTGGCTACATTGTCGTATGCGCCGTTCATGTGGCTGAGCTTCGTGTGTATCATCGTGACCATCTTTACTTCTTACATGGGCTGGTTTGTTGATAAATGCGAGCCAACGGCTCCAGCAACAGAAGAACAAACAGAAGCTGAACTAAAGCAACAAACAGCTTAATGCTTCAGCTTTCTATAG
The DNA here is from genome assembly GCF_036533715.1 of Vibrio sp. M260121. NCBI lineage: Bacteria > Pseudomonadati > Pseudomonadota > Gammaproteobacteria > Vibrionales > Vibrionaceae > Vibrio > Vibrio sp. M260121. The sequence goes on along the minus strand of NZ_JATABF010000001.1, from coordinate 132,223 downwards.
CTAGAAACCTTCCATAAATACAAAAGGACCGATGATTCGGTCCTTTTTTGTGTTTGCTATTTCGTATTGTGACTTCTAAACGATTAAGCCGATTTAGTGCTGGCTCTTACCGCAGAGCGCTTACCTAAGGCATAACCAAGTACGAGAGGAGCAAAGAAGATCACTAGGATAAACAGAATAAAGTAGATGATGGTGCTCTTTACAAGCTCAATCAATTTCTCCATCGCCAGATTCACCACTTCTTGTGAAACATGGTCTAGGTCCTGAGCAAACTTCTCGCGTTCGTTTGTGATGATTTGAGCAATCTCTTGGCGCTCTCTCGCCACCATCAATTCCAAAGCCTGACGCTCATCACTCAACTGAGACAAACGCTCTTCTGTTTTTTGGTCAATGTCTTCCACAAGAGGCTGCAATTGAACGGCCATCTGCTCTGCCAAGTTACGCATGTACTCAGGGTTGTTGTCGATAAAGTCCTTCAACGACTCAGAAGTCACCTTCAAGCTGTTTAGCGCTGCGTTGACTTGTTCAATACTTGCTGAGCTGTTGAGTGCCAGCAACTGCGCTTTCCAAGTCATGATCTTAGGTGTTTGTTCTGAGACCAAACTTAAACGGTCGGATACATCACCGATGGCTTCAGGCATTGTACCAAGCGTAGTAACGGCTTCTTCCTCACTGATTTGGTTTGCTTGCAACCATGCTCGGTAAGCAGGCGTTCTGATCATGCTTAAGTCAGCAAAAGGATACTTCTCGACAAAATCTGCCACAAATACTTGAGTCTTTTCGTACACGTCTTTCTTCAATAGCGATTTCGCTAGCTTATCGACTTCTTTTGCCAAATGTTCAGACACTTTTTTTGCTTCGCCAGTCGCAAATAGGTCTTTGCCCGCCCCTTCACTGTAGAACTGGTTCATCTGGTGAGTGAACACCCACGTATCAATCAACGCAGCCATTGGTGAAACTTGGTAAGCGGCAGCTTGAAGCCCCTCTTCCGCATTGATCTTCCAGAGCAGAATATAGGATTGGTTTACTTTATCACTCGGCTCATAGTTTTCTTGGAGCACATCGGCGGCTTGCTCGACTTGAGCAAAGAATTGCTGAGCATATTCACGCGTCATAATACGCATGTTCAGCTCTTGTTTGGTGAGCGGTACAGTTTGGCTGTCGATTTTCACCTCTAACAGAGAACACCCTGAAAGACTTAAAACCAAACAAGCCACCATCAATGAGGACAGTCGACGGATGGACATGAAATTACCTATGGTCAAAATGTGTAGAACAGGAACAGTGACGAACCAAGGCAACAGGTTCGCGAGCGTCCCTTGAATACCTTAATCCTTTCTATTTTAAGTCAGAGGAATATCAATCCGTTAGCACTTCTCGAATGTTTTCACTATTGAGAACTCTCTCGGCAAAAAGTGTTGTATTCTGTAACGTATCTTCTAACTGATCCAATTCATCGTCTGAGACTTGCTCGCCTTGTTTGATTAAAGATTCGATATCCCCAGAGATATAGTGTAGAGGCATTGCTCCTATACTGCCCGATACCCCTTTCAAACTGTGCGCAACACGTTGAGCGTGCTCCTTGTCCTTCCCTTCAGCGATAAGGCCTTTGAGCTTTTCGCTGTCTTCAGCGTGATCTTGGATGAACACTTCCAATAACATGCGTACTGACTCTTCATCACCAGACAGTGAGTCGAGCATTTTCTCTATATCAATATAAGGCTCTTTGATGTCTGAATCTTCACTCTCAGTCGCCATGTTTTGAGTCGGAGGCGTTGCATCATCATCCTCTTTAGGACGAGGTAGTTCTGTCTGAAGCATAAATTCTGGATATTCAACCACCTCACGTTTCGTTTCTGCCATATGCGTTTTTTCCAAAACAGGAGTAGATGGAACGACTGGCGTCTCTTCATTCTTATTTGGCGTTAACGATTCTTCCGTCACAAGTGCCGTTTTAGAGAATAGAGCCCAGGAGATAAGCGCGAGTAAGGAACCACTTACTAACGCAAGAAAAGTGATGTAAAACGTCAGTTTTTGCTCAAGGGTACTAATCACTGAAGCGAGTTGATTTGGAAACTCGGGGTTAAGCAGTTGATTAGAGAGATGGCTCCCCTGCGCATGCGCGGCCAATACGCTTGAAGTTTGGGCTAATCGACGCTGAAATGAGGCTTGTTCTTTGGATTCAAGGTTTTGTGACTCAGTAAACAAAGAATCCAGCTCTTGGTATGTGTCAGCACTTGTTGCTGCGTCGCTGAACATGGCTTCCAGTACCAAAGCACCCAAACGGTAATACATGGTGCGAAGTTGCTCTGAATTGCTGGCAGACTCGCGACTGTTGTGTAACTGATCTGCGAGAGCAACGAGCTCACTGTCGCTCCCAATAAAGGTTCTAGCGCCTTCAAGAAAACGGTCTGTGGAATAAAGTAGCTGAGTTAAATCCGGGGAACCCCATCCGGCAGAATGTTCACTTTCAAGTTGTAAGCGAACAGCGTAAACAAGTTGAAGCTTAAGAGAGACTTGATCAACGTGTTGTGCACGATAAGGCAATTCGAAGTGGAAGATATTGCGCACCTCGTCCACTTTGCTGCTGAGTTCATCAATGGTCGAAATAGTTCGGATAGTTTGTTGCGCTTGCAGCCAAATACCTACAGCAAATACACACCACACAGCAAACAAAAGCCAGACAGCTCTTCTCATTCCCTCTTTGAATTGCAGCAATGCTTTTCCCTCGACTATTTCTTATTAATAACCAAGCATATACCATGAAACACGCGCTGACTGTGCGCACTTCACATAAAAAAAGAGAGCATAATGCTCTCTTATTATCAATTAGTTACGGCTTAACTGATCTTTTAGGTTTGGTGGCGTGCCTTTGATCGTTAGCGTGTCTGTCTCTGGATCGTAGAAAATACGCTCGCCAAGTAACAAGCTATCAAAGCTGATATTCAAACCGCCACCAGCGCCAACGTACTTAGTTAGCTTGCGTACGGTAGAACGGTCACCAGGGAAAGATTCTTCCAACTCGTAGCCTTGCTCTTTGGTAAAGTCCATAAAGCTTGTGCCATCTTGGCTTGGTGGCAACTCACCAGACAGTTCAGAAATTTGTACTTCATCGCCTGATTTGATTTGCTCGTTACAGTAGTTGTAAACCTGCTTTTTGTACTCGTTCGCTTCTTGCTTCTCAAGCTTAGAATCCGCACAAAAGTCTTCTACCGCTTGCATTAGCACTTGGTTTTGCTGCTTAGTATCTAGACCAACATCCGCTTGTAGGAAATCGAGGAAAAAGTCTGCTACTTTACGACCAACGCGACCTTTGATGTAAGAAAGGTAACGATTTGACTCACGGTCTGTGTCGTAACTTGAAAGATCAATGCGCGCAGCAATGTCCATCTTAGTGATATCTAGGTAATCCGTCGCATCAATATCCAAGCCTTCAGTCACTTTTAGACTTTGGTTCATTGGCAAGATACCAATAAACAAATAGTCAGTTGCTAAGCTTTGGTACTCAGCAAAGACTAAGATACCCTCATCAGCAAATGGGTACTTAATCAGCTCTTCTTTCAAGCGATTTGCACTAATTTGTGAGAAATCATAGAAATCTCTCTCCCCTTTGCGCATTTCTTGAAGCCAAAATTGAAATTCGCTGTCTGATTGGAAAGAGCCGAAACCTTTGCCTGCTTTCGAGTGGAATACGCGATGCAGTTCCGCGACAAGGTTTTCAGTAGAGGTATCGTTTTCTAACGACGCCGGGCGAAGTTTAACAACCAGTTCGTCCTGATCGTTTTTGCACAATTGATGCAGAATAACGTTTGAAAGATGAAGGCTCATAGTGATTTTATCTTGCTACAAGGTTTAAGTTGTTGGGCATTGTAGGTTATCATAAGCCGCTTTTACTATCATTATTAGAGTCTTTATGCCGATTACATCTAAATATACTGACGAACAAGTAGAGAAAATTCTTGCTGAAGTGGGTGCTGTACTTGATAAACACGCTGCTTCTCCTGAGTTGACGCTAATGATTGCCGGAAATATCGCAACCAATGTCTTAAATCAACAAGTTGCTGCTTCACAACGCAAAGTTATTGCTGAAAAATTTGCTCAGGCACTGATGTCTTCTCTTGAAGCGCCAAAAACACATTAATAACGGATAATAGAACAAGTACATGGTAGACAGCGGAAACTCATACGGCGAACGCGTATCTCGACTAGTAGGTTGGGGTCACTGGTTTGCATTCTTCAACATCGTTGCATCGATGTTGATAGGTACACGCTATATCGTTCAATCGCCTTGGCCAGAAACCCTTATGGGGCAATTTTATTTGGCTGCATCTTGGGTTGGTCATTTTGGCTTCCTTGTTTTCGCCCTGTACTTATTAGTTCTATTCCCGCTGACGTTTGTCCTGCCATCAAGGAAACTTTTCCGCTTGGTGGCAGTGATATTCGCAACGGTTGGTCAAACCGTTTTATTGATTGATACTCAAGCGTATCAATCCATTAATTTGCACCTAAACCCTGTGGTTTGGGAGCTGTTGTTTAGCGAAGATAAAAGCGCGATCAGTTCCGATCTCCAACACCTTTTTGTGGTGATGCCGCTTATTTTCCTGGTGCAGCTTGCTCTTTCTGAGTGGGTTTGGCGCAAACAACGCAAACTTTCCCATAAACACGTTGGCCGTCCTTTAGCTGCCGTGTTCTTCTTAAGCTTTATGACCAGCCATTTGGTTTACATTTGGGCTGATGCTTACTTCTACAATCCGATTACTAGCCAACGCTCTAACTTCCCATTGTCATACCCGATGACGGCGAAGAGCTTTATGGAAAAACATGGCCTTCTTGACCGTGAAGAGTACCTAAAACGCTTAGCAGAGAACCAAGGCAACATCGATTTAGTCAGCTACCCGCTAGAGAAGCTTGAATTCAATCGTCGTGGTAACAAGTTAAACGTGCTGATGATCAGCGTGAATAACCTTCGTGCGGATGCACTTAACCAGAACGAAATGCCGAACTTGTACAAGTTTGCGCAAGACAATCAAAACTTTACGAACCATTACAGCTCAAGCAATGACACTTACGGTGCATTTGGCTTGTTCTATGGCTTACCAAGCAGTTACGCGAGCAGCATTAAAGCGCAAGGCAGTGCGCCAGTATTACTAGACGTACTAAAAGATCAGGATTACAGCTTTGGTCTATTCAGCGGTAATGGTTTTGAAGATGACCTCTATTCAGAAGTTATCTTCCGAGGCTTGAATCTGGCTAATGAACTAGATGGTACACAAGCCCATACCGACAAGCAGTCAATTGCAGCTTGGAATACATGGCTAACTGAACAAGCGAAAAAGCCTTGGTTTAGCTACATCGAAGTTACCACTGTCGACAACTTTGAATCTGAGCCGATGGCTGCTAACGAAGAAATCCCAGCCAGCGAACGATTTAAGAAAGCTTACGAGCAATCAGTGAAATCCGCAGATAAAACGGTTGCAGAAATTATTGCTGATTTGGAAGCAAATGAGTTACTGGCGAACACCATCGTGGTTATTACCTCGAATCACGGCAGTGAGTTTAACGAAACCAATACCAACAGCTGGGGGGCAAACAGCAACTACAGCCGTTACCAACTGCAAGTACCAATGGTGATTCACTGGCCGGGTATGCTACCAGCCGAGTTTACGCACAGTACAAGCCACTTAGATTTGTCTGTAACGCTTTTACAAGACATGTTGGGTGTATCTTCAAACCCTTACGATTACAGCAGTGGCCGAAACTTATTTGATGAGAGCCGTCGCCGCTGGATTCTAGCTGGTGACACGCGTGAAATCGCACTTATCACTAGCTCACAAACAACCGTTATAGACAAATTCGGTAACTATAAGCTCTATGACGACAATTATAAGCGTTTGAGAGAATCGACACCGAAGCTCCCAGTGCTAATGCAAGGGCTGACAGAACTTCAACGCTTCTATTCGAAAAGCAATTAATTGAACAAAAGCTCTCCACTCGGAGAGCTTTTTCGTTTCTTTTCTCCACAAACAACACAAAATCGTGCAGTAAACATCCAAACGGTTCATTTTGGGGTTTACAAGATTTTCAAAGCCTTATATTATTCGCGTCAACAACGGAGAGATGGCTGAGTGGTTGAAAGCACCGGTCTTGAAAACCGGCATACGTTAATAGCGTATCTAGGGTTCAAATCCCTATCTCTCCGCCACATTTAGAAAGCTCGTTGAGAAATCAACGGGCTTTCGTCGTTTTAGCGCTTGGGAAATTACGGGATTTGTAAATCCCTAGTTGAACGCACCCCCGGCTCTCAGCCACATTTAGAAAAAGCCCGCTAAGCAATTAGTGGGCTTTTTCGTATCTGAAGGCGTAAGAAGGATTTAGACAAATCCCTCCTTGAATGCAAGCCCAGCACTCCCCCACATTTAGAAAACTCGTTGAGAAATAAATGGACTTTCGTCGTTTTAGCGCTCAGAAAATTATGGGATTTCTAAATCCCTAGTTGAGCACAACCCCGAACTAGGCGTCCCCACACTCAGCCAAGTTCAGAAAAAGTCCGTCAAATCCTCTAGGCACTTTCCAATACGCAAGAAAAAAGCCCACTAATATTTAGTGAGCTCTCATCGTTAAGTATTGGTATGAAAGAGTTAGTTTCCTTTCACTGCCTCAATCCTTTTATCGAGGTCTGGATGAGTACTCAACCACTCTGGCAACTCTTCATAACCTTGGTTACGGAACAACTCAAACATTTCAGCCATCGGCTTTGTGTCGCCATAAACCTTGAGCATCGCCTCTCTTGCGAATGCATCGGCTTGTATTTCGGCTTCTCTGGAGTAACCACTGGACAACACAAACACACTTGCCCCGGCAAGATTGTCCACGATGCCAGAGCTTTCACCAGTTAACAGGGCGACACCAACAGAAAGGACACTCGAATACACCAACCTCTTTAACATGTGGCGATGATGAATATGACCAAGCTCGTGAAGAATAATACTGTCCAGCTGTTGCTGATTTTTAGACAACGCCACTAATTCATCGAGCAGCACAATCTTTCCACCAGGTAAGGCAAACGCATTCGCCCCTAGCTCAGAAGATCGGAAAACAATCTCTACTTGGTAAGGCAACGCCTCTAACTGTGTTAAGTGCTGCTCTACCCTGCTTCGAATGGCTTCTTGTTCGGCTTTACTCAGCTCGCTCGGTTCCCAACGGGAATCCAAGCTTTGAAGTACCTTTTCGCCGAGTACAACTGAAACACTGTCAGGAATCGCGTATGCGACTTTGTCGCTCACCCAAGGTAACGCGTAATAATATCCCCCGAGCACAACGGCAATACATGCCATCGCAGACACGAGCCAAGCAAGCCAGTTCGATTCAATTTTATCAACCAAGCTCGACCTTTTATTTGCCTCCAGCCACCGAGACACTTCTTCAGTCCGTTCAGTAACAAAAACCCAACCATTAGGCAGCTTAAATCTGACGGGTAAATTGCCGACTGGAGCAGTAATGTCCGCATGTTGCTGATCACAGCTAAAAATATTGTCAGCAACAACCAAACTTAGCGAGTTAGCTTGAGCGACATTCAATTTGGCTTGATGTCGCTCAGAGCTTTTTGGTGGAAACGCGGTTCCTTCAAACTGCATTAACCGATTCCAACACCGAGATCGAAGGCTTGTGCAACTTCATCAGAGATCGCTGATTTCACTTTTGAATCTTGGTCTGCTGCTTTCAGTTGGCTCATGTCTCCAACGACGACCGTCTTGTCAGCAACATAGCGAGAAGTACGAACCATTACCCATGGTCTCGCAATACTCAAGGTCACAACTTGTAATAGGAAGTTTGAGATAATCAGCCACATGTAGCCATCAACTGTATAGGTAGACTTAAACGTAAAGTTGTTTTCTTCTTGCCCTTCTTTTTCTAGCTTCATTTGGGAGAACAAGTAGTTACGAGTTCTTGTTGCTGTATATGCCGTCAAGCCGATGGTTAAGCCAATCATACCAAGGTACATGACAACCATTGTAATGACAGGGCTAGATTCATTCAGTGAAGCTAAGTCGCCCGTCGCCGCTTCCATTAGCCCTGAGCTCCCAACCATCACAATGACCGCCACAATCGCAATCGCGACAGCTGTGCTAAGACCGATTGCTACGGCTTTCAGGTAGGTTTTTACAAAGAAACTGGTTTCAAGTTCGCCACTAAACTGCCAATCACCATAACGGTAGCCATTAACAAAGTAGCGTTGAACGCCAACCACAACCCAACCATAAAGTGCAGCCATAACGACGACTGAGCAAAGCCCTAAAATAACCGACGCTACTTGCGAAACGCTTGCAACCGCCACACAGATACCAATGAAAACCATGACCGCCAGCGCAGCACCAAAGCCTCGGCCAAGTATGGTGATGTATGCATCTTTTAGTGACGAATTAAAAGAGAAGTGAACATTGCGGTAACTCGTCATTGCAGAATCAAATCGTGCGTTGCTCCATAACAACCATGGCAGAGCGACATAAAACAGAAGGAAGAGCACAAGCGCCAGTTGGGGAATGAATGAGTTTGCGATACCCCATACCAATACAATCGCCAGCGCGACTAAACGCCCCTTTAAGATTTGCATTGGCACGGCATGATACTCAAAGTTATCACCGTCGATGTACGTGTTACCGTAGAAGTAGCGTTTTGTTCTTACTTTGGCCCAAGCAGAGTAAATTCCGAGCGTAACGATAGAAAGTAGAACATTGACAATCCAGATGCCAAAAAACTCTCCCCCTCGCCCTTTAAAAGAGATGGTATTGGAAATGCGTTGATGGTTCATATACAGTCCGAATAGTTTATTTAATTTTATGAATTTAAAGGCGTTATCCTATCTCATTCATAAATTGATAAACTTGACTGCCCTAAGCAAACTAAACATCAATTATTTATAAAATACATATTAATTATGAATTCAAATTCACCGAGAAAATAATTTAATGGTCATTTCCGCGCAAATGAAAGCACCTAAAGTGATAGAAACCACCCACTCAGTGAATTTAACCGACAATAGCTCATTATCACTAAAAAACTAAAAATTTGAGCTCTCACCTTACCAATCAAAAGGTTAGTTGCTGATTACATTTTTTATCAGGCGAATTGTAAGGTGTTTATAACTATCTAAACACCGCGAAGCCCCCTAGTATTCGCCTCGGCATAAGGCAGGAGCATCTTCTTTCTGCATTAGCTAAATCCATCCATTTGTTGTTTTAGACAACGTCAAAGGCTAGGAAAATAAAATTGGGAAAGGATTCCCAGCTCTAAATGTTCATTCGAGAACTGAGTCCATTACCTCGATTTTCAACATTCTAGATTCAGTCTTTAAAAACGAATTCAGCGGCATTTAATAACTGCATATGAATTGGCACCAAATCCGCGTGTTCACTTCGGTAACCACCACCAACGACAGCCGCGACAGGAATACCTTTGTCTTTCATCAACTGCATTAAGAAACGGTCTCGCTCAAATATGCCTTCCGTCGACACGTTGAAGTACCCCAGTTCGTCGTCGACATGAATATCCACACCAGCGTCATATATCACCATGTCTGGACGATGCAAGTTAATCGCCATCTCGACGACCTCTTTAAACGTCATCAAATACGTTTCATCATTGGTATCACGACTCAAAGGGACGTCAAGATCAGAGTCTGGCTTTCTCGCCGGGAAGTTTTTATCGCAATGGAAAGACAAGGTGACAATGTCGGGTTCACTTTCACAAATCGTTGCCGTGCCATCGCCATGGTGGACATCACTATCGATGATCATCACTTTATCGACGTGTTCATGATCAAGCATGTGCTTAGCAGCAATCGCCAGGTCGTTGAACAGACAAAAACCACTGCCAAAGTTTTTGTGCGCATGATGATAGCCACCGCTTAGGTGAATCGCGACGCCATGTTCTAATGCCTTTTCTGCGGTCAGTACCGTTCCGGCGGTGGATGTCAGTGTCCGTGTTATCAACGCCTCACTCCAAGGAAACCCAATTCGACGCATTTTGGCCGCAGGCATAGCTCCCGTCACCAACAAGTCGACATACTCCCCATCATGCACGCGTTTAATATCATCCATACTTAGAGGGCTTGGTTGGAAGCATTCAATTTGCCCTCCCCAATCTTCACTCGCGAGCTTCTCCATCACAGCTTGATAAAGATAACGATATTTCATGATCGGATAACGGTGACCATCTGGTAGATCGAGTTGCGAGTAAATAGGGTGGTAAATCAGTGGCAGCATGAGACATTCTTTTCATAAAACGTTGTGAAATAGTACCAACTCCCAGAGTTGATTAAAAAGAAATTTAATTGACAATGATTTTCAATATCAATTAAATTTCTACCTGTTATGAACAAAACCTTATATACGATACTCGGCGCTTTCTTTGGTTCTTTCTGCGCGATGTCTCTGTTCATGTCGATGATGTTAGGTGCATGGTGGTTAGTTGATTTTATCGCCCTTAGCTAACACAATGGTTCTGTTTCCACTTAACCTTATTGAATCAGACAGATAGGTGTACTCATGAGTCAGACAGTCTTTATTACTGGTGCGAATCGTGGTATCGGCTTGAGTTTAACCGAGCTCTATTTGCAACGAGGCGCTCAAGTTCACGCGACAAGCCGTAACCTAGCAGACAGTAAAGAACTACACGCATTAGCATCGCGTTATAATACCTTGGTGCTACATGAATTGGACGTGACGGATTACCAACGAGTCGCCCAGCTCGCAAGCGAACTCCCAGCAATCGATCTGCTGATCAACAATGCTGGTTACTACGGACCTAAAGGCTATGGTTTTGGTAACACCGACATCGAAGAGTGGCGACAAGTCTTCGAGATAAATACCATCGCTCCATTGAAGTTAGTGGAAAGCTTTTATCCGCTGCTACAACAAGGCAAAGCGAAAAAAATTGCGTGTATCTCCTCTAAAGTCGGCAGCATGACGGAAAACACCTCTGGTGGTGGTTACATATATCGCTCTTCCAAAGCAGCACTCAACTCTGTTGTAAAAAGTTTGAGTAATGACCTAACCGATGAGGGATTCACTGTTTTGGCACTTCATCCGGGCTGGGTACGTACTGAAATGGGTGGGCCCAATGCGCTTATCGACACCCAAACGTCAGCTAATGGTTTAGCAAAAGTGATTGAGCAAAGCACGCAAGAAAATTCGGGGCAGTTTATTAACTATGATGGCACCGAACTTCCTTGGTAATAGTCAACTATCAATAAGTTAACGTTAGGCGACGAAAGGTTCCTAGTTTCGTCGCCCATTCTCCACTTCTCCAATCTCATTACTTAACTTGAATTTCACCGTTTCCTATCCAGACTTAGTGAGGTATTAACCCCACTAAGGAGAGTAACCATGGCAGCAGATAAAGATCTGGTGAATTTCAGTGAAGATCATGAGCTCAATTACTGCTTAAGAAGTGCAGGTAAACGTCAAACTCAAGCGAATCGCGATACGCTCATCGACTTAGGACGACAAGTAAAACAGGATTTAGGTAAACGAGTATTAACTCAAGATGACGTCAGAGGCGCAATCGACAAGAACGAGAACTTGTTCGATTAGCCATGACCTTAATATAAGAAAGCGGCACTGGATGGTGCCGCTTGATCGTAAGTAAACATGAGTTATTTAGAGGATTTACGTTTGGTGGTAGTCGTTTTTGATGCACCAGATTTGTTGTAACTGCGCTTCTTACGCTTGAATGCTGGTCGCTCTACTTTAGGAAGATGACGCAGAGATTCCGGAATCGGACCTGATTTCACTTCGCCCATCAGCCCATCTATACGTTGTTCTAACGCTTGCATAAAAGGTTGATATGCTTGGTTTCTTTCTGCCATTCCTTGTAATTGGTGTTCCCAATGCGCAGTCATATCCGGGTACGTCGAGTCCATTGGCAAAGCGTGGATCAAGCCACGTCCTGCTGGTGAGCTCAAAATCGATTTCCCCTGACGAGTCAGCAATTGGCGTTTGAACAAGGTATCAAGAATGCCAGCTCTCGTCGCTTCTGTGCCCAGACCATCGGTTTCACGTAATATCTTCTTTAGTTCTTTATCTGCCACATAACGAGCGATGCCCGTCATGGCTTGAAGCAATGTTGCCTCAGTAAAATGCTTTGGTGGCTCTGTTTTACGATCTTTGATTTCACCCTCACGGCAAGTCAGCACGGTGCCCTCAGCGAGTGGCGGCACAGCATCGATACCATCGTCTTCTTTGTCCGTTTTCCCCATCAACGCTTTCCAACCCGGAGAAACAAGCTGGCGACCTTTAGCGATAAACGTACCACCAGCAATATCAAAGACGAGCTTCGCTTCCGCATAAACTGCAGCTGGATAGAATTGCATTAAATATTGACGGGCAATGAGCTGATACACCTTCATCTCATTACCTGATAATGCATTCACATTCGCTTGTTTTGGTGTTGGAATGATTGCGTGGTGAGCATCGACTTTTTTGTCGTTCCACGCTTTAGACTTAAGCGATAAATCCGCACCTTGCACCGCGCTTTGTAGCTCTTTGGCATTGTTAGCAATAGCGGAAGTGACAGAACCCGCTTGCGAATAATGCTCCATCGGTAAGTAACGACAATCAGAACGTGGGTACGTGATCAGTTTGTGCTTCTCATACAACGCCTGACAAGTATCCAAAACCTGTTGGGCACTCATGCCATAGCGTTTGGCAGCATCAATCTGCAAGGCTGATAATGAATAAGGAAGTGGCGCAGACTGCTTCGTTTGCTTTTGCTCGGATTCCGTGACTTTCGCAGGTTGGTTCGCAATGCGATTCGCCACGTTCTCGACAAGCTTTCGGTTAAGAACTCGACCTTCTTCATCTTGCCAAGGCTTGCATGCCTCACTTGGCTTCCAACGAGCGCGAATATCAAACGGACCATTTTGATCTTGATAAGGGATCAATGCATGCAGAGTGAAATAGTCTTTAGGCACAAAGTTTTCGATTTCTTCGTCGCGACGTACCACCAAACCAAGTACAGGAGTTTGAACTCGCCCGACCGATAATACGCCTTGGTAACCTGCTTTTTGGCCCAGCAAAGTATAGGCGCGAGACATGTTCATTCCGTAAAGCCAATCAGCGCGAGAACGCGCCAAAGCTGAAACAGAAAGAGGAATAAAATCGCGATTGCTGCGCATCGAGCTTAATGCACGCTTAACCGCGGGTAAGTTCAAGTCTGAAATGAGAAGTCGTTGTGTCGCTTCTTTCTTGGTTTTGGAGAGCTTACAGTAGTCCAACACCTCATCCACCAACAGTTGACCCTCTCGATCCGGGTCGCCTGCATGGATAACTTCTGTCGCATCTTTAAGGAGTTTACGTATTACCGTGAGCTGTTTACTGGCACTTTTTCTCGGTCTTAACTGCCATTGTTGGGGAATAATCGGCAAGTCAGCTATATTCCATTTTTTATAGCGTTCATCGTAGGCATCAGGTTCAACTTGCTCTAACAAGTGACCGATACACCAAGTCACGACGTCACCATTACCACAACGGATAAAGCCTTGATCTTTCTTTTGAGGGTTTGGTAGTGCAGCCGCAATCGCGCGACCTAGACTTGGTTTTTCAGCAATAAACAGACGAGACATAAGGTTTTGGAAATCATAATAATTAGGGCCACATTATCTAATGTAGCCCTAACAAATCAAGGAAAACTGTACAGATGAACAGTTATAGCGTCACTTTCTAGCTCACTGAAACTCAACAAACTGAGACAGGTCACGCTCTGGCACTTTCATTGGAGTGCAGCCTGGTGTGCCAAGATATAAGAATCCTACAATTTGATCTTCGCCTTCAAGGCCAAAAGCTTGATGTACTTCAGGATGGAACATCCACTTACCCGAGCGCCAGAAACCTTGGAAACCTTGTGCTACCGCTGCCATTTGCATCGCTTGTGCCGCGCAGCCTGCTGACAGGTATTGCTCGAATGCAGGGACTTTCTCATGTTCTGTCACCTTCGCAATCACCGTGATGACCATTGGCGCACGAAACGGGGCATTTTTTACTTTTTCAACCACCGCTTCTTCACTGTTTTCCGCTTCAGCGGCTCTAACAAGAATGTCCGACAGTTTCTTTAAGCCATCGCCTTGAGCAATCACAAAACGCCAAGGGGTTAAACCCGCGTGATCAGGCGCGCGCAGACCTGCACGAATAATATTCTCCAACGCTTTACCTTCTGGCGCAGGCTCAGACAACTTGGCAATAGAACGACGGTTGAGCAAAAGATCGAGAGCTTCCATGAGCAAGTCCTTATTTGATTGAATTATTATTTTTACGCAGCTCACTTTAGCATAATCCAAACTTTCGAATAACAACCTGTTTTCTAGGGATTTAGAACAAAAAAAACTGCGCACTTGGCGCAGCGATAAAAAGTTAAGAACGAATGAAACAACTATGAGTTAAGGTTACGTTTTAGAGTTTCACAGCAAGTTTGACGCCTTGGCGAATGGCACGAACCGCATCGAGCTCACCCGCATGATCTGCGCCACCAATAATGTGTAGTTTCTCGCCCAACTCATGCCACTTGTCTTCAAACGGACGAACCGATTCTTGCCCTGCACAAATCACCACTTTATCCGCTTCTAGCAGCTCTTCTTTGCCATTTACATGAATGTGTAAGCCAGCATCATCAATCTTGTCGTACGACACCCCACCGTAAAGGTGAACACCACGTTTCTCTAGCGTACGTTTATGAATCCAACCCGTGGTTTTGCCCGGCCCTTTACCAACACGCCCTTTACGACGTTGCAGCACCCATACTTCTTTATCGCTCACTGCGTCAGGGTAAGGATACAAACCGCCCGGTTGAGACATCTCTTTATCAATGCCCCACTCATGCAGCCAGTCGTCTAATGTTTGACCTACCGGCTCGGTGATCATGGTCGCTACGTCAACACCGATACCACCAGCCCCAACAATCGCAACTTTCTCACCAACAGGCGTTTTATCTCGAATCAGTGTTTGGTAGTCGATCACTTTTTCTGGGTTATCGATACCATCAATTTTTACCTTGCGAGGTTCAACACCCGATGCCATGACGACTTCATCGTATTCAGTCAGCAAGTCGTAATTGGCTTCTGTCTCTAGGTGAAGATTCACACCCGTTTCTTCAATGCGGTTCGCAAAGTAACGGATGGTTTCGCGGAACTCTTCTTTGCCCGGGATCTGCATCGCTAAACGGAACTGGCCGCCAATGCGGTCGTTTTTCTCAAACAGATCCACTTTGTGCCCACGTTCTGCCAACGTCGTCGCACAAGCCAAACCAGCAGGACCGGCACCTACTACCGCAATGTTCTTCTTCTTGAATGCTTCTTCAACAACAATTTCCGTCTCGTAACACGCTAGCGGGTTAACTAAACAACTCGCTCTTTTGCCTTTGAACACATTGTCCAAACAAGCTTGGTTACAGCCAATACACGTGTTGATTAGTTGAGATTTTTCCTGCTCTGCTTTGGCAACAAAGTAAGGGTCAGCTAGGAATGGACGCGCCATCGAAACCATATCGGCATGACCTGAAGAAAGAATTCGCTCGGCTTCATCTGGGGTATTGATACGGTTACAAGTAATGATTGGCACTGAGACGTGAGGTTTAACTTTTTCTGTCACCCAAGTAAATGCACCACGAGGAACTTGAGTAGCAATGGTCGGAATGCGCGCTTCGTGCCAGCCGATACCAGTGTTGATGATGGTGACACCGGACTCTTCCAGCGCTTTTGCCAGCTCAATCACATCTTCAAACGTACTGCCCTGCTCGACCAGATCAAGCATGGAAAGACGGAAGATAATAATAAATTTCTCACCGACCGCTTTACGCACCGCTTTAACGATTTCAACCGGAAAGCGCATGCGCTTTTTATAACTGCCACCCCAGTCGTCGTAACGCATGTTGGTACGTTTACATAAGAATTGGTTAATCAAATAACCTTCAGAGCCCATCAGCTCGACACCATCATAGCCCGCTAGCTGAGCCAGCTCTGCACTATTAGCGAAAGCATCGATGGTCTTTTTGATTTGGCGCTCACTCATTTCGCTTGGTGCAAATTTGGCGATAGGCGCTTTCATACCCGAAGCACTTTGGGCGAATGGGTGCATCGCGTAGCGTCCGGCATGGAGAATTTGTAGGGCTATTTTGCCGCCGTGTTTGTGCACCGCTTCAGTCACAACCTTATGTGCTTTGGCATGTTTTGGCTTACTGAATTCTGCACTCAAAGGATGTAATCGGCCACGTAGGTTTGGAGAGAAACCGCCCGTCACGATTAGACCTACACCGCCTTTGGCACGTTCTTCATAAAACGCCGCAAGCTTTTGTAGTCCTTCTTTGTGCTCTTCTAGACCAGTGTGCATTGATCCCATCAGGACGCGGTTTCGTAGCTGTGTAAAACCTAAGTCCAATGGCTTTAACAAATTTGGGTACATGGCAGACATCACTAAACATCCATTTTTATTGTTGTGGTCTGACCACAGTACGCCGCAAAAACCAAAAAATCAAACAAGTGTTTACAATTTTGCAACACGCGTCAATCTCACGTTAAACTATGCCAATTGTGAATGAGCGTGATAAGCTAAAAAAATTGTTATCTTTTGAGATCTTAGAGATAAGAACCCATACTTTGTAAGATTAGGGAAAGACTATCTCGTTATGGAGACAAGATGAAAAAACTCTTCAAATTTATTGGTCTGATATTCAAGGGGATATGGAAAGCCATCACCTTTGTCAGACTTGCGCTAGTGAACCTGATCTTTTTAGTGATGATTGCTGTCTTCTACTTTGCCTTTACCTACACTGGAGAAGGTCAACCTGTCATTGATAAAGAATCGGCGTTGGTTATGAACTTATCGGGACCGATCGTTGAGCAACGTCGTTACGTTAACCCAATGGATTCCATTGCTGGTTCGGTTTTAGGTAACGAAATTCCGAAAGAAAACGTGTTATTCGACATTGTCGATACCATCCGATACGCAAAAGACGACCCTAAAGTCTCGGGCCTTGTCCTTGCTCTGCGTGATATGCCAGAAACTAACCTAACTAAGCTTCGTTACATTGCAAAAGCACTGAACGAGTTTAAAGCATCAGGCAAACCAGTATACGCGGTGGGTGATTTCTATAATCAAAGCCAATACTACCTTGCAAGTTACGCTGATAAAGTTTTTCTAGCACCCGATGGTGGCGTATTGATTAAGGGTTATAGCTCTTACTCCATGTACTACAAAACCTTGTTAGAGAAACTCGATGTTTCAACGCACGTATTCCGAGTAGGTACTTACAAATCCGCGATTGAACCATTCATCCGCGATGACATGTCAGACGCAGCAAAAGAATCAGCGACTCGTTGGATCACACAACTATGGAGCGCATTTGTTGATGACGTCGCAACCAACCGCAAAATCGACGCCAAAGTATTAAATCCAACTATGGATGAATTGCTTGCAGAGATGAAGTCGGTTGATGGCGACATCGCTCAGCTGGCCGTAAAAATGGGCCTAGTCGACGAACTGGCTACTCGCCAAGACGTACGTAAGCTATTTGCGAAAGAGTTTGGTAGCGATGGTAAGGACAGCTACAACGCGATTGGTTACTACGACTACCTAGCGACCATGCGCCCTAATCTCACTCCTTCAGAAAACGACATTGCAGTGGTTGTCGCAAGCGGCACAATCATGGATGGTCAACAACCACGCGGCACTGTTGGCGGCGATACGGTTGCAAGTCTACTTCGTCAAGCGCGCAATGACGACAAAGTAAAAGCGGTTGTACTTCGTGTTGATAGCCCTGGTGGTAGCGCGTTTGCGTCTGAAGTCATTCGTAATGAAGTAGAAGCGCTGAAAGAAGCAGGTAAACCTGTCGTGGTTTCAATGTCGAGTCTTGCGGCGTCTGGTGGTTACTGGATCTCTATGAGTGCAGATAAGATCGTTGCTCAACCAACGACTCTAACTGGTTCAATTGGTATCTTCAGCGTTATCACGACGTTCGAGAAAGGTTTCAACAAACTTGGCATCAGCACAGATGGTGTTGGCACGTCTCCATTCTCTGGTGATGGCATCACGACAGGTCTTTCTACCGGCGCTTCTGAGGCGTTCCAGTTGGGTATTGAGCACGGCTACAAACGCTTTATTTCTCTGGTTGGTTCAAACCGAGATATGTCATTAGACGAAGTCGATAAAGTGGCACAAGGTCGTGTTTGGACAGGCCAAGATGCACTGTCGTTCGGTTTAGTCGACCAAATGGGTGACTTCGATGATGCTGTGAAACTGGCAGCAAAACTGGCTGAGGTAGAGAACTACGAAATCTACTGGGTTGAAGAACCACTTTCACCGACAGAGCAATTTGTTCAAGAGTTCATGAACCAAGTCAAAGTATCACTCGGTATTGACGCAACGAGCTTCTTACCTAAGAGCCTTCAGCCAGTCGCGCAACAGTTTGAACAAGACGCGAGCATGATGCAAAGCTTCAACGATCCAAAAGGTCAGTACGCCTTCTGTTTGAACTGCGAAGTGCAATAGCTTTCCCAGCTTAGCCAAAAAGGGGCATCTCTGTGCGAGATGCCCCTTTTTATTAGGTGTCATTTCGCTATAATCCCCGCCACTGTTCCCCCTACATGAAATAAAGTAGAACGATGACTAGAAAACACATCTACATCGCTTACACCGGTGGCACCATCGGTATGCAAAAATCGGATCACGGCTACGTGCCTGTGGCTGGCTTTATGGAAAAACAACTAGCCAGTATGCCCGAGTTCCACCGCCCAGAAATGCCGGAATACACCATTCATGAGTACGAGCCTCTGATCGACTCATCTGATATGACACCGGCAGACTGGCAGCAAATCGCAGATGACATCCGTGATAACTACGAGAAATACGATGGCTTTGTGATTCTGCATGGTACTGACACCATGGCATACACAGCTTCTGCTTTGTCTTTCATGTTGGAAAATCTAGGTAAGCCAGTAATCGTAACAGGCTCACAAATTCCTCTAGCAGAACTGCGCTCTGACGGCCAAGCAAACCTGCTGAATGCTCTGCATATTGCAGCAAACTACCCTATCAACGAAGTGACGTTGTTCTTCAACAACCAGTTGATGCGCGGTAACCGCAGCACTAAGTCTCATGCAGATGGTTTTAATGCCTTTACTTCACCAAACCTTCCACCACTATTGGAAGCGGGTATCAACATCCAAATCAGCAACAACATTGCTGTTGGTGAGCAACCAGAAGGTGAGTTCAAAGTACATAACATCACACCTCAACCTATCGGTGTGATCACCATGTATCCGGGCATTTCGCACGAGGTAATTCGCAATACACTTCGTCAGCCAGTTAACGCAATGATTCTACTGACGTTTGGCGTGGGTAATGCCCCTCAAAATCCTGAGCTACTTGGTCATCTAAAAGAAGCGTCTGAGCGTGGCGTTATCGTCGTGAACCTAACTCAGTGTTTGGCCGGTAAAGTTAACATGGGTGGTTACGCAACAGGCTGTGCTCTGGCAGATTCCGGCGTGATCAGCGGTTTTGATATGACACCAGAAGCGGCACTAGCAAAACTTCACTACCTTCTAAGCCAAGATTTGTCTTACGAAGAAATTAAGCAAAAGATGCAAGAAGTATTGCGTGGCGAAATGAGCCTGTAAACGGCTCTCTTCAACATCCGAATACGAAAAAGCCCAATTTACATAATTGGGCTTTTTGCTTTGAAAGAGGCGTGCTGTTTAGTTCAAGTTCGGGTTAACTCGAACGATGTCTTGCTCTTCTCCACTGAATTGTTTCTTCAATTCTTGCTTAGATTTAAAGCTGATTTCACCACCAGCGGCTACCGTCATGTGCTGCGCCTCGGTGTTATGTTTTGATTGATACAACATCACAGCTTGCATACATGAGTCTCGCTGCTCTTGGGAAAGTGGTGTACCCTCAGGCCATCTTCCTGTCTCTACTGCGTAAACCAATCGCTCATAGACTTCTGGAGTTATCGCATTTAATAATTGTTCTGCGTCCATAATGTACCTTCTTATTACATTCTATTTACAGAACATAACGGTATAGAAAGCAGAGTCAAGAGCTCGAAAATGAATTGGTGTAACGGATCACAAGCAAAACCATGAAACGAACATACTGGTTACTCGCAGGCCTTGCCAGCCTGACATTAACAGGTTGCTTCGAAGGCAACGTCACCACTGAAGAATTGTGCCAAAAGAACCCACAGCTTCGTTGTGAAAACTTAAATATGGACGATGGTCAATGTCGCATACCTCGTACCAATTTGGTTTGGCATCGCTTTGAGCTACTCAAAGATCCATCAGAAGCCAATCAAGTCATCGAATACGGGTTAGTTGCTGAGTATCGCAAATGTTTAGAACTCGCGTCACAGATCACTCCGATTGCTCAAAGCGCGCTAAAACGTAAAAGATTTGATGCCTTGGTACACAGCATTGATGAGCTGGATCGTATCGTCAATAACTTAAAAGGCTCTAGTGACCCAGCAACACTTTACTTCTTGTGGTCTCAAACGGGTGACGACCAAGCACGTCGTCAGTTTTTACAAATGGAAGGCAAACCAGAGCTCAATACCGCAGAAATGCAGTACGCACTCGCCACCTTCTATACCAACCGCGATCCACAAAAGACATTAACATTACTTCATAATTCGCTATCAATGTCGAACGAAGACAACTTAAAACCAGAAATTTTGAAGTCATTGGCCAGCATTAACCAAGGTCTAGGTAAGAAAGAGCAGGCTTACTTATGGGCCATGGTTGCAAAGCGCTACGATGTCCCGCTTGCTGACGAGCAACAATTGCAGCGCATGTTTAACTTTGCCGACCCAGAGAAATATGAACAATTAGATGATTTGGCTAAATCTATATCTAAGGCAATAGATAAAGGGAATTATTCACCAAGGATGATCCCTAGCGATTTATAAAATAAAAAAACTCCCGTTCGTGTCGGGAGTTTTTTATTTCTACAGTAACGGTTCAGTATTTTATTAATTGAAAGGATGAAACATTCTTTCTACCAAAACTGGCGTTATTGATCGGATTTGTTGAAAATTAACGACACTGAGTTGACACAAAAACGCTCACCCGTTGTTTGCGGTCCATCTTCAAAAACGTGACCTAAATGACTGTCACAAGTGGCACATCGAATCTCAGTTCGGACCATTCCGTGACTCAAATCCTTAAGATAACGCACCGCAGAATCGTTAATCGGGGCATCGAAACTCGGCCAACCACAGCCAGAGTCATACTTGTTATCGGAGATAAATAGAGGGGTGTTGCAACAGGTACAGGCATACACACCTGTCTCTTTATTATGAAGCAGTTTACCGGAGAACGGAGGCTCTGTGCCTTGCTCGCGACAGACGCGAAACTCTTCCTCAGAGAGCTGCTCGCGCCACTGTTCATCGGACTTCGTTACTTTTCTTCCGCTTTGTTCTACCAATTTCTGTTCCTTATTTCTTATTTTTGGCAATGACTTTTTTAGCAAAAAACTTGCTTCTCGTAACAGTTGTAGCACATACTTTCTCACCAGGACACCATGTGTAATTAATTTGATACGAGTTCTTATCTCGAAAGTTATATTACGCCAACTGGAATGTAGAATAACCAGTTAAAAGTTTAAAAAACGAGCATTTGCGAAGAATTGTTAAAAAAAGCGTCGCTTTTTTTTGACTTTAAACAAGTTAAGTCCGATTATCTGTTGCAGATGTTTACTGGATTTTGTAATTTTACTACCAGTTATCTTTAATCAGAAATTAAGTTGTGGAGCAACTATAATGACTATCAAAGTAGGTATTAACGGTTTTGGCCGTATCGGTCGTTTCGTATTCCGTGCAGCGCAAGAGCGCAACGACATCGAAGTTGTAGGTATTAACGACCTTATCGACGTAGATTACATGGCATACATGCTTAAGTACGACTCAACTCACGGCCGTTTCAACGGTACTGTTGAAGTTGAAGGCGGTAACCTAATCGTTAACGGTAAAACTGTACGTGTAACTGCAGAGCGCAACCCAGAAGACCTAAAATGGGACGCAATCGGTGTTGACGTAGTAGCTGAAGCAACTGGTCTTTTCCTAACTGACGAGACTGCACGTAAGCACATCACTGCTGGCGCGAAGAAAGTTGTTCTAACTGGTCCTTCAAAAGACGCTACTCCAATGTTCGTAATGGGCGTTAACCACGCTACTTACGCTGGTCAAGACATCGTTTCTAACGCTTCTTGTACTACTAACTGTCTAGCGCCTATCGCTAAAGTTCTTAACGACAAGTTCGGTATCGAATCTGGTCTTATGACTACAGTTCACGCTACTACAGCAACTCAAAAAACTGTAGACGGTCCTTCTGCTAAAGACTGGCGCGGTGGTCGTGGTGCTTCTCAAAACATCATCCCATCATCAACTGGTGCTGCTAAAGCTGTAGGCGTTGTTCTTCCTGAACTAAACGGCAAACTAACTGGTATGGCTTTCCGCGTACCAACAGCTAACGTTTCTGTAGTTGACCTAACAGTTAACCTAAAAGAAGGCGCATCTTACGAAGCTATCTGTGCAGCAATGAAAGAAGCTTCTGAAGGCGAACTAAAAGGCGTTCTAGGCTACACTGAAGACCAAGTTGTTTCTCAAGACTTCATCGGTGAAGTTCAAACTTCAGTATTCGATGCTAAAGCTGGTATCGCTCTAACTGATAACTTCGTTAAAGTTGTATCTTGGTACGACAACGAAATCGGTTACTCAAACAAAGTTCTAGACCTAATCGCTCACATCTCTAAGTAATTATTACTTAGCTGAAAAGCAATTAGCGAAGCTTGTGTTTGAAACATAAGATTTGAATAAAAGGCGGCTCTAGAGTCGCCTTTTTTGTATCTGGAATTTGAGAGAATGAAGACTCGACGTTGCACTCAATGTGCGAAGCGCGTCTAAAAAGCTCTCCCTCCCAGCGATAGGAAGCAACACATGGATTTAAAAACTCTCCCAGCTCTAACCGTTCTATCTGATAACGTCACTATCGTCGAAGTTGATCAGGTTAAAGTCGTTCGCGTTATTCATGAGAAAGCAACGGCAGGTATCGCACTACACGGTGGTCATGTCGTGTCGTTCACACCAGCAGGCCAAGAAGACCTAATCTGGATGAGCGAAAAAGCAATCTTTGATGGCAAAGCAGCACTTCGTGGTGGTATTCCTGTTTGTTGGCCTTGGTTTGGCCGCATCGCAGCACCAGCTCATGGTTTTGCGCGCACAGCAGAATGGGAATTGGTTGAACATCGTGAGAACGACAACGGCGTGATCGTCGAACTCGCTCTCTTCCCAACTGAAGAAACTCACGACATCTGGCCACATATGTTTGATGCTCGTCTTGTTGTTGAAATCAGCGACGAGCTAAAGGTGACATTGAAAGTCACCAACATTGATGATGCAGAGTGGACATTCTCAGGTGCACTACACACGTATCTAAACGTTGGTGATATCAAACAAGCACAAACAACAGGTATGGGACCTGAGTACATTGACAGCTTAAAAGAAGGTGAAATCGGCCAAGGCGGTGATGTCCTTCAACTAACTGATACAATTGACCGTGTTTACACTCAGCCAGAAGCGCAAATCTTGGTGAAAGACCCAGTGTTAGATCGCACGTTGAGCATTGAAAACCGAGGCCATAACTCAGCAGTGTTGTGGAACCCTTGGGCACAAGGCGCACAAGGCATGGGGGACATGGCAGACAACGGCTATGAAACCATGATGTGTGTTGAATCGACAGTGCATGCGCCAAGTATCGAGCAAGGCAAGACGTTACAGCCAGGTGAGACACATGAACTTATCACTGTGATTTCAGCGCAGTAATCCAGTTTAAAGGCCGGTTCATCCGGCCTTTTTTACATTTCCAAAGCACAACACAAGAATCACTCATGCCATACTAAGGCTAACCAAAACGAGTCGAGATAATGGTGTAACGATGAAATACCGCATTTATTCAATATCGCTTCTTACGGGCTTATTGTTTGGCTGTGCCAACACTGAGGTCTCGTTACAAGACGAAAAGAACGTCGCCGAATACAAGCAATTGTCTCCAACACGATATCAAGTCTATTGCCCCACCGGAATCTGCCGCTTCCAAGTTTCCGCAAACCAGAAAACAGCAATAAGCATTGAGATGTTCTATGCCGAAAATAAACCGTTCAAGAAGATTGAGGGGCTGACCTACGACAATCAAAATCAATATCCGACGTCGAATGTTTTTACTCTTCCCGTAAAATCAGACAACGAGAGAATATCTGTGCAAGTCATCGACTATTACAGATAACCCCACTCCGTTATCGCTTTGAATAACGAATAATCGATTCTCGATAAAGTGAAAGCAGTGTATCGCTTTTCACACCGATCCCAACGTTTTGCGCGGAGAAAGCGCTCCACTCATCGTTCATGTATTTGCGTTGATCCGTTTTCTGAATCGTCATCCCTTCGGCAGGTCCATCAGTCACTACTCGGACGGCACCACTGCGCAAAGTAAACAGCTCAGGATCAATGACATACGCAATCGCTGAAGGATCATGGACATGGCAACCATCCATTCCAACCTTCTCGGAGTAAAACTTCAAATAGTAGCGGCTCACATCCCAAATGAACTGCCCTACTTCTCCTGCATCCTCTCGCAGTTGGTCTAGGTATTGCCCCGTAAAGAAGCTCTCTTCCGTAACATCCAAACCGATGATGACGACTGGCCACGAAGCCGTGAATACCTTATCGGCGGCATGAGGGTCGTCATGAATGTTTGCTTCCGCAAATGGCGTAACATTGCCTCGATGATCGTTCTCACCAAAAGCGCCGCCCATTACAACCACTTCCTTAACCAAGTTAACGATTTCTGGGTCTGCTTCCAAAGCGAGCGCAAGGTTAGTTAAAGGGCCCACGGCCACCAAGGTGATTTCTCCCGGTTCTGCTCTAACTCTGTCGATGATAAACTGATAGGCAGGCGTATCAATGACACTTACATCCAGTGCGCTCGGCGCTTTCACATCACCAAAGCCAGCTTCACCGTGCACGACAACCGTTGCTCCAACCGGCGCTTTTACTAAAGGCTTATCTGCACCTTTCGCAACCAGCGCTTTCATACCAAACTTCTGTTTTAGGTAAAGGGCGTTTTGCGTCGCGTTGTCTATCGTCGCATTGCCATAAACAGTTGTAATGGCCATAAGGTCGATATCAGGATGGGCTTCAGCAAAAAGAATGGCCATCGCATCATCGATGCCAGGATCTGTGTCTAGGATGATTTTCTTTGTCATAACAGCTTCTATTAAACGCTTGGAAAGCCCCAACAATACCTATAAAAAACAAGGATAAACGTGACCAAAGCCGAAGGTATGAGCTTTCTTTTAATCACAGCTCCTCACCACTGCTTTAACCAAACAAATGAACCTTTCGCCCACTAGCATCCAATTCATTGGTAGCTCAACTTACTCAACCTTATTTTGTCATTTCATTTCTGCAATAAAATCACCCAGTCAGCGGTCATTTGTTATCTAAGCTATTGGTTGCTCTTATTTTTTGACAATTAACTTAATAAATATCAAAAAAACTCGTCATATAAATCGCCAGCATGCCGATACAACATTTATAACATCTATCAATAATCAGGAAAGACACTACATGCTAGACAAATATCGGAATCAAAGTGTCGGTTTCCAGCTCAAACTGGTCATCACACTGTGTCTGCTTATTGCATTTTCAAGCATTGCTGCGCTTGTTTATCAAAACGCTTCAAACGTACTTTTAGAAAACACGCTGAAAGAACATCAATCTAAAGTGGAATCGATGGCAAAAACCATTGCAGGCCAGTTCAATGCTTATCTGCACACTGCAGAAGTTTTGGAATCAACCTTCCGTAATGGTTATTTAGCGGGCGTCTATGTCGAGAGCTACAATGTTGACTTTCAAGGTCACCAAGTACCAAACATCACCCAATACAGTGAAAGCTTGATTGGTGACACTAAGTTAGTTGATAGCTTCACTCGTGACACTGGCGCTGTTGCGACCCTGTTTGCTCCAATGGGCAACGACTTCATTCGCGTCGCTACTTCACTAAAAGATCCTCAAGGTAAAAGAGCGCTTGGCACTACATTGGGGCTTAACCACCCGGGTTACCAAAAGCTTAAAAACGGCCAACCTTACTATGCGCAAATCAAACTTTATGGTGAGCGGTACATCACCTACTACGCACCTTTAAAAGACGCGAATGGTAAGGTCAACGGTATCTCATTCATTGGTTTACCTGTTGAGCGCGCGACCCAAGATCTATTCAGCTCACTACAAAGCGTAAAATGGGGTGACACTGGTTACACCATCATTCTGGATAACGAAAAAGACAACCAAGGTCATTACCTTCTTCACCCAAAACACGAAGAGAGCGATCCACCGATTCAAGAAGTGTCTGACTACAACGGCAACAAGCCTTTCTACCAACTTTTCGAACAGGACAGTGGCTTAATTCGCTACCCATTTGAATATCAAGGCACCGTGGGTGAAAAGTACCTCGTTTACACTCAAGTACCAGGTTGGAACTGGAAACTGTTAGGTGGCACTTTCATCAATGAAGTCACCAAAGGCAGCCAAGCTTTGCTTCAACTGATTGCAACGATTTCTCTCATTGTGGCAGCGGCCACTTTTGTGGTGCTTACGCTTGTCCTTAACCGAACGCTAAATCCACTCACCATTTTGAATGGTTACATGAACCGTTTGGCAAAAGGTGAAGTGAGTATCGATATTCCGGCTTCAGGCAAAGCATCGAAAAACGAAATCATTAACTTGAACAACGGCGTTGCCAATATGGCGGGACAGCTGAACGAGTTGGTTGGTCAAATTCGCTCGACTAGCGACCAAGTTGAAAGTAACTCGACCAGCGTTGTGGATGATGCAAACCGCAACCTGATGCAATCGGATCTTCAGCAAGAACAGGTAGAGCAAGTGGTAACTGCAATTGAAGAGATGGCTTCGTCTGCTCAATCTGTCGCTCAGCAAGTTGAGCAAATTGCCGAAAATGTTCGCTCTGCAAACACTGACAGCCAATCTGGGTTGGAAGTTGTTGAAGGCGTTTGTATTGATGTTGCACAGTTGAATGATCAGCTAGACCAATCTGCGGCAGCTATCGAGCAAGTGAACCGTGACAGCGAAAGCATCCAAACCGTGACGAAAATGATTGATGAGATCGCAGAGCAAACCAACCTACTGGCGCTTAACGCGGCTATTGAGGCAGCACGTGCAGGTGAACAAGGCCGTGGCTTTGCTGTAGTGGCAGACGAAGTGCGAACCCTTGCTCATCGTACTCAGACCTCCGTGAAAGATGTCGTAGAGATCATCGAGAAACTAAAAGGCTCCACCAGCAATGCCGTAAGCATGATGACCGAGAGCCAGCAAAACGCGAATAAGGTATTGGATAAAGCACAAGAAGCAGGCACAGCACTGGAAGCTATAGCAGGACAAGTTCAGTCTATTGCGTCTCAAGCCGATGCTATTGCTGCAACCTCAGAGGAACAAGCACAAGTTTCTCAAGAGATTGCCGCCAATGCTCATTCTATTAGCGAACTGAACCGCGAAAGCCGCGATACCAGCGCTAAAACATCGCAAAGCGCAACCGAGCTACAGCAGCAAGCGCAAAACTTGAAACAGCAAGTGGATTTCTTCCACTAACCCTCCAATAAAACCGATGAAAGAGCCGATAATTCGGCTCTTTTTTGTTTCGCTTGCAGCATCCCTTTTTGATAGAATTTGCCGCCCTACTTCCTGTCCAGAGATCGTCATGAACTATCAATGCCCTCTATGTCACCAACCTCTTGAGCTAACTGCAAAGACGTTTAAGTGTGAAAACAACCATCAGTTCGATTTAGCAAAAGAAGGCTACGTCAACTTGATGCCAGCGCACCACAAACGCTCAAAAGATCCAGGTGACAACAAAGAGATGATGCAAGCACGTCGTCGCTTTTTAGAAGGCAATCATTACGATCCGATGCGCCAAGAAGTGGCAAGCCTATGTGCCAAATACACCGAAGGCACAAGCCATCAATTGTTGGATATTGGTTGCGGCGAAGGCTACTACACTGACCAAGTTCAGCAGTCTCTGCATTCACAAAATGAAGAAGCGACGGTATATGGTCTAGATATTTCTAAAGTCGCCATTCGTTTCGCGTCTAAGCGCTACCCAAATTGTGATTTCAGCGTGGCATCAAGCCATCGCTTGCCGTTTGCAGAACAATCTCTAGACGCGATTTTGCGTATCTATGCTCCGTGTAAAGCAGAAGAGCTACAACGTGTGATTAAAGACAACGGCGTTGTTATCACAGTCACGCCAGCAGGCCGTCACTTGTACCAGTTCCGTGAACGTATCTACCAAGAAATACGCTTACACAACGAAGAGCCAGAGAACATTGAAGGGTTTGAACTTGAACATCAACAAAAGCTCAACTATACCATGGACTTAAAAGACGGCGTCGCATTCGACCTACTGCAAATGACACCATTCGCATGGAAAGCCAGCGACGAACTTCGCGAAGAGCTAAAGTCATCTACACTTTTCCAATGTGAGGCTGACTTTATGTTGCGTGTTTACCGTAAGAAATCGATTCAATCTGAGAATGAAGCATAAGGTGTAACGCTAATTATTCTTATTACCATTGATTCATTTATCAGCCTCCATTAATATCATTCGGACATTTTTGGAGGCTTTTTAATGCGCTTTTCTACACTAAGTCTGATTTTTGCAGGCTTGCTTACTGGCTGTGCTTCAAATGCACCGACCGCTCCCAACGCCGAAACTGACGACGTAACCAGTTTCTACGACTACCAGCTTCATGCCCCTTCCGGTGAAGCCATCTCAGTCAATCAGCTACCCCCTGCCCTACAACAAGCCGACGTAATTTTGATTGGTGAATGGCACACACACGCTGGTATCCACCGTTTTCAAACCGACATGCTAAAGCAGCTGTCTTCTGCTAGTCGCCCTCTTGCGCTTTCAATGGAGCAGGTCACACGCGACAAGCAAGCAATCTTAGATTCTTACCTAAACGGCGAAATTGGTGAGCAATACTTTATGAAGCAAAGTAATGCTTGGCCAAACTACGAAAGTGATTACCGCCCGCTGGTTGAGTTTGCCAAGCAAGCTGATATTCCTGTGATCGCGGCAAATGCGCCGAAAAATATTGTGCGTTGCATTGGCCGCCAAGGCATCGATTACTTAGATAAGCTCGACAGTGATGAGCGCAGTTTTGTCGCGGACGAAGTCAACACCGCAGACAGCCCATACAAAGAAAAGTTCATGGCATCCATGCACCATGGCAAGCCAGAGCAGACCGAAAAGCAGTACGCAGCTCAGGTTACATGGGATGAGACCATGGCAGAATCCATCGTCAAATACCTAGAGAAACACCCGGGAACTCAAGTAGTTCACGTCGCGGGCAAATTCCATACTGAAGGCGGTTTAGGGACAGCGGCTTCTATCTTGAATCGCAACCCAGATTTAAACGTTGTCGTCATTACCCCTACTGCTGATATCACCTCAGACGGTTCGGATTACCAACTAGAAGTCCTTGCGCCACCGGTACGTTACGTACAAGACGCAAACCGCATGGCGGCGTACAAGCACCTTGCTAAGCGCAATAGCGATCTTCAGTGTAAGTAATCAGAAAAATCTGACTACGCCTTTAGATAAATAGGTCTGCTTTTTGCTTTAGTTTCCGAATAGTGACAGGAAGCGGCAAAAACAGACCTATTTTCGTTCTGATTGATTCAAGAAATAACGTTTCCCGTCGATATAGATATAACTGCTTTTTATACCCAAGTAACCTCGAGATGCTAGGTTCAGCGAGAATGACTTGGTTTGTAGACGCGGCGGCGATTTAAAGGTTTGGTGGATCCA
Source organism: Vibrio sp. M260121 (assembly GCF_036533715.1). Lineage (NCBI taxonomy): Bacteria > Pseudomonadati > Pseudomonadota > Gammaproteobacteria > Vibrionales > Vibrionaceae > Vibrio > Vibrio sp. M260121. Next base: position 102,303 of record NZ_JATABF010000001.1, on the reverse strand, counting down.
AATCAAGAATCGACAACAAAGTATACAAGCCAAGTCAACTCGCCCTTCGGGAGCGTGTCATTGACCCAATTTCTGCGTCAAACAACTTGGAAAGAGCCAGCTATTACGCTGCGTTGTTTTCCTTGACCTCGAATCAATGACAACGCTCTGAATCCTGCATCTTGAAGTCACTTGGGTATACCTGCACTCAATGAAGGAGTGTCGTTGTTCGAAGGGGTAACAGATGAATCCAGTAGGAAGCAATTCAGTTAATACATACGCCGCTCAACAAAACAAAGTTGAGCAAGCAAAAAAGGCAGATCAAACTACCGACGCAGCGCCACTAAAGGTTGAGCAAAACAAAGTGACGCTTTCTTCTGAAGGAAAAGCGCTGCTTGCCGCTCTACAGCAAATCGACCATGAGAGTAAAAAGGTCGAAGCGGAAAACAAAACCGTTGGCGATAAGGTTGAATCTTTTGCACATGGCGCTCTCGGTATGGACCATCCAGATACTATCGAAGAAGAGGAAGACGGCTCATACTCGGCAGGCCAATATCTTTCAGCTGCACTGACCGTTGGCGGCATTATTCTGGCTCTTGTTTAACCTCACCCGCGTTAAGCAAGAGTTTCTTTCGTTACGATAACCATCCTCATTTGAACGCGTTTTTTGCTCCAGTCCATAATGGTCGACGATTCATTATTGGACGATGGACTATGAAAAAGGCTTTTCAATCTTGCCCTTCTTCAACTCAATTTCTCCATTTTCCTATTAAGTACGGCCGATAAGTTCGCGCCCGACGAATCCCAAATTTCACAGAATTATCTCGATTATGCTTCTGCGTAAGGCGAGTTCTGTTTGCTGTTCATCATTTGTCTTTAGAAGGGCAAGAGGAGTTGCCACTCTATTCAGACAACATGGTGAGAGCAAAACTGACCAAACTTGGTTCTAAAAAGGCTTCCATGCCTTCCTCAATCGAGTTTGCTCATCGTGACCCAAAGCCCTGCTTACGCGGTGTAGCTTTAGCTCATGACTTTCGACTCCTAAACTTAACTCAAAGCCCACTTCTTGTGGGCTTTTCTTATTTTAAGGTCTGTTAACCTTTCGAGCTGATTTTTGCAGCAGTTTGGGGAGTTTATATAAGGCAGAGGTTAAACATAGCTGGGCGTCCCACCCGAACAAAACTCAACCACGAAAGAGCAACGCCCCCTAGACTTAGTGAATAAAAGTGACTTCCACATGAACCTTTTATGACGGTAGCATTTCTGCAATAAATCCTTGTTTTAATTCGAGCGCTTTTATAAATAAGGAATATACAATGAAGCACTTAGTGACCCCAATCGTAACCGCAGTAGCGGCATCCACACTTTCTTTCAATGCGCTCTCTGCAGAAATCAAAAACGTCATCTTGATGATTGGCGATGGCATGGGCCCTCAACAAGTTGGCTTGTTAGAGACCTACGCCAATCATGCACCAAACTCTATCTACAAAGGCAAAACCACCGCACTATACAAACTGGCACAAGAAGGAGTAATCGGCTCCTCTTTGACAAACCCAGAAGATGCCATCGTTGTGGATTCTGCTTGTTCAGCAACCATGCTTGCGACCGGTATTCCGACCGCTTCTGAGGTGATTGGAATCGATAGCCAAGGCAACCACGTTGAAACGATTTTGGAGAAAGCGAAAGCTAAAGGCAAAGCAACTGGCTTGGTTTCAGATACCCGCATGACGCACGCAACACCTGCCGCTTTTGCCTCTCACCAACCTCACCGCTCGTTGGAAAACAGCATCGCTGTGGACATGCTAGAGACCGGCGTGGATGTGATGCTTTCTGGCGGCCTTCGTCATTGGATCCCTAAATCGACCAACGACAAAGGCGACACTTACAAGCAACTTGAGCAGCTGACTCAAGGCGATGTCTACCTAAAATCGAAACGTAAAGATGAGCGAAACCTTCTGACGGAAGCGCAGCAGCAAGGTTACAGCCTAGCGTTTAACCGCAACATGCTTGAACAAGCAAAGGGTGAAAAAGTACTGGGACTCTTCGCTTATTCAGGCATGAATGATGGCATCGCTTACAGCCACAGCAAAGACGATCCGAAACGTACCCAACCATCGTTAAAAGAAATGACAGAGAAAGCGCTCGATGTCCTTTCAAAGGATAAAGATGGTTTCTTCTTGATGGTGGAAGGCGGTCAAATTGACTGGGCAGGTCACAGTAACGACGCCGGCACCATGTTGCATGAATTGATCAAGTTTGATGAAGCGGTAAATACAGTTTATGAATGGGCAAAAGGTCGCGAAGACACTCTTGTTATCGTCACTGCCGATCATGAAACTGGTTCTTTTGGATTCAGTTACTCATCAGCAAATTTGCCAAAACCAGAAAAGCGCAGTGGCAAAGCATTTGCGAACCACGATTACGCGCCCAACTTCAACTTTGGCCAGTTTGATATTCTCGATGGCCTCTACAATCAAAAGCAAAGCTACTACGGCATGATCAGTGAGTTCCAGAAACTCGATGAAACTGCACAGACACCAGAAAAGTTGGCCGAGATTGTCAACGCGAGCAGCGACTTCTTCATCACACCAGAGCAAGCTGCGCGCGTATTAGCAAGCAAACCTAACCCTTACCGCCTCGCGAGCCACAAGTATTTGAGTGAAGAGAATGTCCCAGCGGTCAACGACTTTGACGCCTTCTTCCCATACAACGACCGTGGCAACTTGTTAGCTCGTGAGCAAGCGACCAAACAAAACACAGTCTGGGGAACAGGTACACACACGCATACTCCGGTAAACGTTTTTGCATGGGGGCCAGCGGGTACTATTCTTCCGGTTTCGAAAATCATGCATCACTCACAGCTGGGTGAATACCTGATTCAACAAATCAAATAATCCGAAATCTGCACTTACTTTCATCTTTTGCTGAAACCTTCACGCCCTCATTAGAGGGCGTTTTTTTACATAGAAACGGTTGACGCCCCGCGCTCAACGTTCCAATATCTGCGGGTTATTTATAAATACGATCAATACCATGTGCGAAATATTTGCTAAGCAACCTCAGGAAAACTACCAATTTATCACCCGCTCTATCCGTATCGATGGCCATGCTACGAGCGTGAAACTAGAGTCCAGCTTTTGGCTGATCTTAGAAGAGATCGCTTCTGCACAAGAGATGACGGTGCCGAAGTTCATCAGTACGGTTTACCAAGAAGCGTTGGAGCATAATGGTGAAGTAAACAACTTTGCCTCCTTGTTGCGTTGCGCTTGTCTAACGTATGCACGCCAGCCTCAAGAGACCATGGCACAAGCGTTGAACGAACTGCATTAAACAAAACACCCACACCTCCCCCAACCTTCATTGTCGTACCTGAGTACTACCTATTGCGCGCGAAAACTGACTAGTCTAAACGCACAATTAAGGAGTACTCATGACAAAAATGATTCATACCATGATCCGCGTAAGCGATCTGGAGCGTTCTCTTAAGTTTTATCAAGACGCACTTGAGCTAGAAATCAAAGACCAATACGTATTCGACGGCTTTTCTCTTACCTACCTAGCGAACCCAGAAACAGGGTTTGAGCTAGAACTGACGCACAATCACGACCAAAGTGAACCTTACACACATGGCACAGGTTACGGCCACCTTGCTGTAAGTGTGGAGGATATTGCGGCGACACATCGACGCCTTAACTCATTGGATATTGAAACCAGTGACATCAAAGTCTTTGACCATCAGGAAAAGCACTTAGCAACCTTCTTCTTCATTACCGACCCAGACGGCTACAAAATTGAGTTCTTGCAGCGTCAAGGTCGGTACCTTTAGTAACGGTATCAGTCATAAAGATACCTTTCATAACAACAAAGAAGTAAATACAACTATGATTCATTTAACTGCTGCATTTCACGCTAAAACAGACACCATTACACAACTTAAGCAAGCGCTAGAAGCCATGCTAGAACCGACTCGAAACGAGACCGGCTGCCTACGCTACCAACTGTTCCAAGATAAAAACGATCCAAGCCAGTTCTTATTCCAAGAGCAATTTGCAGACCAAGCCGCGTTTGACGAACACTGCAAAACAACGCATTTCCAAAAGCTACTAGGTGAAATCGATGGCTTGCTAGCGAATGAACCAACCATCACCTTTTTTGATGAGCTTTAACACTAAGATAAAGCTGTGAGATATGAAAAAGGCGCTCGATTTGAGCGCCTTAGTTTTGTCTGATTGAGAAACGATTAAGCTTCCTTCTTCTCCACCATATGTAGATGCACATCTTGTTGTGGGAATGGAATCGAAATGCCTTCACGATCGAAGCGCAGTTTCACTTCTCGGGTCACATCCCAGTAAACATCCCAGTAGTCATCCGTTTTAACCCAAGGACGAACAATGAAGTCAACTGAAGAAGTGTTCAGTGTATGAAGCTTGATCATTGGCTCTGGAGAGCGAAGTACTGAAGGGTGAGACGTCACGATATCTGCCAATACTTCTTCTGCTTTTAGTACGTCATCTGAGTAGCCAATACCAAAAACCATATCAACACGGCGAATGCGCTCATGTGTCACGTTCTTAATCACGTCACCCCAAATCTTGCTGTTTGGCACGATGATGATTTGGTTATCGAAAGTACGGATTGTGGTGTTCACCAAGCTCATGTGGCTTACCTTACCGTCTACACCACCGGCATAAACAAAGTCACCAACATCGAACGGACGGTAGATCAATAACATCATACCCGCAGCGAAGTTTGATAGCGTATCTTGTAATGCGAAACCGATGATCACACCAGCAATACCGAAACCGGTCAGGATTGGAGCAAGGTTAAGGCCGATTTGAGATAGACCAACCATGATACCGATGATCCACACGGCTTTGCCCGACATCGAGATAAAGAAGTCTTGCATCAAGTGTGACAGCTTCAAGTTCTTCGATGCCACCGTCTTGCTAACCACTTTACGCGTTAGCTTCGCCAGTGCGCGGGCAATCAGCAGGATCAGAGCAAACACAAACAACTGGAAGATGTGTTGTGGTGCGTTTTCAGCAAACCAATCCACCATTGAGTTCGACCAATGGCTCAAGATAGACAGAATTACTTTGGTGTTCAGCAAATCATGCGTGATGCTACCCGTCACCTCAAAGATCTGACGCTTGTATTCCGATGTTTCTAGGCCAACTTTATCGCCAATGGTGATCAGATTGCGTAGGCTCTCTGTCGCGATATTTAGTCGTTGCTTTAGGATCAGTTGGCTTAGCTGCAGAGACGCTTTTTCTGACTCTGGGCTAGAGGAAATTTGTGAGCCGATGATTTCGCTTTGCTGATTCAAGTACTCAATCGACGCAGACAGCAAGCGCATGCGCTTATCAACGTTGTCTTTGAATGTCGCTTCCGCATCTTCATCTTGCACACCTAGTGTTTTCAGCCAGTTCAGGTTTTGCCAGCTTGATTCGTAGCTGACGTCCAAGTACTGCTGCAATTCACGATAGCTGTTTACTAACGACAGTTTGTCTTCGTCTTTTGCAGTATTAATTTCTTCATTGAGCGTTTTGACTTTGTCATCTAGGTAAACGACCGCGCCTTCTGAATACTTCTCTTGAGTTTGAACAAGCTCAATCAGCTTCTCATGAGGAATCGACTTGTTGCTGATTGCTGTCGCAAGGCGGCTGCGCAGCTCTTCATTTTTTTGGAACAGTTGCAGTTGTAGTGCATCACGCTCATCGCCACTGGCTTGTTTCAAGCTTTCAGACAAATCGATGATGTCTTGGTTGATGTTATCGATCGCTTTTTCAGCGGCAGAAACCTTTGGTACTTCTACGACCGTTTCTGTGCTTTCTGTTGCTCGAACCACAAAAGAACTCATGGTCAAAGCAAACGCCATAAATAACACCACAAATGGTGTAAAACGCACTTTTAGGGGGGATAGTAACGTCATTTTTACCTCGTAAGAGACAATCTTGATCGGGGTGACCAAGCGCCGGAATGTAAATCCTTGAAATTAGATGCTCTAAGTTTACAACACGAATCCGCAAACCGAGCAGCATTTAGTAAATTATGCGTCAAAGTTCCTACAGCGGATCCAAATTTTCTTAATCTAAATATGGGATTGCAGCTGCCACTTCTTCTGTATTCTTCGCTTAACTCAGCACAAAGTCTGTGCGACAGCCCAAACAACGAGTCACAAAATCAACGGCTATAAAAATCTCTGCTACGTTTAATTGGCAGTCAAAACTGTCTTATGAACACCAATCACTACTGATAACAAGCGCAATTGTTTCAATAAGATAAGGGATTTCACATGCCTCTTCATAAAAAATCGACCGTCCGTGGCTCTATTCTCGATGACGTGTACTCATCGAAAGATCTTTCCGTTGTTATGCCCAAGTATCGTATTCCAGATGAAGAACACTCGCCGGAACATGCTTACCAAGTGGTACACGATGAACTAATGCTCGACGGCAACTCTCGCCAGAACCTCGCTACATTTTGTCAAACTTGGGTAGAAGAAGAAGTACACAAGCTGATGGATGAATGCATCGACAAAAACATGATCGACAAAGATGAGTACCCACAAACCGCAGAAATCGAGTCTCGCTGTGTTCACATGTTGGCAGACCTTTGGCATGCGCCAGATGCGGAAAACCCGATGGGGTGTTCAACGACGGGTTCCAGTGAAGCTGCGATGCTCGGCGGTATGGCTCTGAAATGGGCGTGGCGCGAAAAAATGAAAAGGCAAGGCAAACCGACTGACCGCCCTAATCTCATCTGTGGTCCGGTACAAGTGTGTTGGCATAAGTTTGCTCGTTATTGGGATATTGAATTACGCGAAATACCAATGCAAGGCGATCGCTTAATCATGACACCAGAGGAAGTGATCAAGCGCTGTGATGAAAATACGATCGGTGTGGTGCCAACACTTGGTGTGACTTTTACGTGCCAATATGAGCCTGTAAAAGAGGTGCATGATGCACTGGATAGGCTCCAAGCGGAAACGGGGTTAGACATTCCAATCCATGTCGATGGCGCAAGTGGTGCGTTCCTCGCTCCTTTCTGTGATCCAGACTTAGAGTGGGATTTCCGTTTACCAAGAGTCAAATCAATCAACGCTTCTGGGCATAAATTTGGTCTATCGCCGCTAGGCGTTGGGTGGGTGGTTTGGCGAGATGCGGATGCGTTGCATGAAGATCTGATCTTCAACGTTAACTATCTCGGCGGGAACATGCCAACTTTTGCCCTCAACTTCTCCCGTCCTGGTGGTCAAATCGTTGCTCAGTACTACAACTTCCTTCGCCTTGGCCGAGAGGGTTACCGCAAAATCCACCAAGCCTGTTACGACACCGCTCGATATCTAGCAGAGGAGGTCGAGAAGATGGGCATGTTCAAGATTATCTACGACGGACACGGCGGGATACCTGCACTGAGTTGGTCACTCAAAGAAGACGCGAATCCGGGCTTCAACCTCTATGATCTCTCAGATCGCATTCGATCAAGAGGTTGGCAGATCGCCGCTTACGCCATGCCAGCAGAACGCGAAGATCTGGTGATCATGCGAATTTTGGTTCGCCACGGATTTAGCCGCGACATGGCCGATCTTTTGATTGCCGATTTGCAACACTGCGTCGACTTCTTTGCCAAACATCCGATTGTTAACGGCAGTGATGCAGACGAATCGAGCAACTTCAATCACGGTTAACGCTCCCACCTTACACGCAAGAGCGAGGAATATGCGTTGTACCTCGCTCTGCCACTCACTAGGTAACAGGTGACACTATGTCTTTTCTCTTTAGTTACTTGTCAGAAAACCCATTCGTTTTTCTCTTTTTATCTCTCGCCATTGGTTATCCACTTGGCCGATTAACCTTTAAAGGCGTTAGCTTAGGTACAACCGCCGGAACCTTAGTCGTTGGTGTTGCTCTCGCGTTGACCTCCTTTTCTGTTTACGGGCTAAAAATTGAAGAACCGGGCTTGGTGTCAGACATCTTTTTGATGATGTTCATGTACGCCATCGGAATGAAAGTCGGACCGCAATTCTTCTCTGGGTTAGCACGGGGCGGTATCGACTTTGTGGTTATTGGACTCATTGTGGTCTTTAGCAACTTCGCGATTGTGGTGATCGGCGCAAAATTAATGGGGCTAGAACCGGGCTATGCGGCTGGCATCATTTCCGGAAGCTATACTGTGACCGCCGTAATGGGCGTTGCACAATCTGCAATAAGCTCGGGAGCCTTTACTCCTCCTGAAGGCATGAGTATTGATCATGTCAGTGCCAACATCGCCGCCGGATACGCAATCAGTTATGTTCTCTCAACCGTCTTAATCATCCTATTTATTAAGTACCTTCCTTCCCTATTTGGTATCGATCCCGTTAAAGCGGGCAAAGACGCCGAAGCGGAATACTCCACTGGAGACGACAACGAAAAATTGCCAAGTACTTTTGGCTTTTCCGATGTCGGCGTACTTCCGATTGATGTGAGAGCCTACAAAGTTTCACACCAAGAGCTCGTCGGTCGTTCAGTTCAAGAGCTGTATCAGAAGTTCCCTGACGCCGCGGTACTGAAAGTGGTTCGAGGAGACCAAGTCATTGATGCTTCTGACAATCCAACACTTGAGTTAAATGATGTGATTGGCATTCGAGGGGAGTATCACGTGCTGATTGCCGAAGGCGAAGCGGACATCGGTAACGAAGTCGATGAACCAAGAGCAAGAAACGTCGATATCGAAGTGGCTGATATCCACGTAGGCAAATCCGAACACGCAGGGAAAACGGTCGCACAATTGCATGCTGAAGTGGGTTTTGGCGTTTATTTCAAAGCGATATTTCGACAAGGCCACCAGCAGCCTTTATTGCCGCAAACTAAGGTCGAAGTGGGCGATGTTGTCCGCATTGCTGGATCCCAATGGTGTGTCGAGCAAACCGCGTCCAAACTCAATAGCGTTCCGATTGTAGAGAGCACGGTCACTGAAACCTTCTACCTTGCCCTCTCCCTTCTTATTGGCTATGTCTTTGGTCATTTGAGTGTCACCGTTGCTGGCATTCCATTTGCGTTAGGGACATCAGCCGGCTGCATGCTAACGGGAATCGTCTTTTCTTTTTTGCGAACCCGTAACCCAAGCTTTGGCGGCCCGATGAGCGAAGGCGCGAGAAGCTTTTTACAAGACATAGGTCTAAACCTATTTGTCGCGGTATTGGCGGCAACCGTTGGGCCGAAAATCTTAGCGTCATTCCAAGGCATCATCGTGATTAAGATTGCACTCTTGGGTGTGACAGCAGCACTCGTACCACCTCTGTTAGCTTGGTTATACGGCTTGTATTTCCGCAAAATGAATCCTGCGATTTTAGCCGGAGCCTGCGCTGGCGGACGCAATAGCACACCGGCAATGAAAGGGGCTCAAGATGCCAGCCACAGTGACATGCCTGCGATTGGCTACCCTGTCCCTTACGCCCTAACTTCTGTCTTAGTGTTGATTTTGGGCTACATTGCAATGGTCATTAGCTGATGAAGAATCTGCACATTACCCACAATGAACTATCATTTAAGCGAACTGAACGCTAATTGATTAAAGATTAAGGAGAAATCATGGGCTTTCTATCTTGGATTATTCTAGGTTTGATTGCAGGTGCATTAGCTAAATGGTTGATGCCAGGTAATGATGGCGGCGGTTGGATTGCCACTATGGTACTGGGTATCGTGGGCGCTTTCGTTGGTGGCTTCTTAGGAAGCTTTGTTGGCCTTGGCGCTGCAGACGGCGTGAATATAGGCAGCATCATCACCGCAACGTTAGGTGCTTTCGTTGTATTGTTTGTCTACAACCGCTTTATTAAAGGTTGAGCGATTTTCAATCCCTTAAAAACAAACAAGCCTTTCATAATGAAAGGCTTGTTTACATTCGGCTATGAGCGATTTGGGTGATTCAAAATGTGGTCTTCCCAGTCCACCACATCGATTTCATACACCACTTTGTTTCTAACACTTTCCCCAGCAGCGTGCATTGCAGACTTAGAGCCAGTGATTAATGGGTGCCACTCTGGTAGTGGTTGGTTTTCTGCCAACAAGCGGTATGCACAAGTGTGTGGCAGCCATGTAAAGTCATCAATATCTTCACGCGTCAGCTTGGTGCACTCTTCGCCTGAAGTGAAACGGTTCGGGTAGTCTTTACACGAACATGTTTTGCTGTTCAGCCAACTACACGCCACGTTGGTGTAGTAGATTTCGTCCGTATCTTCATCCATTAGCTTGTGCAGACAACATTTGCCACACCCATCACAGAGCGATTCCCATTCTTCTTCTGTCATGTGTTCTAACGATTTACTTTGCCAAAATGGAGTGCTCATACGCTTACTACTTATTACTGAATGGGATTGAATTGGGTGCGTTTTATACCCCTCTGAACGGCAAAATTCAAGTTTTACGGCCTTACTGGAGTGATAGGAGCATTGAGTAAGATTTGTTCGTATTTAGCCAAGTAATCTTATGGATAGGAATTTACGCGTACCTCTTCCAATCTGGCGAGAAATGTCCATAATGCCCCCTTCATTTTTACGAGGGCTTTTAGATGGATTGTCGATTAGGTTGTGGGGCGTGCTGTATTGCACCGAGTATCTCTTCCCCTATTCCGGGCATGCCAAACGGCAAACCAGCAGGTGAACGTTGCATTCAACTGAATGACGATAACCTGTGCAAGCTGTTCGGAAAACCAGAACGCCCAAAAGTTTGCCACGATTTCAAACCGTGTCCGATCGTATGTGGCAAAACTAATCAGGAAGCTTTGAGCAACATTACCGAGCTAGAGCAGCTCACTTAATCGTTACCCAATTCCCTTAGGTAAAGGTAAATCGTATCACGCGAGATACCTAGGTGGTTTGCCACCATCAATACCGCATCTTTGTATTTAAAAATCCCCAAACCTTGTAAGCGTGTCACCAACTCTCGGTTGCGTTTGGAAGGTGTGATTGCCTCATTCGTCCATACTTCTGACTGAACGGTTTCGATCGTACTAATGATGGTTTCGTCGATGTTGCGTGCAAACGTTTCTGGCGAGCTCGCTCCCGTGCAACAAGGGTTCTGCTGCTGCGGTAAGATTGAACGTAAGAAGTCCTGCATCGGCACATCCATATCCACGTTAATACAAAGTAGACCGATAGGCTTATTTTTTGGGTTACGAACGATGGTGGTGATCGAGTGCAAGGTCTTTCCGCTCGCGGTTTTGGTCAGATACGAGTCTGACACGTCCTTGCCCTCAAGTAGCTTCATTCTTGCTAAGTTGGTAATTGGCGCGCCTTCTCCACGTTCAGTAACATGGCCATTGGCAATTTTGATGATTTCTGGTGCTTCTGCATCAAGACTGTGAAGAACGACTTCAGTATGTTCACCGTACATACGAGCAATGCCATCGACGACGTTCTTCATTGAATTCAAAATATCTAAATCACTTTTGGTGAGTTTCTTAAGCTGCAATTTACTTCCCTTAGCAAAAACTTTGAGGCTAGGCCGACATAATATCGATAATAGATTTGTCAGTATACGGCATACCAAGTCTAACCATAGAGCCTACGTTTCTTATTGTTTGTTCAACTTCGTCGCCTACTATACCTTGATTCTTCACACTGTGGTTACCCATCGCCATCAAATATGAGCGTACTGCCGTAGTTGAAGAAGTGCAGACTTTCATCGCACAAGAGGATTTTGCGCCATCGCACACCATGCCCGAACTATCACTGATAACGTTTTGAATCGCATCGCAGGATTGCTCAAACGAACCACCTGCTAGGTATACCAACGCCATGGATGCTGCAGCACTGGTTACCGTGTTGCCACAAAAAGCAGACAGTGGGGGGTAGTAAGACTTGATGTATATAGCGCCTAAGTGACTCATGATCAGGGCTCGTGCTAAGTGCTCTTCATCACTTTGGAAAGCTTCAGCTGCAATCACCACTGGCATAGTTGCCGCGATACCTTGATTACCACTGCCGAAGTTACTCATGGCTGGTAACGTAGCGCCGCCCATTCGAGCATCTGATGCGGCAGAAGTCATCATTTGAATTCGGCTCATCAGATCATTGCCAAGTAAACCTTGTTCGATATTGCCTTTTAATGTCCGGCCAATTTCTAAACCGTAACCTCGGTCGATACCCTCTTGCGCTAAAGATGAGTTGAGTTCCGCCGCTTGCAGAATGAACTTGATGTCATCAAATGGCGCTTGAAGGGCAAAGTCGTAAATCTGCTTAATAGAGATATCAACCCCTTCACATACTGATCCTGTCGCGACTCGCTGCTGCAAAGGGGCATAGAACGTCACCGCTCCATTGCGAGTGATCTGGATAATATTAGTGTGTCCACCACTGATGGTCACCGAGACTGTGTCTTCTCCAGCGCTCATGGTGACACTGCAAAAGATAAATTCTTGTGTATCAATGCGAGCAACACTGACTCGCTCTTCATCTATAAGTTGCTGGGCAGCAGTCACATCGTCTTGATTAATTTTAGCGAGCACTTCCAGTTCTGCGTTTGGATCTCCCGCTAATGCGCCAACTGACGCCGCGATCTTAAGGCCAATTTTCCCAGTGCCGGGAACGTAAACCCCCATTGAGTTTTTAAATAAGTTATCTGAGACACGTACTTCAATCATGTCCGGGGTTTGGCATCCAAGCTCACGCTTTGCAACTGCTGCCGCATATGCAGCAGCAATGGGTTCTGTACATCCGAGGGCAGGTTTTACAACTTGCTTAATGATTTGGATATATTGGTTCCATTGCTGATTCATGCTTATTCTCCGTATTACTTTTTACTAGCAATCGCTTCAACTTCAATCAAAACACCTAGCGGAAGATCTTTCACCGCAAAGCAGCTTCGTGCTGGGCAATCTTTTTGGAAAAACTCTGCATAAACTTTGTTGAATTCCGCAAAGTCGCTAATGTTTGCCAAGTAACACGTCGTTTTTAGAACCGTATCTAAACTGCCGTTACCAGCTTCAAGCACATGTTTTAAGTTCATTAGAGATTGATGACTTTGAGCAGTAACCCCTCCCTCTACTACTTTACCTGTCGCGCTATCAACTGGGAGCTGACCAGAAGTAAAAATCAAATCCCCGTAAGTGGTACCGTGTGAATATGGGCCAATTGCGGCAGGAGCGTGCTCTGAAGCGATCAATTCTTTCATGTTAATCCTCATATAGTTTTTAGTTTTAGTCGTAAAATTCAGCATTCGCTTTCGTTTCAAAGCTATTCTTTCAACTATATATGAGCAAAACAACCACTCCAGATCACAAAAATCGATCTAAATTCAGATTTCATTGAGTAATTTTGCCGATAACTCAAATTTATCTGAATTTTCCACAAAAAATTGTTGTTAATCTTTTTATCAAATAGATTTGAGAAAAATTCATACTAACAAAGAGAAAACGACAATGAGCGTTACTGTACCTACACAAACTCTTCCAATAACTAAAGAACCACCTCACGTTAAAGCCGGAATGACAGCCACAGAATGGAAAGCAGCAACTAAGTTTGATAGCACTGACTGGGGCTGGGTAATCATGAGCATCGGCATGGCAATCGGTGCTGGTATTGTTTTTCTTCCAGTAAAGGTGGGCGTACTTGGCATATGGGTATTTCTTGCCTCCGCGGTGATTGGTTATCCAGCGATGTACTTGTTCCAACGCCTATTTATTAACACGCTTTCCACCTCTCCGAAGTGTCAAGACTATGCGGGGGTTATCTCAGGTTACCTTGGTAATAAATGGGGCGCTTTGTTAGGCGTGCTCTACTTCATCATATTGGTGATTTGGGTATTCGTATACTCGACAGCAATCAATAATGACTCAGCCTCTTTCCTACACAGCTTTGGTATCACTGAGGGGCTGTTGTCGGAAAACCCGTTGTATGGTCTAGCATTGGTTTGCGTTTTGGTAGCGATCGCATCTCGTGGCGAAAAGATCTTATTTAAAGTCAGTACGGGCTTAGTGCTAATTAAGCTCTGCACCGTTGCACTGTTGGGTTTCATGATGGTAGAAAAGTGGGATTTAGCTAACGTCGGTACGGTACCAACTGCTGGTGCTGGCTTAAAAGATGCGATTGAACTGCTGCCGTTCACCCTTACTTCTATCTTGTTTATTCAAAGCTTGAGTCCGATGGTGATCTCTTACCGTTCGAAAGAGAAATCTATTGAAGTTGCCCGTTTTAAAGCGATGCGCGCTATGAATATCGCTTTTGGCATTTTATTTGTGACCGTGTTTTTCTACGCGATTTCTTTCACGTTGGCGATGTCTCATGAACAAGCAGTTCGTGCAGCAAGCGAGAACATATCTGCGCTTGCAATGGTAGCACAAGGCATGGACGGCACGACGCTTAAACTGCTTAGCCTGATGTTGAACATCTTTTCTGTAATGACAGCCTTCTTTGGTGTTTACCTTGGCTTCCGTGATTCTTGCCAAGGCCTTGCGATGTTGGCATTGAAAAAAGTGATGCCAGAAGAACAAATCAATCGCGAACTCGTCACCAAAGGCATCATCTTATTTGCCATCCTAATGGCTTGGGGAGCAATCGTACTCAACTTACCTGTGTTGAGCTTCACGTCAGTATGTAGCCCAATCTTCGGTTTGATCGGCTGTTTAATCCCAGCTTACTTGGTATACCAAGTGCCTTCCTTACATAAATACAAAGGCGCTTCACTTTACTTGATCATCGCTACGGGCATCTTGTTGTGTATCTCACCATTTATTGCTTTTAGCTAACGCTTCCTCTCGCCTCGGTTATCAATATCTATAACGATAGCCGAGGTTTTCCTTTCAACTCATCCACCTACCCTCTCCTTACTCATTTCGTTTCATGTATGAGACAGAAACGCTCATATCTGGCATTTTGGTTAATTTCCGTGCTTCAACTCACACTTTTCTGACAATTCTCTACTATGTTCAGCGGGTAATCTAAATCCGCAATAGGAAACAATATGAATAAATACATGGCAGAGGTTTTTGGTACTTTTTGGTTAGTGCTTGGTGGTTGTGGTAGTGCAGTGTTAGCGGCTGGCTTCCCTGATGTGGGCATTGGCCTGTTGGGCGTTTCTCTTGCGTTCGGTCTAACCGTTCTTACTATGGCATTTGCTATTGGCCATATCTCAGGTTGTCACCTAAACCCAGCAGTAACCATCGGTTTGTGGGCCGGTGGTCGCTTTGATACTAAAGACGTAGTGCCTTACATCATCGCACAAGTGATTGGTGGTGTGATTGCAGGTGGCATACTTTACGTGATCGCAACGGGTCAAGCGGGCTTTGACGTGGTTGGTTCTGGCTTTGCTGCGAACGGTTACGGCGCGCATTCTCCAGGCCAATATTCAATGGTTGCAGCTTTAGTGACTGAAGTTGTGATGACGATGATGTTCCTAATCGTGATCATGGGTGCGACAGACAAACGTGCACCACAAGGCTTTGCACCTATCGCTATCGGTCTATGTTTGACACTGATTCACCTAATCAGCATCCCTGTGACAAACACATCGGTTAACCCAGCACGTAGTACTGGTGTTGCGGTATTTGTTGGCGACTGGGCGGTTTCTCAGCTTTGGCTATTCTGGGTAGCACCAATCGTTGGTGGTATTCTAGGTGCACTTATCTACAAAAATCTGCTTGGTACAGAATCAAACGATTAATTGATTCTCGAACCTCAAGATCAAAAAAGCCGCTGAATTCAGCGGCTTTTTTATTAAATCTTGTGTCGACCCAGAAGGGAGTGTGACAAGGTAGTCCCGTCCACGAGCTCAAGCTCGCCACCTACTGGTACACCGTGTGCAATGCGACTTGCTTCCACTTGGTGTTCTTTACAAAGTTCTGCGATGTAATGAGCCGTCGCTTCCCCTTCTACCGTTGGGTTGGTAGCGAGAATCACCTCAGAGATATCTCCTCGGCGCAGACGGTAATCCAATACATCTAGACCAATATCACTTGGACCAATTCCGTCCAGCGGTGATAAATGCCCCATCAGTACAAAGTATCGACCCGAGTATTGACCCGTTGCTTCTACTGCTGCGATGTCTGCCGGACTTTCTACCACACAAATCTGACCATTTTCTTGGCGTTTTGGGTTAGTACAAATATGACAAACTTCTTCTTCAGTGAAAGTACGACACTCGGTGCAATGGCCAATTTCTGTCATTGCTTGGCTAAGCGCGTCTGCTAGTTGCAGACCGCCTTTTCTATCACGCTGTAACAAATGAAAGGCCATACGCTGCGCCGACTTGGGGCCAACCCCAGGTAGACAACGTAAGGCCTCCATCAATTGTTCCAGCATATGACTGGTACGCATTGAAAATCCGCTTAGTTAGAATTCAGCAGATTAGAATGGCATTTTCATGCCTGGTGGTAGTTGCATACCGCCAGTTACTGAAGCCATTTTCTCTTTTTGAGTTTCTTCAACGCGACGTGCTGCATCGTTGAATGCTGCAGCGATAAGATCTTCTAGCATCTCTTTGTCGTCTTCCATCAGACTTTCATCGATTTCTACACGACGCACACTGTGACTACCAGTGATTGTAACTTTAACTAGACCAGCACCAGACTCGCCAGTTACTTCCATATTCGCGATTTCTTCTTGAAGCTTTTGCATGCGATCTTGCATTTGCTGGGCTTGCTTCATTAGGTTGCCCATACCGCCTTTACCAAACATGTTTATCTCTCTGGTTTAATTAGGTGTTGCATCTGTTAATGGGGTTGTCACTTTGGGTTTTCAACCCCATTCCGTTCAATTTTTAGATAGGGCGTACACTATCTTTATCAAGCTCTGCAGCGAATCGACGTTCGATGAACTGAACGTGTGGATCGTTTTCTAAACTGTTCAGCGCTTGCTGTAATTTCTCTTGATAGAGTCTATCTCTCAACTCTAGTGGCGTCTCACCACTTTCGCTAACATCAATACTCAGATGACACTCTTCACCCAACACATGGTTCAGTGCACTGTGCAGCTCACTTTGCGCTCTGTCGGTGTTCAAGTGTGCCTGACTGCCTCTTAATTGTAGCGAAACTGTCGAGCCTTCTTTGTTGAAATGCGAGTTTAATGCAAGTTGTTCAACCAACTTAGGCGTATCCATCTTGCTAATCAGGTTCGCCCACTCGCTTTTCTCTAGCGATTCATCAACCAGTTTTTGCGCCATTTCTGGCGTCTTTTCGTGCTCTAGCGCTTGCTTGAGCTGCGTAGGTGTCAATTGCGTATTGGCTTTCTTTTCAACCGGTTTGGTTGGTCGCCAACGGTACGCTTCATCCTCTGGAGCTTGTTTTTCAGCTTGAGGAGTAGACTTAGGCGACACCTGCGCGGAATTGCCATGCAATTGCGCTAGACGGTCAATAACCGATTCTTTTTGTGCAGATGTCGCGTTAGACTTTTTTGGACCACCACTTTGTCCAGGTGCTTGCTGTTGCTGCCCCTGACGCTGTGAACGCAATTGGTGGCGCAGGCCACTCAAGTTACTGCGAGCTGGTGCCGGCGCACTCTCTTGTGACTGAGCTTGTTGAAGAGCTTGCTGCGTTGGTGCAGAGTTCTCACTCATCGGCGGAGCCATATCGTATTGTGGTGCCATATCGTAGCCACCCTGATACTCAGGTTGGTACTGCGGCGCTTCATTCATCGAAGCCGGAGATTGTGTCGCCGGCTGACTCATCGACTGAGCAGGCGCTTGATGTTGCGCTGACGGCGTTGGTCGGCTTTGCATGTGCTGTGCAGGCGCCTGAGCCACTGGAGCTTGTTGCTGCGGTGGCCGTTGTGGCGATGACTGCGGAGCCGCTTGCGATGATGGGCTCACGCTTGATGTCGGCGCGACTTGAGGCTGTGATGAAGTAGAAATCACGTTTGCGCTATTATTTGCTGACGGACGGAATGCCATCATGCGCAATACGATCATTTCCATGCCGACCCGACCATTTGGTGATAACGTCAGATCTTCACGACCTTTTAAAGCAATTTGGTAGTAAAGCTGAACATCTTGTGGTGTGAGAGCTTTACTTAACAATTCGATTTTTTCGGCATCAGGTTGCGCCTGATCCAAGGTCGATGGCAGAGCTTGGTACATCGCGACACGGTGAAGCTGCGACGCCAATTGTTGTAGCAATCCATCCCACTCGACACCGTTTGATGCAAGTTGCTGGATTTTGTCCATCGCCTGTTGAGGTTGCTTACTGCTGATCGACTCTAGCAAGTGAATCGCTTGGTCTGTATCGATCGTCCCAAGCATATGGCTTACGATATCGGTTTGAATCGTACCGTTACCTAGGGCGATAGCTTGGTCAGTAAGGCTAAGTGCATCACGCATACTGCCATCTGCAGCGTGCGAGATCATGCCAAGTGCTCTTGCTTCTGCAGAGACTTGTTCTTTTTCCAGAATATGGTCAAGTTGCTGATGAATATCATCAACACTGATTGGCTTGAGGTGGAACTGCAAACAGCGCGACAAAATCGTCACTGGCAGTTTTTGTGGATCCGTCGTAGCCAACAAGAACTTCACATACTCCGGCGGCTCTTCAAGCGTTTTTAACAGCGCATTGAAAGAGTGACGCGAAAGCATGTGTACCTCATCGATGAGGTACACTTTAAAACGTCCACGAGCAGGTTTGTATTGAACGTTGTCTAACAGTTCACGAGTGTCTTCAACTTTAGTACGAGAAGCTGCATCGATCTCTAATAGGTCAACAAAGCGACCTTCATCAATCTCACGACAGGTATCACACTCACCACAAGGGTTAGCAGTAATCCCCGTTTCACAGTTCAGGCCCTTAGCAAACAGTCGGCCAATCGACGTTTTACCAACGCCTCGCGTGCCACTAAATAGGTACGCATGGTGTAAGCGATTTTGCGCTAACGCGTTTTCTAGAGCCGTCAGGACATGGTTCTGCCCGACGACTTGATCAAACTTGTTAGGACGCCATTTTCGCGCTAAAGCTAAATAACTCATTGAATGTATTAGTGTCCTTCAAACTCGCAAATGCTATATACGTTCAGGCCTAGACCTTCTAGGCGCTTATCACCACCAATTTCTGGTAGGTTGATAACGAATGCAGCGTGCTCTACTTCACCACCAAGTTGGCGGATCAGTTTTGTTGTTGCTTCAATTGTGCCGCCAGTTGCTAGCAGATCGTCAACAACCAATACTTTATCGCCTTCTACGATTGCATCAGTATGAATTTCTAGCGTATCAACACCGTACTCAAGCTCGTAAGATTGAGCGATTGTAGGGCGAGGCAATTTGCCTGGCTTACGCACAGGAACAAAGCCAACACCGAGTTCAAGTGCTAGAGGTGCACCAAATAGGAAACCACGCGCTTCTGTACCAACCACTTTTGTAAAGCCCATGTCTTTGTAACGCTCAACCAATAGGTTAATCGTTGCTTGGTACGCTTTTGCGTCTTCAAGAAGGCTAGTTACGTCGCGGAAAAGAATGCCTGGTTTTGGGTAATCTTGAATGCTTTTGATGCTAGATCTGATCAGTGAAATTGTTTCTGTAGTCATAATACCGATTTACTTAGATTGGCTCATCACCCTCTGTTCTTATCGCAGTATATATGAGGGCAACAAACAATAGGTTTTCACCGCTATGAGCTCAATTGAATTGAAGTCTCAGACGCTGAAAATACAAACGCCCACTCGAAGAGCGGGCACACTATTCTCTACAATCTTAGTGATTTTCTTCCCTGTCAGCAACCAACTCAGTCACAGGTAGACGCATAAACCAACTCAGTAAAACGATTAGCATCACTAAAAGCGCAATTTTCACCCAAGTAATGGGCGTAACAATGATAGAAACAGTGAAACTCAGCACGATGAAGAACGCACCACGTTGTTTTACCTTGCGCGTGACAGCGCGGTTTTTGTGCCAATTCTCCAGCATAGGGCCAAATGTATTGTGATCATGCAACCAACGATGAAACGTAGGGCTACCACGCATAAAGCAAGCGCTAGCGAGAAGAATAAACGGTGTTGTGGGTAATAGAGGAAGGACGATACCGGCAATGCCGAGCATAATGCAGAGTCCACCAGCAATATTCAAAAAGTAACGCTTAATACGAATAGTGGACTCCAGTAGACAATCGTTCGATTAAAAACCTGCGTAACCGTTCATTACGCGAATCCAAGTTAGCGTTGCAGGTAAAGTTGGGATCAAAAGGACTGCAATGAAACCTAGAAAATAAAAAATATTATAAGGTTCTTTAAAATCTTTGTCTGCCATGTTGCTTCTTCTCACTTGTTGACTTTACTTCTCCCACCTACGCATCATTAAATTATCGTTGCATAAATGGGTCATTATTGTTTTAAGCGCTGACTATACCTTAAACAGCAAATACTAAACACCAGTAAAAAGTAAGGCTATTGAGCAAAATTTGCTCGCCAAGTGGTTGCGGCAGGCAATAAAAAAGCAGCTTCAAAAAGCTGCTTTTTTACAATGATTATTAGCTGCAGTGATCGCTAGTTACATCAGACGGTTTAATCGGATGATGTTAAGACTAAAGCTCGATGAACCAAGACAACCGATAGAGAGTTGCCCGTTCGTTTTCAGAGGCAAATCTCTTGTAATGAAATTTTTCAAACTTCCATCACCAAGTTTATTTGCAGCTGCTATGTGTTGATTTTCATGGCCATCAGACCACTGACTATCAAGCCCCGCTGGTAGAATCGAAACCGAAGCCGAGGCTAGATCCGCAATACCAAAAACGGCATCTACTGCGCCCGCACACTCAGAGCACTGAATGCCCTTTTCGATGATTTCAACCATGTCTTTCAGATCGGCGCTAAAGCTTTTTAAGTTACGTAAGTAATCATCGAATAACGCACGAACTAATAGCGTAGTCGCGACACCGTCTTTTTCTAACGAAGCTGAATCCACCAGGTAGAAAGCGAATTGACCGTTCATCAACCACCGATAATCAAACACTAAAGGCATGACATCGGTAGATTGAAGTAAACGATACGAGCACTTCCAATCACCCTGCGAAGTGTCTTTCTCAGGGAGCAGAGCATGAAGCAAGTCCCGCGCTGCGTTTGGGTTTTGTTGTAAATACTCTAAATGCCAATGAAGTTCTTGTTCATCTGGCATTTCCCCACCGTCATCAACACGGAACCACTGACTTGAAAAGTCGCGTTGCTCCGCAAAATGACAGTCTGAATCCTCAAGCGTGTTTTCTATCGCTTGAGACAAATGTTCATAGTTTCCGATTGGTTTTGGTAAAAAGTCTTTGATGCCGAAACGCAATGCTTTCGCAACGTCTGACATCTCATCGGTCCCAGAAACGACGATTAATGGCATCGACGGATACTCTAGACTAACTTCCTCGACAAATTCGATCCCGTCTAACACGGGCATAGATAAGTCACACAAGACAAGATCTGGGTGGCATTCCCTTAGTTGTTGAAGTGCCTCAAGGCCATTCTCAGCTTCGACTACCTTAAAACCCTGACTTTCCAAATAAGCACTAGTCACTTTACGAAATATCGGGTCATCGTCCACCAACATGATGAGTTTTTGATTGACCATTTCTTGCGCCGAGACCATTGCCGTTTGACTGTGAGTCTTAAACATACCTTTGCACCTCACAAAGCTCAGTCAAAAAACAAATTTCTACGTTATTATTTTTGTTGTATTTACATCTTACAAAACGTTGTGCAGCAAGACGTCAGGCCCTTTCACCTTGTTATAAACCGTAGCCTTAAATTGACGTTTATACAAATATTCCATGGTTTATCAGTGTTTACTAAAAGCGCTATGCTGTGTTCAAATGGTGCAACATGTTGACTTAAAGCAAACTTTGATCACAAAGTTAATTATAAATTAGCCATAAACGGTAGTTTAATGTGTCTGGAAATATGAAATTAGATGATCTAAACCTATTTCGATTGGTTGTCGAAAATGGGAGCTATACCGCAACTTCGCGAAAAACCATGATTCCGGTGGCAACCATCACCCGACGCATTCAAGCGCTAGAAGACTCTGTCAATCTTCGATTGCTGAACCGTCATGCGCGTAAGCTTTCTCTGACTGAAGCCGGGGAACGCTTTTACCATGAATGCTCACCACTGTTGCAACGCCTAACCTCAACCGCTGAAGAGATTACGGATGACTGTCGTGGGGCATCGGGCAAGATAAAAATCTCAGCCCCGTACAACCTGACAAAGCGCATGATGATGCCCATGTTCAATGCGTTCATGAAACAGTACCCAGATATCAACATCGAACTGACAACGGAAAGCAATGCCGATCAACTTGATCCTACAGAGTGGGACGTGATCTTCCGTGTTGGCCCACAACGTGACTCCAGCCTGATTGCACGTAAAATCGGTGAAGTGAAAGACATTCTGGTCGCGAGTCCTGATTACTTGTGCGCAAACCCTGCGCCAAATCACGCTGAAGAGCTTTCTAACCACTCTTTGCTAAAAGGTTCACCACTTATCAAGTGGACGCTGATTAACAGCAAGGGCGAGTCTGTGGTGAACGTAGAGCGTGGTCGTTTTCAAGCAAACGCACTGAACGTTGTTCGTAGCTCTTGTTCGGAAGGTCTTGGCATTACATTGATGCCTGATGTGATGATCAAAGAGTACATCGAAAGTGGCGATCTCGTGCGCATATTGCCAGATTGGAGCGCAAAC
The DNA here is from genome assembly GCF_036533715.1 of Vibrio sp. M260121. NCBI lineage: Bacteria > Pseudomonadati > Pseudomonadota > Gammaproteobacteria > Vibrionales > Vibrionaceae > Vibrio > Vibrio sp. M260121. The sequence goes on along the minus strand of NZ_JATABF010000001.1, from coordinate 79,712 downwards.
CCACGTGACATCTACATGCTTTACAACCACAAAGATCACCTACCAGAAAAAGTTCGACTATTCATCGACTTCGTGATCGCCTACAACATTCATTAATGTTGAGCACAGATACAAAAAACCAGAGCCGAAGCTCTGGTTTTTTTATGTCTTTAGCAGCGCGATTTAAGCACCTTCGTTGTGCAGCTCTAGGTTTGCTAAATCTTGCTGAATCTCGAGTTGCGTTTTCGCATCATCGTTGCGCAGGCCATCAAGGAAATCTAGATATTGCTGGTCGATATCACCGGTCACGTATTCACCGTTAAACACAGACGTATCGAATTGAGTAATGTCTTGGTTGCCAAGACCAACCGCTTCAACTAAGTCATCCAAACGCTGATAAATCAGTGCATCTGCGCCAATTTGCTTACAGATGGTTTCGTTATCACGACCGTGTGCAATCAGCTCTGTCGCGCTTGGCATATCGATACCGTAAACGTTCGGGAAGCGCACTTCAGGAGCTGCTGAAACCATAAACACTTTGTTCGCACCGGAATCACGAGCCATCTCAATGATCTGCTCTGAAGTTGTACCACGAACAATAGAATCATCGACAAGTAGTACATTCTTATCTTTGAACTCAGAACGAATAGCATTTAGCTTACGACGAACAGATTTCTTACGTTGCTGTTGACCCGGCATGATGAACGTACGGCCTACGTAACGGTTTTTCACAAAGCCTTGGCGGTATGGTTTATCAATGGCTTGTGCAATTTGCAGCGCAATATCACACGATGTTTCAGGAATTGGGATAACCACGTCGATATCAAGATCTGCGTAATCTTCGCGGATACGGTCACCCAGCTTTTTACCCATTTCAACACGAGCGCTGTAAACCGAGATCTTATCAATAAATGAGTCTGGACGAGCGAAGTAGACGAATTCAAAGATACATGGGTTCAGTTTTGGATTGTCGCCACATTGCTTGGTAAACAACTCGCCTTCAAACGTTGCGTAAATCGCTTCACCTGGTGCGACATCACGAACAAAGTCAAAACCAACCGCATCCAGTGCTACAGATTCTGAAGCCACCATGTACTCTGTTCTGCCTTCGACTTCACGCTTACCTAAACATAAAGGGCGAATACCATGTGGGTCACGGAAAGCAATCATGCCATGACCGATGATCATCGCTGCGACAGCATAAGCGCCTCGGATGGTGCGGTGTACATTCGTTACAGCGCGGAAAACGTCATCCGCCGTAACGTTACCTTTTACCGTATCGATCTCATGAGCAAGTACGTTTAGAAGTACTTCTGAGTCTGAAGTGGTGTTGATATGGCGGCGATCTTTTTCAAACAGCTTCTGACGAACTTCATGAGCGTTAGTCAGGTTACCATTGTGGGCAAGTGTAATACCGAAAGGAGAGTTTACGTAGAAAGGTTGAGCTTCAGAGGCACTTGAACTGCCAGCGGTTGGGTAACGAACGTGACCGATACCAACCTCACCTTGTAAGCGTTGCATGTGTCTTGCTTCGAACACATCCTTCACTAAACCGTTCGCCTTACGCAGACGAAAACGATTGCTTTCTATGGTACAAATACCAGCGGCATCTTGGCCACGATGCTGTAACACCGTTAACGCGTCATAAATAGACTGGTTTACAGGCGTTGTGCCCACGATTCCAACAATACCACACATGTCCTAATCCTCGATTTGCGACAGTAGCTGGCACTACTAGATAGTGCCAGACAGAAAACTTGATGTTGCTTTTAAATGCTCGAAGAATGGGGCGATGATACGGCTGAACTCAGGGACCAACTGTGACTCTTTCCACCAATCCGAGCTTGGGAATGCAGTAAACGCATCCATAAAAAACAGCACCGCAGAAACAATCAGTACTCCGCGTAAACCACCAAACACCACACCGAGAATTCGATCAGTACCTGATAGCCCTGTTTTTTGTACCAGTTGACCAATGACGTAATTCACCACTGCACCAACCACTAAGGTTGCGACGAATAACGCCGCAATTGCGGCTCCGTTTCGAAACATTTCATCTTCGATGTTGGTGAAGTACACCGCCAATTTGGCGTAGTAGTTGCTGGAGATAAAAAATGCTCCAAACCAAATCACCAAAGACAAAGCTTCTTTAGCAAAACCGCGAACTAAACTGATCAGAGCTGAAAATCCGATCACACCTAAAATGACAAAATCTAACCAATTCATGTTTTCTTCATCTTAAGTTGGCGCGCATTTTAACAGAAAAAATGCTGACGCAAACGTTTTCTTATGGATTTAATGGCTTAAATTTAAGCAATTGACCTTTTGAGCCTGTAATTTTTTGTAATTCCTTGACCTGTCGTTCAAGTTTACTTTTTGATACATCAGGACCAACAATCACTCGAGTAAAAGCTGTCTCTTTTTTTACATGAGCTTGGTAACCACGCTTCTGTAAATCCTCTACTAATGCAACAGCATTCTCATGATTTTTCAGTGCCATCAACTGAATGATCCAAGCAGAATCTTCATATTGATTTTTTTCTTCAACTGGACGAACCGCAACTTCCACCTGTTCAGGTTGTTTCGTTTCTTCTGGTTGGGTAACTGGCTCTGGTTCTGGCTCCGAAACGGCGACTTGAGGCTCTTCAGATTCATCTACCGTTGCCGTAACCGGAGATTCAGGCAAAGAGACATCATCTTCTACAGGCTCTAGTATTTCGAAGTTCTCCACATCGCTATCAAGTTCAGGTTTGATAGGAATACTGGCAAACTCTTCTTTGTAGTGCAGTTTCTTACCATCTAGTACGTCTGGAAGTACGATGACCCCCACCGCGACTAGAATGATGGTGCCGACTAAACGACTTTGGAATTTACTTGCCATCAAATTACCTTTGATTACTCATTATTTGATTGCCAATGCTCCAACACTTCGCCCACTGTATGGAATGAACCAACCACCAAAATAACATCGGCTTGAGCGGCGTGTTTCTGCGCGCTCTCAAACGCTTCGACTGGGGTTTGGAACTGAACTTGACCTTGAGGTAAGTATTGGCACAGTTCATCTGCTGTCGCCGCGCGTGGGCCAGTTAGCGATGCTGGGTACCATTGTGTTGCAATTGGAGTTAATGCTTCGATTGTTGCCTTGATGTCTTTATCGTGCAGCATAGCGACCACAACGTGGATATTCTTATCCGCGTATTGGCGTTTCACCTTCTCAACTAAGTATTCAGCTGAGTGAGGGTTGTGCGCGACATCAAGAACGATTTCTGGGCTCGTTTGCAGAACCTGCATTCGGCCAGCTAGACGAGCATTATTCAAGCCATTAACGATATTAATGTCAGTGATTTGCAATTCTGAAGCGCCAAGTGCCATTAAAGCTGTTGCTGCATTTGGTAGCGGTAGCGATGGAACTGGTAGGTCTTCTAATGCAAATGCACCACTGGTCCACTTCCAGCCTTTCTCAGTCAATTGGTAATCGAACTGGATGCCAACTTGGAAGAACTCAGCTTGAATGTCATCAGCGTGCGCAGCAACGGTTGCTGGCGGCGTTGGTTGGCCACAAATCGCAGGTTTACCAGCACGGTAAATGCCCGCTTTCTCAAAGCCAATTACATTGATGTCATCACCAAGCCAATCCACATGGTCGATAGCCAAGCTGGTAATAACAGAGACATCATGATCCACAACGTTTGTTGCATCTAAACGCCCGCCGAGGCCAACTTCTAGCAGAACTACGTCGACTTTCTCAACTTGGAAAATACGAAGTGCGGCTAACGTACCGAATTCAAACAAGCTTAGACTAATATCGCCGCGTTGCTGCTCAACGTAATCAAACGCTTCACAGTGTTTGCTGTCCTCTGCATCCACGCCATTGATGCGTACACGTTCGTTGTAACGAATTAAGTGTGGAGAGCTGTATACACCCACTGAGTAGCCTGCATCTAACAGAATGGCTTCCATCAATGCACACGTTGATCCCTTGCCATTGGTGCCGGCAACAGTAATCACAGTAGGAGCAGGTTTGGTGAGGTTGGCTTTTTGCGCTACCGCTTGAACACGGTCTAAGCCAAGGTCGATAGCTGAAGTGTGGAGATTTGTTAAATAATCAAGCCACATCGTTAGAGAGGATGTGGCTTGAGGAATAGAGTTTTGGGTCATCTAACTTTAACCATTAATTTCTTTGGTTTTTATGTTAGCTGATACTTTACCCTTTTTCGTCCGCTTCTGGTACAGAATATGGTTCTTCATTTGGAGATTCGTTAACCGAAACCACCATAGGAGACTTGTGGTTAGTTAGCTTAGCCACTAGACCACCCACGCGCTGACGCATTTCACGACGGTCAACGATCATGTCAATCGCACCGTGCTCAAGAAGGAACTCACTACGTTGGAAGCCTTCAGGAAGATCTTCACGTACTGTCTGTTCGATTACACGGCGACCTGCAAAGCCGATAAGTGCTTTAGGTTCACCAATGTTAATGTCACCTAGCATTGCCAAACTCGCTGATACACCACCCATTGTTGGGTCAGTCAGTACAGAGATGAATGGTAGGCCTTTGTCAGAAAGACGCTCAAGTGCTGCACTGGTTTTCGCCATTTGCATTAGAGACATCAGTGCCTCTTGCATACGCGCACCGCCACTTGCTGAGAAACAAACAAGCGCACAGTTGTTTTCAATTGCTGCTTCTACCGCTTTAACAAAGCGTGCACCAACAACAGAACCCATTGAACCGCCCATGAAAGAGAATTCGAACGCACACGCCACTAGTGGCATGCCCAGCAATTCACCTTGCATTACGATCAGTGCATCTTTCTCGCCGCTGCTCTTTTGCGCTGCAGAGATACGCTCTTTGTAGCGTTTAGAATCTTTAAACTTCAGTTTATCTTGTGGCTCAAGTTCAGTGCCAAGCTCTACGCGTTCACCTTCATCTAAGAATGTTTCTAGACGACGACGCGCTTTCATGCGCATGTGGTGATTACACTTAGGACAAACTTCTAGGTTGCGCTCAAGCTCAGCATGGTACAGAACCTGCTCACAAGAAGTACATTTGGTCCACACGCCTTCAGGAATAGAGGCTTTACGTGAACTTACTAGGTTGCTTTTCTCTAAAATCTTTTCAAGCCAACTCATGGAAGACCTTTTCTCTCAACTCTTCCGCTTCATTGCGAAAGATATAAATTCGGGAATATTGCGGATGGATTAAAACATATCTTGCCGCGACTGTAGATAAAAAACTGGTTGTACCTATTTTTGATATCATTAATAACGCACAGTTTCTGCACGTATCCAGTCTAAAGTACCGATATTTTGAAACAAAATCGCAAATTTAGTTCAAATTATCTGGCAAAAACAGCGGACCGATCGGAACTTGTGGCAATCCAAACTCTTCTGGGTAGTCCACATCCACTAAATACAGACCTTCAGCTTTCGCTGTTGCACCTGCTAATTTGCGGTCTTTTGCTTCAAGTAGCCACTTGATCCATTCTGGTTTTTCTTCGCCACGACCTACCTTGATCAGGCTGCCAGTAATGTTACGCACCATATGGTGGACAAAAGCATTCGCTTTAATGTCAATCACGATGTAATCACCATGGCGGGTCACATTAAGGTGCATCAAGTTGCGGAATGGGCTCAAGGACTGGCAATGCGCAGCGCGGAATGAACTAAAGTCGTTCTCACCTAACAGGTACTGACCTGCTTCATGCATTTTCTTCTCGTCTAGCTCACCGTGATAGTGGCTAACGCCAGAATTTAAAATACCAGGACGCAATGCGTGGTTGAAGATGATGTAGCGGTAACGACGTGCGGTTGCTGAGAATCGAGCATGGAAATCATCGTTCACTTCCACTGCCCAGCGGACAGCGATATCACTTGGCATGTTCGCGTTTGCGCCCATGGTCCAAGCCACCATTTTACGACTCACGTTGGTGTCAAAGTGAACGACCTGACCAGTGCCATGTACGCCAGCATCGGTACGACCTGCACACTGTACTTCGACAGGATGGTTCGCGACCACAGATAATGCTTTCTCTAGCTCTTCTTGGACACTTTTCACGTCTCTTTGGCGTTGCCAACCAAAGTAGTTTGTACCGTTGTATTCGATACCTAATGCGATTCTCATTTTAACCTTCGAACTCTAAAATGGGGCGGGAAGTATATACGTAAGTCCTTCCAGATACAAAAAAGGGCAGCGTTTGCTACCCCTTTTTACTTATCGACCGTTAATCGTATCGATGAGAGTTTTAGCCTCTCGGCGAATATCATCCTCACCGTAGACGATCGCTTCCTCTAACAGTTTAATCGCGCCTTGAGGGTCGTTCATTTCAAGGTAGATCTTTGCTAGGTCTAGCTTGCCAGCGGCTTCAGCATTGGTATCTACGTCAACATCACCAATATCGCCAATCACATCCGGGAACTCATTCAACCCCACATCGAGTTTGAGCTCTTGCTCTTCAAACTCACCACCGTCTTTGTCTACCTGAGCCATCAACTCATCAATGGTCATGAATTGATTTTTCTTCGGATCAAAATCGGTTAGGTCGTCTTGCTCACCCCAGTTTTCTTGTGCGATCTCAGGCTGTGCAAGTGCTTCTGATGAACTCCACACTTCACGCTGGTCTTCTGGAACCTCTGCCGTTGATGAGGTGTTTTCTGGCGACAGCTTAAAGCCATCCCAATCGTCACCAACATCCAGCATGGTTTCAAAGTCCATACCTGCACTTGCAATGGTGTCGCTGTCTAACTTGCCATCAAATACTTCAGATTCAGCATTTTCAGACAACAAGTTCGCCATCGCAGACTCTTCAAAGTCATTTAATTCCGACTCTAGGTCATTGATCGGCTCAGGCTCTAAATCGGCACTGAAAGCTTCTGGTTGCGCGAAGACTTCAAACAGAGCGTCATGGTCATTCTCTGCTTGTTGTACAGCTTGAGAGACTTCTGAGTGCTCTTTAACAACCTCAGGTTCAACAGTGTCAGAGTCAGAACTTGCTACCTCTGCTGTCACTGATGCCAAAGCATCTTCTTCATTGAACTCTGGTAGTTCGAAGTCATCGAAGTTGAACTCTTCTTCTGCTTGCGCAACTGGCGCTTCTGGTTCAGCAATTTCAGATTCCGTAAGTGCTGGCTCTTCAGCCATCGAAGCTAATGCGTCTTCTTCGTTGAACTCCGGAAGCTCTAGCTCATCGAAGTTGAACTCTTCTTCTGCTTGCGCAGCTGGCGCTTCAGGCTCAGCGATTTCAGGTTCCGCTAACGCAGGCTCATCGGCCATTGAAACTAATGCATCTTCTTCGTTGAATTCTGGAAGCTCTAACTCATCGAAGTTGAACTCTTCTTCTGCTTCCGCAAGTGGTGCTTCAGGCTCTGTGATATCAGATTCCGTTAGCGCAGGTTCATCGGCCATCGAAGCCAATGCATCTTCTTCGTTAAACTCTGGAAGCTCTAACTCGTCAAAGTTGAACTCTTCTTCATCAATAGCCGATTCAGTCGAGCTTGCCGCGACGGGTTCTTGTTCAATTTTGTTTTCAGGTGCTATCTCATCAACCAGCCAATCTTCCTCTTGAGGAATTCCAAATTCGTTTTCAACCGTATTTGGTGTTGGCGTGAACGCTGGAGCCGGTTCAATTTCCGGTTCTACCATCGTTTCTTCTTGTGGCTGAGACGCTTCCGTTAGGCTTTCTGCTTGAGGATCTAACGCTTCAGAAACTTCAGCTGAATGCTCTTCAACTGTCTTTTCTGATAGTTCGTGACCTTCAACCAATGGTTCAGCGGGAGCTTCAGGTTGCTGCTCCGCATTCTCACTTGCTGCTGGCTCTTCACCGATTAAAGCGTCAAGTTCTGCTGCAAAGTCTGAACGCTCTTGTTCATTTGGTAGTAGTGCTTCGTTATTACTTTCGAATAGCTCATCGAGCTCCGTCATTAACGGCTCATGCTCTGGAGAGACGTCCTCAAGGTCACCTAAGAAATCATGGCTATCAAAATCATCAATCGATTCTGGTTGCTCTTGTTCAATCGGCTCACTTGGAAGTTCTGCCTGAGTTTCGCTAACAACTTCAGGTTGGTTCTCACTCAGCAGAGCGTCGATATCCAAACCAGAATCGAGACCAAGCGCTGCTTTTTCCTCTTCCAGATCGGCAGCAGGTTCAACATCTGTCATCGGCTGAGGTTGTTGAACACTCTCTTCAGCTTCTGGCTCTAGATCATCAAAGCCTAACGAAGCAAGGAGATCGTCTTCACTCAGCTTGTTTTCGGCTTGCTCTAACTCGTCATCTTCACGAATCAGTTCATCAAATGGGTCGATTTCACTGCTTGTTTCGTCCTGCTCTTCTTCTATGCTCTCGTCGCTAAGCAGTTCGTCTAACAGATCAACACTGTTTTCATCAATGTCTTCTAGAGAATCGTCATCATCGAACCCCGACAGTTTTTCTAGCTCATCAAGCGGGTCAAAGTCTTCATCATCGAAGCCAATGAGCTCATCAAGTAAATCCGTGCTGTCTTCGTCGATGGTAGGCTCTTCACTTAAACCTGCGATGTCTTCTAACTCTTCAAGCGGATCAAGTTCGTTAAGTGGTTCGCCATCGTCTTCACCGATCAACTCATCAAGTAACGCAGATGCCTCTTCTTCACTTGAATCGCTATCAGATAAACCAGATAACGTTTCTAGCTCATCAAACAAATCATCATCAGTGTCTTTTGGCGTTGGCTGTTCGTACTGTGCAAGCAACTTGTCGATGTCGTCATCTGTCGCTTCACCTGCAGAGAATGCGGTTTCTGATACCGTTGGCTTATCATCTTCAACGTCTAAGTTGAGGTCGTCACCATCAAGGTCAGCAAACAGATCATCGAGCATTGCTTGATCAAGCGCGTTACTTTGTAACTCTTCCGCAGGGTCATCTGCCGCGAGCAAGTCAGCAAAGGCGTCATCAGACATCGCGTCAGAGCCGTCTTCGTCAGAAAGATCGAAACCTGCGTCATCATCGTCATCGAGCACTTCAAGCTCTGGCGTCACCTCATCAAGCGCGCGCTCCATCTCTTCAAGGCCAAGGGCTTTTTCTTCGCCATTGACTTTGATGCCATTGCTAGAAGAATCAAACTCATCAAAACCGACATCCAGCTCGCCATCGTCGCCAATACCCGCGAATGGGTCTTCGCCATCGTCGCCTTCTAGATTGAAGTCGAGGTCATCGTCATCGAGGTTACCGAAAACGTCCTCTTCTTCAGGCTGCTGTTCTTCTTGCTCGAATAGATTTTCTGTTTCGTCGTCATCGCCGAACAGGTCATCATCTAGGCTTAGCTCTTCATCTAATTCGTCAGCAGCGGCCAAACCGATCGGTGCTGCAAGAGGATCAACATTTTGCTGCTCTTGCGCAGCCGCTTCTTCCTCTTTCGCTTTCGAGCGTCGACCAAGCAGCATAACGACTAGCAACGCAATCAAAGCACCAGGAATTAATGCCGCAAGACCGACAAGCCAACCATTCGACAAAATTTTGTCCATGGTGCTTGGTTGCATGCGTTGTTGTTCAGCGACACGTTGGCGCTCTTCTGCCAGCAGTTTCTCTACTTCTGAGCGAATGCGTTCTTCATCGTTGAGCGAGATTTTTAGCGTTTCGACTTCACTCTGTACTTCAGAAAGCATCAAACGCAGGCGATGGTTCTTCTCTTCTAAAGATTCCAACTCACTTTGCGAACCTTGCAGCTTGTCTTTTAACGCACTGACTTGCTTTTCACCCTCAGGTGATGTGCTCACTGCAGGTACTGGAGTGGTTGGTTTTACCGCTTTAATTGGCTCTGGTTTCGGTGCTTCTGGCTTAACTGGCTCAGGTTTAGGCTCTGGCTTTGGCGCTTCAACCACAGGCTTCGGCGGCTCAACTTTCGGTTGTACAGGCTGAGCAGGCGTTGGTTTTGGCTGAGTAAGGCGAGCTTCATGCGCTTTCATGATCGCAATCGCTTGGGCCGTTGTCGCACTTTGCACTTGCTCTAGAGAAGGCACACGTAGGCGACTTCCTGGAATAAGCTCGTGGATATTTTGCTTATCAAACGCTTGAGGGTTTATGCGATAAATGGCGAGTAGCGTTTGTTGTATGGAAACATTTCGAGAAGGTCGTAATTCAGAAGCAATCGACCATAAAGTCTCGTTTTGACCAGTCGGACCGAAGAAACGCGACGGTTGGTCATTTTCAGGTGGAGCGGGTAATGCTCGTTCAATCTCCTCAGCATAGCTTGGAGACGCTTGCACTTCACCAGAGGGTCCTACAAGACGAATACCTTCGGCTTGAACCGCTGACGATGTCTGAGTCGCGCCCATCAGCATTAGTGCAGCTAATAGACGCTTATAGTTTTGATGCATAAAAAGCTCAGTCTGTGTGCTAAAAATAATTTAAATGGTGATCGGTTAAATATATCGGATATAGCGAGCAAAACTATAGGTTTGAGGATAAAAAATGTGGGGCTCGCGAAATATTCGTACTAATCTCACACAATTTTTTTCAGATAGAACAAAAAAGCCTCGCACTGAGCGAGGCTTTAAGATCCTTAATCAAAGTGACCAAGTACCAATTAATAGTAGTCGCGGATCAGAACTTCTGCGATTTGAACCGCGTTAGTTGCTGCGCCTTTACGAACGTTATCCGCAACGACCCATAAGTTTACGCCGCTGTGGTGGCTGATATCGTTACGGATTCGACCAACCATAACATGGTCTTTACCGCCCGCATCGCGAACCTGTGTTGGGAAGTCTTCACCATGGAATACTTCAATACCATCCGTTTGCTCAAGAAGGTTGATAACTTCTTGCGCATCGATCGGTGAACGCGTTTCAATGTGAAGCGCTTCTGCATGACCGTAGAACACTGGTACACGAACACACGTTGGGTTTACTGTGATCGATGAATCGTTGAAGATTTTTTGCGTCTCCCACACCATTTTCATTTCTTCTTTGGTGTAGCCGTTTTCCATCATCTGGTCGATTTGCGGAATACAGTTAAACGCGATCTGCTGAGAGAATTGCTTCTTGTCAGCTGGTAGACCGTTTAGCAGTTTTGCTGTTTGACCGGCAAGCTCATCAATGCCTGACTTACCTGCACCAGATACAGACTGGTAAGTCGATACGTTGATGCGCTCAACACCAACTGCATCGTGAATTGGCTTCAGCGCCACCAGCATTTGAATGGTAGAACAATTCGGGTTCGCGATGATGTTGCGGTTACGGAACTCTGCAATCGCTTCTGGGTTTACTTCTGGAACAACAAGAGGAATGTCGTACTCGTAACGGAAGTGTGACGTATTGTCGATAACGATAACGCCCTCGTCTGCTGCGATTGGTGCCCATTTTGCTGACAGTTCACCACCAGCAGAGAACAGAGCGATGTGCGCTTGTGACCAATCAAACTCTTCCACGTTTTGTACGCGAATTGTTTTACCGTTGAAACGGTAAGTCTTGCCTTCACTGCGTTCACTTGCCAACAGGAAGATTTCGCCTACTGGGAATTTGCGCTCTTGAAGCACTTCCAAAATTGTTTCACCGACCGCACCGGTCGCACCTAATACGGCAACATTGTATTGCTGGCTCATTGACTTACCTCAACCTGAAAACCTAGTTCTGCTAATGGTGCAAGATTGCATGTTTGGTTACCCACTAGCGTGACAGCGCTGTACTCGCGGCGATCCCAGTAGTTTTTACGCATCAGGTCAAAAGAGCCTGGCTTACTGATTTCGCGGCGGAAAAGAGCGTCATCTTTACGCACATCATAGATTAACTGCGTGATGTTGTGCAGCGTTGCTTCATCCCATGCTCTGTCCAATACCATAGTCGGAACAGGCGCGGTCGGCAGTAAATCGCTGGCATGCGCACGTAATTCGTTATTTAAGAACTCACCGTAGCTGTTGAAAATCATCGTCGTACCGCGAGCTTTCCCTTCCAGACCATAGCCTGCAACGTGAGGGGTTGCGAATGCTAGCAGAGGCAGAAGCTCCATATCAACCTCTGGTTCAAATTCAAATACGTCGAGTGCCGCTGTAAAGCCATCGTTTTTCAGTAAACGTTGCTTCAGCGCTTGGTTGTCCACAACTGGACCGCGTGCCGCATTGATAAGAATTTGATCGCTACGAAGACCATTTAACACCTTCTCATCAATCAAATGATGGGTTGGGTGTGGGCCATCTTTAGTGATAGGTGTGTGCAGCGTGATGATGTCAGAACGTTCGATAAGCTTTGCTAACGGAGTGAAACTGCGAGAATCGCCCTCTTCTTGTTTGAATGGGTCATTGATGAGCACGTTGATGCCCATGCCTTTCAAACATTTTTCAAGGTAACTGCCCACTTGGCCCGCACCGATGATGCCAACGGTTTTATCGAAAACAGAGAAACCTTGCTGTTGGGCTAGCACCATCATGACGCTGAACGCATACTCAGCAACGCCAACTTTGTTACATCCTGGTGCTGCGGTGAAGAAAATGCCTTTCTCTTTTAAAAGCGCTTGGTCAACATGATCCATGCCCGCCGTTGCCGTGCCAACGAACTTTAGCTTGTTTGCTTTGCTGATCAGTTCTGCGTTTACTTTGGTAACTGAGCGAATCATTAGCGCGTCGACATCGACTAAATCATCGGCGGTTAGTGTACGACCAGGTTTTAGAATCACTTCACCGAGTTGGCTGAATAGCTCTTCAGCGTACGGCATATTTTCATCAACAATAATTTTCATAGCGCCAGCGTTTAACATCCATTTGTATGAGTTCGTTTATTCGCAAGATGCGAAGCTAAAGCGATTGTGCCCTTTTCTTGAAAAATCTCAACAATTATACCCAAGTAACCTCAAGATGCTTGGTACAGCGAGAATGACTTGGTTTGTAGACGCGGCGCGATTTGAAGGTCTAGTGGGTATATTGTGAGCAAAAACAGGTTTCAGAAAAGAAAAAGCCCGGCTAAATTAGCCGGGCAAAGTTCCAGAACAAAAGGATCCTATCCCGCTCTCCTTGGGATAGAGTCTGCGTCTGTTCGATCAGTTTGACTGATCAAGCTCTGGAAACTGGTTTGTCGGTCCGTTGACACCATTTGAGAAACCATAGTGACATTCCGACCAACAAATTCAGTTAGCTTTGAGTCGCTTACGCTTGGTACTTTTTGATTACCAATGTCGCGTTTGTACCACCAAAACCAAAGCTGTTTGACATAACCGTCGTTAACTCAGCTTCACGAGCTTCCGTTACGATGTCTAGACCTTGTGCTGCTTCATCCAAGTTAGAGATGTTCACACTTGGGGCAATGAAGTTGTTGTCTAGCATTAGCGTTGAGTAAATCGCTTCGTGAACGCCAGCTGCACCTAGTGCGTGACCTGTCATTGCTTTTGTCGCAGAGATTGCTGGGCTGTTATCACCGAATAGTTCTTGGATAGCGCCTAGCTCTTTCACGTCACCTACTGGAGTAGAAGTGCCGTGGGTATTGATGTAGTCGATAGCATCAACATCTTGCATTGCCATCTTCATACAACGAACGGCGCCTTCACCTGATGGTGCTACCATGTCGTAGCCATCAGAAGTCGCACCGTAACCTACGATCTCACCGTAGATTTTCGCGCCACGAGCTAGAGCGTGCTCTAGTTCTTCGATAACTAGCATGCCGCCGCCACCAGAGATTACGAAACCGTCACGGTCTGCATCGTAAGTACGAGATGCTTTGTCTGGTGTTTCGTTGTATTTAGTTGATAGTGCGCCCATCGCATCAAACATCATAGTTTGAGACCAATCTAGCTCTTCACCACCACCTGCAAAAACGATGTCTTGTTTACCAAGTTGGATAAGCTCCATCGCGTGACCGATACAGTGTGCAGACGTTGCACAAGCTGAGCTCATTGAGTAGTTCACGCCACGAATCTTAAATGGTGTTGCAAGACACGCTGATACTGTTGAAGACATAGTACGTGGAACCATGTATGGACCTACGCGTTTTACGCCTTTTGCACGCATCGTGTCAGTTGCTACTGTTTGGTTTAATGCAGAAGCACCACCAGAACCAGCAACGATACCTGTACGATCGTTTGAAACTTGTTCTTCAGATAGACCAGCGTCTTCAATTGCCTGCTGCATTGATAGGTATGCATAAGCAGCCGCATCACCCATAAAGCGCATCTGCTTACGGTCAATAAATTCTGCTGGGTTGATTTTCAGATCACCCCATACCTGCGAACGCAGACCGTTTTCTTTAAACTGCTCAGACGCAGTGATGCCAGATTTGCCCGCTTTAAGAGACGCTAGAACTTCTTCGACGTTGTTACCGATACTTGAAACAATACCCATACCGGTGATTACGACTCGTTTCATTATGACATTCCTATAATTCAAAAATCCGCTAGATAATAACTAAGATAGTCAACAAAAGTGGTCAGCTTTCCCAGAAATTCGTACAATCGCCGAATTCTAACCGCGCCAAATCACATATTTGCACCATTATGACTTCGATTAAAAACGCAGAACTTGGTTGGAACGAAGCTGGTACACCGGTTTCTGACCAATTTGATGATGTTTATTTCTCCAACGTAAACGGTCTCGAAGAGACGCGTTACGTGTTCCTCAAACAAAATCATCTACCAGAAAGATGGCAGGAATTTGACCAAAGACGTTTTGTTATTGGTGAAACCGGATTTGGCACAGGGTTGAACTTCTTAGCCGTGTGGCAATGGTTTACCGAATTTCGTCGCGAATATCCAGAGGCAACCCTAAAAGAATTGCATTTTGTTAGCTTTGAGAAGTACCCACTAAGCAAAGCTGATTTAGAAAAAGCGCATCAATCATGGCCAGAATTGGCAGAGTTTGCCGAAAAACTGCAACAGCACTATCCAGCAGCAGTGCCTGAGTGTCATCGCATTGTTTTAGAAGACGGCGCTATCACACTCGATCTTTGGTTTGGCGATATCAAAGACTGCATGCCGCTTGTTCCTTATGAAGAGCAAGGCTTGATTGATGCTTGGTTCTTAGATGGTTTTGCACCGAGCAAAAACCCAGAAATGTGGAACCAAAACCTATTCAACGGTATGGCAAAATTGGCGAAACAGGATTGTACGGTCGCAACCTTTACGGCAGCGGGTTTTGTGCGTCGCGGCTTAAACGAAGCGGGCTTTGCAATGAAAAAAGTCAAAGGCTTCGGCACCAAACGTGAAATGATTGCAGGTTCGATGGAGCAGCGTGAAGCGCATTCAAACCACCTACCTTGGTTTAACCGCACTGCCTCGACCAATCATGATTCCATCGCGATTATTGGTGGCGGTATCGCTAGCGCGGCTTTGGCTAAAACGCTGATTCGTCGCGGTCAAAATATCACGCTTTACTGCAAAGACGCTCAACCTGCAGAAGGCGCATCAGGCAACCGCCAAGGCGCAGTGTACCCATTATTAAATGGTCCACACAAAGGCGTTTCTCGTGTATTCGCTCCGGGCTTTTTGTTTGCCCGTCAGTTTGTTGACCAAGCAGCGCAAGATATCCAATTTGATCACGATTGGTGCGGCATTACTCAGCTGATGTGGGATGACAAATCTGCAGATAAATTAGAGAAAATGCTTGCTGGCAATTTCACACCAGAGTTAATTCATAAACTATCTGCTGAAGAGACCGCAGAGAAGATAGGCTTGCCGATTGATATGGCATCGGTTCACTATCCTCTTGGCGGTTGGTTATGCCCTGCTGAACTCACGCGAGGCTTGATAGCTCAATTGGATAAAACAGAACTTTTTGAAGCGAAGTTCGAGCATCAAGTCGAGTCGCTCACTTGGGACGAATCGCGCAAGGTTTGGATATTGAAAGCGAACGGTCAAAGCTTTGAACATTCAACTGTAGTGGTTGCTAATGGCAGTGAGTTCCAAACACTAAGCCAAACCGCTGATTTACCAATGGGTCAGGTAAAAGGTCAAGTTAGCCACGCACCAGCGACAGAAACTTTGTCCAAGCTGAAAACGGTACTGTGTTACGACGGTTACATGACACCTGTTAACCCGAATAATCAGCACTTGTGCATCGGTGCAAGCTACGACCGCAGCCACCTCGATTACGAGTTTGACGAGGATGCGCAAAAAGACAACGCTGAGAAATTGGTGAAGTGCCTGCCGAACCAAACTTGGACGAAAGAGGTGGATACCTCTGGTAACTTGTCACGCCAAGGTATTCGCTGTGTTAGCCGTGACCACCTTCCGTTTGTAGGGAACGTAGGCGACTTTGAAACCATCAAAACGCAATATGCGGATCTGCAAAATCAACAAGAGCAAGACGTTGACGCGATTCACCAGTTCCCTAACCTATTCTGTTTCTTAGGTTTAGGTTCTCGTGGTTTGAGTTCTGCGCCTCTAATGGCCGAAGTGTTGGCTTCACAAATCTGTGGCGATCCGTTACCACTGCCTGTTGATGTCCTGACTGAGCTGCACCCTAGCCGTATGTGGGTAAGAAAGCTACGTAAAGGGAAGGCAATTACTGAGGTGTAATTTGCTTTTAGTATTTCGCTGAAAGCAAAAGTCTGTTGCTATTCCTGTTAAAGACGAACGAATGCAGTTGGGGGATCTCTCGATTCATTACACAAAAAAGATCCCCTACTCAATCATTCTTCCTTCTAGGGAATGTTCGAATTTAAGTCTTTAACTTTAACAGCGAACAGGAGCAACTCATTCAGCGACCTTCTAAACGAAAACTCCCTCGTCATTCCCAATAAAGACAAAGGAGTGTAGTCGGGAATCTCTCGGTTAATGACGCAAAAGAGAAGCCTTAATTCAATGTCGCCACTGCTGCTTTCACTTGATCTGCAAGTTCCGAATTACGGAACTTGCCCGCTTCTAAATCAAAGTTATCGTAGAAGCTTGGAATAGATTGCGATGCTTTCACTTCCGCACCAAAGTAAGGTGCAGAGCCTGTCGCCGCAGCGAGTACCGTTTGTGCACCTCCAGGACCTGGTGAAGTCGCTAAGTACACCGCTGGTTTATTTTGGAATACGTTACGCTCGATGCGTGTCGCCCAATCGAATAAATTCTTATACGCTGCTGGGTAAAAGCCATTATGCTCAGCAAAAGAAATCACTAAAGCGTCTGCTGTTGCGATGTCAGCAAGAAACGCTTTTGCGCCCTCTGCCTGACCAATTTCCTTCTCTTTGTCTTCGCTGAACAAAGGAACATCGTAGCTATTGAGATCTAACACTTGCACGTCTGCACCTTCAACAAGATTGGCTGCGTAAGTCGCGAGAGTTTTATTGATAGAGGTAGAGCTAGTAGAAGCGCCGAATGCGATAATTTTCATGGTTGTAGTCCTTTGTTCACGTTTTGTACTTACAAGAGTAAGAGGTGAACGAGTGTGCTACAACCACAAAAATTTTAAGGAGAGATTCGAAAATTTCGAAGGAGTTTAATTCAACTCTTTTTGCTTCAACCAGAGGTTTAGCGCAACCTGTCGAAGCTTATAAAAACTGATGGTGGCTTAAGCTTGTGCTTGAAGCTCTTGCCAAAGGTCGCTAACGATCACGCGGTCTGCTGGTGTTAATTCTGAACGCGCTTCTTCAAGACTGTTTTCGATGCGAGATTTCAACTCAGCCACATCGTTAATGCCTTCTTCTTCACACGCCGCCGCAGACAGAGAAATGTGACCACGTAAATAACCACCAGCAAACAATTCATCATCCGATGCGGTTTCAATGCGTGCATCAATCAGTTCTAGTAGTTTTTCTTCAAATTCAATAATCATGGAGCTTCTCTGAGGTTATTTAACGATAAAGTCAGATGGTTCCAGCGGCTTGGTTTGGTAAAAGGCACGCAACGCATCCGATAGCATTTGTACGCGAGGCGGAAGACCGTTTTCTAAAATACCCATTACTTCATTGTGCACTTTGTGCATAAAACCAAGACGATCTGGTTCAAAATCGCCGTGTAGATTGTCACAACTAACGTTAAAAGGGAAGTCAGCACTTTTCGCGAGAATCCACTCATAAGCTTGGGGGCGAACTTCAACTTTTTCGAATTCAGCTTGAACCTCTGCTGTACGACCATCTGGCTCGTACCAGTAACCAAAATCTTCTAGCAAACGGCGCTCTGGTCCTGCTACACACCAATGGGCAATCTCGTGCAGCGCTGACGCGTAAAAGCCACGAGCAAAAATAATCCGATGATGTGGGTGCGCTTCGTCAGCTGGTAAGTAGATAGGCTCATCACCACCAAGTTCTAATTTGGTATTAAAAGACTCAAGAAACGTGTCGTTGAAGATGGTGATAAGGTCTTGATATTCGTGATTCATCATCGATTCTGTACTTCAAATTGATATGCGGTGCGCATTGTCGCTGTTTTTCTTACACAGGTAAAGCCACACAACATGTTTGGTTATTAGCTGAGTTAATCTGAAAGTCGCTTTCTCCATACAATTTCTCATTCGTCACAGATCACATTTCCCACTACACTCACGCCTTATTTTTACGCTTAACGATGGCGACTTCAACGCCACTTGAAGCGAGATTATTTTTGGGTTTGAGCCTCTCCCCAAGGTTTAAATCTTGTTGGTAAGTTTTGCTGCTGTTTTCCTTAATCTCAAGGATCATGACAGAGCCCTTTTATTTGAGTGTCCCCTTATGCTGCTAAGTGTGTTGTACATCATTGGTATCACGGCTGAAGCCATGACTGGTGCATTGAGTGCCGGCCGAAGAAAAATGGATTGGTTTGGTGTTATGTTGGTAGCCAGTGCAACGGCTATTGGCGGCGGTACGGTGCGCGACATTCTTCTTGGCCACTACCCACTAGGTTGGGTAAAGAATCCAGAATTTTTGGCAATCACTTGTGTAGCTGGTGTTCTGACGACTGGCTTAGCGAAATGGGTGATTAAATTCAAAGGTCTGTTCATTCGTTTGGATGCGCTGGGCTTGATCGTATTTAGCATCATCGGCACCAAGGTAGCGATTGGTATGGGCTTACACCCTGGCATTTGTATGGTGTCTGCGCTCGTAACAGGCGTATTTGGTGGTCTGTTACGTGATTTGATTTGTCGTCAAACACCGCTTGTGTTGCATGAAGAGCTTTACGCCTCTGTGGCACTTATCGCATCAGGTTTGTACCTAACGCTACTTGAGTTCAACGTACCGGACGTAACCGCGACGATTGTGACTCTGATTACTGGTTACATGCTGCGTATGGCGGCAGTTCGCTTCAAATGGCGCTTGCCTTCATTCCACTTGGAAACCGAAGGTTCTATTCACTGATTCGAATCGAAAACTGTTGAAAAGACATGAAAAAAGGCTGCTCACTGAGCAGCCTTTTGTGTTTCTATCGAGTTAAGTTTCAAACTTAAATCTTTGGAGTCTCGGTTTGTACGCCATGGTTTTGACCACGATGACGTAGCAAGTGATCCATAACGACAATAGCCAGCATCGCTTCTGCGATAGGCACGGCGCGGATACCCACACATGGGTCATGACGACCTTTAGTGATCAACTGAGTTGGTTCACCTTCTTTAGTGATGGTTTCACCTGGAACCGTAATGCTTGAGGTTGGTTTAAGCGCGATGTTTGCGACAATCTCTTGACCAGTAGAGATACCGCCAAGAATGCCGCCTGCGTGGTTGCTACCGAAGCCTTCTGGCGAAAGCGTATCACGGTGCTCGCTGCCTTTTTGGCTTACCACGTCAAAACCATCGCCGATTTCCACGCCTTTCACTGCATTGATGCTCATTAGTGCGTGCGCAATGTCTGCATCCAAACGATCAAATACAGGTTCACCAAGACCAACAGGTACATTCGTTGCCACAACCTGAATTTTTGCGCCAATAGAATCGCCTTCTTTTTTCAGGTCACGGATAAGTTGATCAAACGCCTCCACTTTGTCTGCATCTGGGCAGAAGAACGCGTTGTTTTCAATTTCATTCCAATCCACTTTGTCGATTGAAACGTCACCCATTTGCGACAAGTAAGCGCGGATTTCGACACCGAACTCGTCTTTTAGGTATTTCTTAGCGATTGCACCAGCCGCCACACGCATTGCCGTTTCGCGAGCAGACGAACGGCCGCCACCTCGATAATCGCGCACACCGTATTTTTGGTGGTAAGTGTAATCAGCGTGTCCTGGACGGAACTTGTCTTTGATGTCTGAGTAGTCTTTAGAACGTTGGTCTGTGTTCTCGATCATCAGACCAATTGAAGTACCTGTGGTTTTACCTTCAAAAACGCCAGAAAGAATTTTTACTTCGTCCGGTTCACGACGTTGGGTAGTGTAACGTGATGTGCCAGGACGGCGACGGTCGAGATCCGTTTGCAGATCTGCTTCAGTGATTTCCAAACCTGGAGGGCATCCGTCTACGATACATCCTAGTGCGATACCGTGACTTTCTCCGAATGTCGTTACTCGGAAATGTTGTCCGATACTGTTTCCTGCCATTACTTCCTCAAGTTCTTGTCGCCACGCTCTCCATGAGCGCAACTGCTTTTCAATTCTTCGTGGAATCATAGTGGCGGTATTACGTTTTGATGTAAAGCCCGATTTGGCGGAAAAAACAAAACATCCGAAATTTTCCAAGCTCAGTGCGAAGCGGATAAAAAAACACCGAGCACTGGGCTCGGTGTTTTCAATGTCTATTCGAATGGTTGATTTAAACAGACTTAGTCTTTGTACAGTTTGAACTCTTCTGCACACTCAACCAATTGGTCACGCGTTAGCATGAATACGCCGTGACCGCCGTTCTCGAACTCAATCCAAGTGAATGGAATTTGTGGGTACTGTTCCATCATGTGAACCATTGAGTTACCTACTTCACACACAAGAATACCGTCGTCTGTTAGGTAGTCTGGCGCATTAGCAAGAATACGGCGAACCAGTTTTAGACCGTCAGTACCAGCAGCTAGACCTAGTTCAGGCTCGTGCGTGAACTCATCTGGCAGGCTGTTCATGTCTTCTTCATCCACGTAAGGTGGGTTAGACACGATCAGGTTGTATTTCTCTTTTGGAAGATCGCGGAACAAGTCTGAGCGGATTGGGAATACTTGTTGCTCCATGCCGTGATCTTGTACGTTTTGCTCAGCCACTTGTAGAGCGTCTGTAGAGATGTCGATCGCGTCAACTTCTGCTTCAGGGAAAGCGTGCGCACAAGCAATCGCGATACAACCAGAACCCGTACATAGGTCCATGATACGCGTAGGCTCTTCCACCAACCAAGGTTGGAATTCCGCTTGAATCAATTCGCCGATTGGAGAACGTGGCACAAGTACACGCTCATCAACGAAGAACTCAAGACCGCAGAACCATGCTTTGTTCGTTAGGTATGCAGTTGGTGTACGCTCGTTGATGCGTTTTACTACGCGCTCAACGATACGCAGACGCTCGCTTGTCGTTAGGCGAGAGTTCAATACGTGCGGAGGCACATCAATCGGCAAGTATAATGTTGGCAGGATAAGCTGAACCGCTTCATCCCACGCATTATCAGTGCCATGACCGTAAAACAGGTTAGCTGCGTTAAAGCGGCTTACCGTCCAACGAATCATATCTTGAAGGGTATGGAGCTCCGATACCGCCTCTTCTACAAAAATCTTATCCAAAATTGCCTCCGAAAAGCGCTACAATACTGCCATAAATTGTAAAAATGAAATTGTTTACCTAATGAGCAAAAAAGACACCGAACACGATGACGATTTCGCCTTGTTTAAGGATGCAGTACAGGGCGTAAAAAAGTTGCGACAGGATACCATAATCCAGCAACCAAAAAAAAATACTAAGCAAAAAGAAATCACACGCTCAAACCGTGAAGCGAGTGATTCTGAGTTTTACTTTTCTGATGAGTTTGTTCCGCTTCTTAATGAAGAGGGACCAACTCGTTATGCGCGTGACGATGTGTCCACTTATGAAGTGAAACGTCTTCGTCGTGGCGTATACGTGCCTGACGTTTTCCTAGACATGCACGGCATGACACAACAAGAAGCCAAGCGAGAACTCGGTGCGATGATCGCGTACTGCGTGAAAAACGAAATCCACTGTGCGTGTGTACAACACGGTATCGGAAAGCACATTCTGAAGCAGAAAGCGCCGCTTTGGTTAGCTCAACATCCAGACGTAATGGCATTCCACCAAGCGCCTCTAGAGTTTGGCGGCGATGGTGCCCTACTGGTGCTGCTGTCTATTCCAGAAAAATAACTCACCGAATTCAAGAAGTACTTCTCGGACGAGCAAGAACGACAAAGGCAGGTTAACCCTGCCTTTTTGTTTTTCTCGAGCCATTGTCCCGAGAGCTAGTGTTCTATGGCGTGATGTGCCAAAGCACTTCACCGCGTTGTGTTTGCGGATCAAATTCAATGCACACTAAGCCAGATGTTGGAAACATTGGTGGCGTCATGTCTTTCACAAACTCCGAGGTAAGGTAGCCCACCAGCGGCAAGTGCGACACAAACAGCAGAGACTCCAGCTTCTCAACTTCAATCAACGCGTTAGCGAAATCAAACACTTGGTCGGATTGACCGTAAGGCGTGATGTCTTCACACGTTTCGATGCTCTTGGCCGAAAAGTGTGCGCTGATTTCTTGCCAAGTTTGCTGCGCTCGAATGTACGGGCTCACCAGTACTTTGTCGAATTGAGCAAAACCTTGCTCTTTACATGCTCGGGCAACTGCTTCCGATTCAGTTCTGCCTCTTGGGGTCAGTTGTCTTTCTGCGTCGGTGTTCGCAAAATGCTCAGCTTCACCGTGACGCAAGATAAATATTTTCATGTTATTTCCTAGGGATAGCTAACGCTACCAAAAGGTTGACTGCTATCTTTATACGGATAGCGGGCTAACTTTAATAATGTCGAAACAAAAATACTGATATAATTATCGGTTCATTATACCAATTCGCTTGCTAAAGATAGCGACTTTCTTAACAATCTATTAAAAAGAATATACTCAGTTCATCACATTCTACGATGAAGTTATGAACTCAGTGCATTCCTTCGAATAGCTCGAACCCCATAGCAATTTGCTGATGGGCTTATGCAGTACTCTTACGAATAACAAAAATGCGGCAAGCAGTATTTGTCGAAGCGCAAACTTTGCGCCTCCCCGCTCGGGGATCATAATTACTGTAATGCGAAATCTGGAGACGCATCGTGCACCTAAGTCCAAACGATTCAAATCAATACCGCTACATTACATTGAGTAATGCCCTGCGCGTGTTGCTGATTCATTCCGACACGGCTCAACAGTCGGCAGCAGCCCTAGCAGTAAACGTTGGGCACTTCGATGATCCGATGGATCGCCAAGGTCTGGCACACTATCTAGAACACATGCTTTTTTTGGGTACGGAAAAATACCCTAAAGTGGGCGAGTTTCAAAGTTATATTAGTCAACATGGTGGCACCAACAACGCTTGGACGGGCACCGAGCACACCTGTTTCTTCTTCGATGTCACACCAACTGCTTTTGAAACTGCGCTTGATCGCTTCAGCCAATTTTTTACCGCACCACTGTTTAACGAAGAAGCGTTAGACAAAGAACGCCAAGCGGTCGACTCCGAATACAAGCTCAAATTGAATGACGATTCTCGCCGTCTGTATCAAGTCAACAAAGAAGTCATCAACCCAGAGCACCCGTTTTCAAAATTTTCTGTCGGCAACTTAGATACACTTGGCGATCGCGATGGCAAATCCATCCGCGACGAGATAGTTGAATTTCACCACTCACAGTATTCTGCCGATTTGATGACGCTGACTTTGTTTGGTCCGCAATCTCTTGATGAGCAGCAAGCATGGGTAGAAACCATGTTTGCCGACATTCCAAATCACCAACTACAAGGCAAGTCGATCGATGTGCCTATTGGTACTGAAGACAGCACAGGCATCTTGGTTCAAGTCGAGCCAATTAAAGAATTCCGTAAACTGATTCTCACGTTCCCAATGCCGGGAATGGACGCGCACTATAGCGTGAAGCCCCTCTCCTACTTTGCTCACCTGTTGGGTTACGAAGGTGAAGGCAGTCTGATGCTTCAACTCAAAGAGAAAGGCTGGATTACCTCCCTTTCTGCAGGCGGCGGTGCGAGTGGCAGTAACTACCGCGATTTCACCGTAAGTTGCACACTGACGCCGAACGGCTTGGACCATATCGATGACATCGTTCAAGCGGTATTCCAATATCTCTCCATGATCAAACAAGATGGTATGGATGAGTGGCGCTACTTGGAAAAACAAGCGGTGTTGGAATCTGCTTTTCGCTTCCAAGAGCCATCGCGCCCAATGGATTTGGTCAGCCATCTAGTGATCAACATGCAGCATTATCAACCGGAAGACACGGTTTATGGTGACTACAAAATGGCGGGCTATGATGAAGCGCTTCAACGCTCATTACTCCAGTATCTTTCAGTTGAAAATGTTCGCGTTACATTGATAGCAAAAGGCTTGGAATACAACCAAACCGCAGAGTGGTACTTCACGCCTTACTCGGTAACGCCATTCAGCGAAGAACAACGCCGTTTCTATCAACAAATCGACCCAAGTTGGCAATTCGTTCTTCCAGAAAAGAACCCATACATTTGCTACGAACTCGATCCAAAACCGTTTGAAAACGGAGGAGCATTGCCGGAGTTGGTGGAAGATGTAGAAGGCTTCCGTTTATGGCACTTGCAAGACGATGAATTCCGAGTACCAAAAGGTGTCGTTTACGTCGCTATCGATAGTTCACACGCTGTAGCATCACCGAAAAACATCGTGAAAACGCGACTATGTGTTGAGATGTTCCTCGATTCTCTGGCAAAAGAGACGTATCAAGCTGAAATCGCAGGCATGGGTTACAACATGTATGCTCACCAAGGCGGCGTCACGCTGACATTATCGGGCTTCAGCCAGAAACTACCTCAACTGCTAGAAATGATTCTGCATCGCTTTGCTGCGCGTGAGTTTAGCCCTGCTCGCTTTGAGACCATTAAGCAGCAACTATTGCGCAATTGGCGAAATTCATCGCAAGATCGTCCTATTTCACAGCTTTTTAATGCACTAACAGGCCTACTCCAACCGAACAATCCACCATTCGCAACATTGGTTGAAGCATTGGAAGAGATTGAAGTGGATGAGCTGTCAGTGTTTGTTGAATCGATTCTTGCCGAGTTGCATGTTGAAATGTTTGTTTATGGCGATTGGCAGCGTCAGCAAGCTCATGACATGGCAAACACATTGAAAGACGCACTTCGTGTAAAAGAACAACGTTACGAAGAAGCGCTTCGCCCACTCGTCATGCTGGGTGAAAACGGCAGTTTCCAACGCGAAGTGAACTGTAACCAGCAAGACTCAGCTGTAGTGATTTATCACCAATGCGAAGACATCTCGCCTCGTAACATTGCACTTTATTCCTTGGCAAACCACCTAATGTCGGCAACCTTCTTCCACGAGATCCGAACTAAACAACAGTTAGGCTACATGGTTGGTACAGGGAACATGCCACTTAACCGCCATCCGGGGATTGTGCTTTATGTACAGTCACCGAATGCTGCACCAGCCGAACTGGTTACCTCAATCGATGAGTTTTTAAATGCGTTCTACATGGTGTTGTTAGAGCTCAACGAATACCAGTGGCACAGCAGTAAACGCGGATTGTGGAACCAAATTGCAACGCCTGATACTACATTACGTGGGCGAGCGCAGCGCCTATGGGTAGCAATTGGCAACAAAGACACCGACTTTAATCAGCGCGAAAAAGTGTTGGAAGAGCTTAAAGAGTTAACTCGCACTGACATGATTCGCTTCGTAGTCAATGAGCTTAAACCTCGTACTGCTAATCGTTTGGTAATGCATTCACAAGGCATCGCCCATGAGGACGCACCGCGTATCAATCTTGGTTTAGAAATTGGCTCGATAGAAGAGTTTCAGCTACGCCCGAAAGACTTCGGTCTCGGATGAGAGAAAGAATGGTAGAAATGGCATAAAATGGTAAAAGTAGTAATTTAGTTTATGCTGTAATTACCTTGTTCAACAAATTCGCAAACACGAGGAATACATGAAAAAGCTACTTTTAATTGCTGCTGTACTAATGCCACTTGCACCTGCTGCTTACGCTGATATCACGATTAAAGGTGATGATTTTGAGCTAAGTGACGACTGTTTGCGCCTTGATGGTGACAATGTATCAATTAAGTCTGATGACTGTTCATCAGGCAAGCATGACAAAGACCACAAAGGTAACGCAAGCGTTCATGGTGACGACAACCCAGGCAAAGGCCACGACAAGGGTAAAAAAGACAAAAAGAAATAATGTCTCATAACCTCAAATACAAAAAAGGCTTGCATCACGCAAGCCTTTCTCTTTTTAGCGCTAGCCATTAATCATAGAAGTTACGACCTTCACCCGCGCGAGTGAGTAAGCCATCACACGGCGCGTAACGATCGCCGTATTTCGATGCAAACTCATTCATTTTCTCAACCAGCTCTTTCAAACCGAATTGATCCATGTAACGGAATGGGCCACCTAGGAATGGTGGGAAACCAATACCAAAGATCGCACCGATATCACCATCGCGTGGAGAACGGATAATACCGTCGTCCAAACAGCGAACGGCTTCGTTGAGCATCGGCAGTACGCAACGCAATGCAATGTCATTGTCGCTTAGCTTGGATTCTGGCGTCAGGTTCAATAGCTTGTACACTGACTTATCGACTTCTTTCTTCTTACCTTTGTAGGTGTAGAAGCCTTTACCACTCTTACGACCTTTACGACCATCGTTCAGTAGTGTGTCGAATACGTCTGGACCTTTAAATCGTTCGCCCAATTCGTTAACCAAGATCGGCATGATCTTAGCACCGATATCCACACCGACTTCATCCAACAATGTGATAGGACCAACTGGGAAACCGAAGTCGAGCAGCGCTCCATCAAGTTGTTCGATCGGCTCATTTGCCAACAAGATGTGTGCAGCTTCGTTCATATAAGGCGCAAGAATGCGGTTTACATAGAAGCCCGCTTTATCTTTCACGACGATCGGCGTCTTGCCCTGCTTCTTCGCTAGTGCAACAACGGTAGAAATGGTCTCTTCTGACGTGGTTTCGTGAGGAATCACTTCCACCAATGGCATTTTCTCCACTGGGCTGAAGTAATGCAGACCGACGATGTTTTCTGGACGCTCTGCTTTTTCTGCAATTTTGTGAATTGGTAACGAAGACGTGTTAGTCGCAAAGATAGTCTCTGGTTTTGCGTTCGCTTCAATATCCGCAACCATCGTCTGTTTCAGGTCAAGATCTTCAAACACGGCTTCGATAACCACATCAATATGGTTGAAGCTTGTGAAGTCAATGCCACCAGACAGTTGCAGCATTTTAGATTGCAGGCCCGCTTTAGAGATAATGCGGCGCTTACGCTGCTTTTCGAACAACTTGTAGTTGTAGTTCAACGCGTTAAGCACGCCATCATTGCTGACGTCTTTAATACGTACTGGCACTTTTGCCTTCGCAACAGAAACATGGCTGATGCCTGCCCCCATTAGACCACCACCCAAAACGCCAACTCTGTTGACAGTTGCAGGCTCGGCTTCCGCACCGTTTTCTTTCTTCATTTCAGTAGTAGCAAAGAAAATAGAACGCAATGCTTTTGATTCTGAGCTCATCACCAATTCGCCAAAGCGCTTCGCTTCGAGCTCTTGACCTTGAGCAAAGCCTTTTTCAAGACCGTGCTGAATGACTTCGAGAATCGCAACCGTTGCTGGGTAGTTACCGCGGGTCTTCTCATTGGTTTTCTTCGCGGCTTGCTCGAATACAAACTTACGACCTAAACCGCTGCCCGACATCAACTTCTCTTTTGTCGATTGCTTCTTGTTACCTTTGTTCTTCCCTTTTTCGAGATGCATCTTCGCGACATCGAGTAAGACAGTCTCTGGCACACATGCGTCAACCACACCCAACTTTTTCGCTTTCTTTGCACGCAGTTGTTTACCTGTAAGGATTAAATCCAACGAAGGTAATAGACCAATCAAACGCGGAAGACGTTGAGTACCACCGGAGCCTGGCAGCAAACCAAGTTGCACTTCAGGCAAACCAAGACGCGTTTTATCGGAATCAGTACACACACGGTAGTCACACGCTAGAGCAAGCTCTAAACCGCCACCTAGACATGGACCGTGAATCGCAGCGACAACCGGATAAGGCAGATCAGATAGCTGTTGGAACAAGTCTTGGCCTTGCTTAGCCAATGCTTCCGCTTCACTCGCCGTTGTGCACGCTTCAAGCATACGAACGTCAGCGCCCGCAACAAAGTTATCTGGTTTTAGGGAGTGAATAATCATCCCTTTCACGCCGCTGGTGTCTTTCAATTGAGCGAAAATTTCTTTCATCTCATCTGCAAACGCCGCTTGCAGCGTGTTCATTTTCTCGTTTGGCACATCGATGGCTAGCCAAGCAATGTTCTGCTCATCAATCTTTAGACTAAATGCTTTTTGCTCGCTCATTACTCAACCTCCAAAATCATTGCTGCACCAAGACCACCTGCGGCACATGCAGTATTCAACGCAAGACCACCGCCACGACGTTTAAGCTCACGCAGCGTTTGCGTCATCATACGTGCACCAGTTGCGGCAAATGGGTGACCGTAGGCAATGGAACCGCCAAGGACGTTGAACTTATCCATATCGATTTCACCTATCGCTTTCGAGCGACCTAGGTTTTCTTGGGCAAATTTATCAGAAGCAAACATCTTTACGTTCGCCAATGCTTGAGCAGCAAAGGCTTCGTGCATATCAATAAGCGTTAGGTCTGAAAGCTCTAGACCGGTGTTCTCCAACACTTTTGCTGTTGCGTATGTTGGCCCCATCAGCATGTCCATTTCTACGCCAATGGCTGAGAATGCATAACCGCGGATGTAGCCAAGTATTTCCATACCCAGCTCTTTCGCTTTGCCTTCACGCATTAACATCACCGCCGCACCGCCATCGGTTAATGGCGTACTGTTCGCGGCTGTTACGCTGCCGTATTGACGGTCGAAAGCCGGACGCAGTTTCGCGTAGCCCTCTAATGTAGAGTCATGACGAATGTTGTTATCTTCAGAGATCCACTTTTTGTAAGGTTCTGGGAAAGCTGTCATCACTTCGTCTTGGATCTTGCCGTCTTTCCAAGCTTGCGAAGCTAGAGAGTGAGAACGGTGCGCCAAAGCATCTTGCTCTGCACGAGTAATGCCGTGTGACTTCGCCATTTGCTCAGCAGTTTGACCCATTGAAAGACCCGTCGAGTACTCAGCTACCGCAGGTGGTACTGGCATCAAATCTTTAAAGCTGAGTTTTTTAAGAATGTTGAGCTTTTGACCCAACGTTTTGGTTTTGCTTAACGCAAGCAAGTTAGCGGCAAGTTTCTTCGAAACACCAATTGGCAGAACAGATGAAGAATCCGCACCACCCGCGATACCAACATCAATGCTGCCCGCCATAATGCTCTCTGCCACGTTGACTGCAGCTTGGAAACTGGTCGCACACGCACGAGTTACGCTGTAGGCATCAGTATGGATGTGCATTCCTGTGCCAAGTACGATTTCACGCGCAATGTTTGGCGCTTCTGGCATTTGAACTACTTGTCCAAATACCACTTGTTCGATGAGTTTCGGGTCGATGTCTGTACGAGCAAGCATTTCGCTCACTACCATTTTGCCTAAATCGACCGCTGGCACCTGGCTGAACTCAGTGCTTTGACGAGCAAAGGGGGTTCGTAGCCCTGCGACAATAGCAACACGTTCACCGTGGCGTGTTTTCACTTCCTGCTTGCCCATTGTTTCTCCTTAAATACAAGAGGTCTGACCTGATGCATTGTAATCAGTTTGTTAAATTTATCAAACGTGCGTTTAAATAAACGTGAAGCGAGTAGATCTATTGCTCTAGTTCATTGATTATTCGGCGATTAAGAATGATTAACTATAGTGAGTAAAACAGAGGAGAAGTGTGCGGAAGGTAAAATTGAAGCAAAAAAAAACCACACAAAACTGTGTGGTCGGAATATCTATAAAACAATTAACATACGCCAATTGTAAAATTAATCAGTTTCCTGATTAGGAGAAAGTAAAGTCAGCCTTCAAAAGGAAGTGTCATCTTGCTCAACATGTTAGTCGTCAATGACTAACTAGATGACAAGATGTACTATAGCCCCTTCACTGCATCAGATTTTGAAATAGATCAATTTTATGGTGATTTTATAGTTTCTGAACGTATCAAAGTACGAAAGAGTCCTGATCACTCTAAAATAGTTGCATGAAAGCGCTTATTAAAACTATATAGAATAATTTATCATCACTTCAAATAAGTGCTTGATCATTGAAGAAGTATATTGTGCTGCTGCGACACTACATCGTGATGTAGTCGGATCGTTCATAAATACAATCGGTATATATGACCTCACAGAGCAAGATGGAGGCTCCTGTGGCAATATTTAAAATGTTTGGAAAGAAAAATTCCAACAGTCCGGTCAACTCTGATATGGACAGACAAAGAAAATACGAAGCTCTTGTTCGGGGCTATCACAGAGACTTGTATCGTTACGCTTACTGGTTATGCAAAGACAAGGCGATTGCAGAAGATTTGGTTCAAGAAACCTGTTTGCGCGCATGGAAGTCACTGGATAGTCTTCAAGATGAAAAGGCAGCAAAATCTTGGCTTATCACCATATTAAGACGAGAAAACGCACGCCGCTTCGAACGTAAACAATTTGATTTGGTTGATATCGATTGCTATGGCAATGATGCTAAAGTCAGCGATGACCCACATCATCAACAGGAATGGCTTCAAGCTCAAATCATGAAGCTTGATGTTGAATACCGTGAGCCTTTGTTTCTTCAAGTTGTAGGCGGTTTCAGTGGAGAAGAAATCGGCAGCATTCTTGATCTAAACAAAAACACAGTAATGACACGCCTATTCCGTGCACGTAATCAATTAAAAGAGATGTTGGATTCTCAAGATACTCAGAGAGGACAAAAAAATGGATGATTTAGAATTTCGTCGTCGTATTTTGTCGGATCCAAAACAGAAGGATGAAGAGATTCTGCAAGCTTTCGCTGAGAGCGACGCTAACAGTAAGTTTGCTGATGATGTTTTGGATCTCGACCTTAAGATTAAGCAAGCCATGAATGTGGATGTGCCTGAAGATCTTGCTGATAAAATTCTGTTTAACCAGACATCGAGTGCGCTAGATGACGAGAAAATCGTAAGACCGAACTTTGCTCGCAAAGCGATGACATTAGCAGCATCAGTTGCATTTACTGCGGGTCTACTCGTAGGTCAAATTAATTGGGGTAACGTTATTGTTTCTCCAGCGCAAGCAAGCCTCGCAGACACTGCAATGAAACACGTCGTGGCGGAAGAGCCGTTCGTTCGCAACATCGATGAAGATGTTTCGAATAAGCAAGTCAATGCGAAAATGATGCCTTTCCATTATCAGCTAAACGGTGATTTCCCATACCACGTCTACTACCTAAACCATTGTGGCTTTGGTGAGTCGAATAATGCACTTCATATCGTCTTCCAAGGTAAAGAAGGCAAAGTCACCATGTTTGTGACTGATGTGAAGAGCGACCAGAAAGTCGACTTTGATAAAGATGGTATGAGTGGTGTTGTGAAACCTGTGGGTAAAGCCAGCATGATTCTTGTTGGTCACAGCGGTGAAGACATCGATGCTATTGCAGCAAAACTTGCTCCAATGATGGAACCGATGTAAGAACTTCATCGAAACTACAATACTAAACAGTAAAAAGCCGCTAAGTTTCGAAATCTAGCGGCTTTTTGTTTATAAGTTCAAAGTAAAACATTCACCCCACCTATTGAGTTTAGAGTCA
This sequence comes from Vibrio sp. M260121, assembly GCF_036533715.1. Lineage (NCBI taxonomy): Bacteria > Pseudomonadati > Pseudomonadota > Gammaproteobacteria > Vibrionales > Vibrionaceae > Vibrio > Vibrio sp. M260121. Next base: position 47,998 of record NZ_JATABF010000001.1, on the reverse strand, counting down.
AAACTCTAAATTATGCACTTTAGGTGCAATTTCCCGACATTTAGACATCATTTCTGCAATTTTTATTCAAATTTATCCAATGGTCGGATTTGTATGGTCCACTCTTAATACTACTATCTGCGCCACTGAGCAAAAGCTCAACTTATCGTCCAAAGAGACGAAACTAATAAGGAATAAATAATGACTCAGAATACGCGTCTGTTTAAAAAGACTCTCCTAGCAGTGACGGTTGCAATGGCATCTGGTCAAGCAATGGCAGCTGGTTTCCAGCTAAACGCACAATCAGCGACTGGTATTGGTCGTGCATTCGCAGGTGATGCAGTCATTGCAGATAACGCATCTGTAATGGCTCGTAACCCAGCAGCAATGGCTCTATTTGACAAAATGGAACTGTCGCTAGGTTTTGAAAGCATTACTTCAATGATTGAAGTTAAAGATGCAACGTACCGCGGTGTAACAGCTCCTCTAGGTACATCATCTAACTACGACGATGCAGGTGACACTTCTATCGCACCAAATATCCACCTAATCGTTCCAGTTAATGACAAATTTGCGTGGGGTGTAAATGCATACTCAAACTTCGGTACTAAAACTGAGTTTGATGACAGCTTTGCAGCTCGCGAGTACGGCGGCCTAACAGATGTGAAAAGCGCAAACTTTGGTCTAGCAGGTTCTTACCGTCTAAACGACCAATGGAGCTTTGGTGCGGGTATCGACCTAATCTACGGTCAAGGTACAATGAAACGTGAAGCAGAAATTCTACCAATGCCTCTACTAGATGTAGATGGTGCTGATGGTTGGGCTGTTGGTTTCAATGTGGGTACTGTATTTGAACTAGACGAAAACAACCGCTTTGGTTTCTCTTACCGCTACAGCCCAGAGATGGAAGCTAAAGACGACAAAGGCCAGAAGATTACTTTACCTCTACCAGATATGGCAGAGTTCTCTGGTTACCACAAAATTCAAGATACCAAGTTTGCCGTTCACTACAGCATCCAATACATCGGTTGGGGAACATTCGACCAAATTGAATTCCGCAACCTAAAAGATTCGGTACTGTCAGGTAGCTACGACAAGCCGTACGAATGGCAAGATGGTTGGCACTACGCTATTGGTGGTACTTACTACCTAAATAATGATTGGACACTGCGTGCAGGCTACATGTACGACACAAGTGCTCAAGCTGACCTAACATCAGTTTCTGTGCCTGACTCTGATCGTCAATGGTTCTCTGGTGGCTTCACTTATCACCTAGATTCAAGCTCGAACATCGATCTTGGCTTTACATATCTGGTTGGTAAAGATGTAGATGTTGTAGAGACAAGTGCGCCAACTGGCTCTTTCACTGGTACAACACGTGCAGATGCTATTCTATTCGGCTTACAGTACAGCCGCAGCTTCTAAGCGTTACGCGACAAGCTAATATAAGCACTCTCTATATAAAAGGCTGGAATTCCAGCCTTTTTTCTTATCTATTATTTTCCATTCACCAAAATTGGGCGCACACGTGTAATCAAAAGCCGTAATTATAACTCACAGGTGTTCGCTGAAACTTTTTCACACAGCCGTTACAGTTAGATAGATCATCTGTATATCTATATATAATTAGATTATAGGACTGAAAACACTGTTTTATTGGCTTTTCATTTTTAAAGTAATAACTCTAGTCGTAAACTTTCGCTCCACGTTATAAATAACTCAGCGAACATTACAATGAAAACCAACAAGACTCTCCTATCAACAGCAGTGGCATTCGGTCTACTTAGTACTTCAGGCGTTGCAAACGCAGCAGGTTTCCAACTTGCAGAATACTCTGCGACTGGTCTAGGTCGTGCATACGCTGGTGAAGCAGCAATGGCTGATAACGCAAGCGCACAATGGCGTAACCCAGCAATGCTAACTTACCTAGAAGGCACACAAGTGTCTGTTGGCGCTATTTACGTAAACCCAAATGTAGATGTTGATGGTCAAATGCATGTTGGTGGTGGTGCTACTCTTCCAGCAAGCTCACATGACTTTGCACACGACGCTGTTATCCCTAACTTCTACCTATCTCATCAGTACAACGACAAGTTTGCTATTGGTCTAGCGTTTGGTACTAACTACGGTATGGAAACGGATCTAGGTAAAGATTTCGCGGCGGCTAACTTTGGGAACCAAGCTAGCGTAACGTCGATGGAAGCGAACCTGAACGCGGCTTACAAACTGAATGAAGCGCTAAGCATTGGTGGTGGTATTCGTTACATCATCGCAGACGGCAGCATTGGTGCATCAGTGCCAAATCACTTCCCTGCAGTTCCTTCTATGAACTTAAAGCCGCAGACAACGTTAAAATACATGGAAGGTGACGATACTGCTTGGGGTTGGCAAGTTGGCGCAGCTTGGCAAATCAATGACAACAACCGCCTTGGCTTTGCTTACAAATCAGCGGTAGACCTAACACTAGATGGTCATGCAACAGGCTGGGCATTCAACCCAATCAACCCTAACGCTAAAAAAGCAGGCTCAATGGACTTAACACTGCCAGCAACAGCGGAACTAGCAAGCTTCCACCAACTAAGTGACCAACTAGCAGTACACGCTAGCATTAACTGGACTGATTGGAGCAGCTTTAAAGAGCTAGTGGCAGATTTCCCAGAGAAATCAGATCTAATCAAATCTGAAAACTGGAAAGACAACTACCGCTTTGCTGTAGGTACTACTTACAAGCTTGACCAAAAATGGACACTGCGCTCAGGCGTTGCTTATGACATGTCAGCGGTTGATGACAAGTACCGCACAACAACCATTCCAGAAACTGATCGTCTATGGCTAAGTGTTGGTGCAGGTTACGAATGGTCTAAAAACCTAACGCTAGACGCAGGCTTCACTTACATCTTTGCTAAAGATGCATCTATCAGTGAACCTCGCGATGCGTCTGATAACGAAGCTGCTCTTCTAGGTGGCGCGTTTACAGGTGAAGTAACTGGTAACGTATGGCTAATCGGTGTTCAAGCGAACTACACGTTCTAAACTGAACGTTATTTATCGATAAAAGAAAGTGACCGATAAAAAGAAAGGCTTGGTGAATACCAAGCCTTTTTATTTTGCTATTTGTTGAAGCGATTAAAAATCTTCTTCTAAGTACTCATCCAAGTATGCTTCTTCGTCTTCATCCACTTCATCAACATTGTTGATTTCCGCTTTAAAGTCTTGGCGCTGTAGGTAAACATCACGCGTTAACACGTAAGGATCTGGCGATGCTTCAAGCTGTGCTTCTTGTGGAACCAATAGCGCACGTTTCTCCATGCCCTCTAGTGCCCACTTACCAAGACCAGCCCAGAAGTTAAGGTAAGACAAGGGTACATACATACCATCTACAGTATCTGTCACTTCACGTAGCGTATAAGGACCATAACCAGGAATCATAAAGTATGGGCCGTTACCAACGCCATAGTGCCCGACTACGCTGCTGAATTCTTTGTTGTCGTACTTAGTAATACCTGCGGCCGTTGCAATATCGAACAAGCCGAAAATACCGAACGTGGAGTTAATCCAAAAACGGTTAAAGTGATCAACGGCTTTAGTGCCGTTACCCATAACAAGGTTGTTTACCACACTTGCTGGCTCATCTAAGTTTGCTAAGAAATTAGCGATACCAGAACGAACCGGCACTGGTGTGTAATCAACGTACGCAAGAGAGATCGGACGAACCAAATACGGGTCTAAGTAATCGTAGTTGATGTCCCACATTGCACGGTTGAAGCCTTCTAATGGATCATAAGCATCAGAAGTCGTTTGATTCGTTTCGTTTTCTTCAGTTACTGCCTCCTCGGGCGCACTTGAACAGCCAACCAGTCCAACTGCGAACAGTAACAAGAAGATGGATTTACCCTTGTTATACATTCTTCGTTCCATAACGACTATTAATATACCTAAGCAACCTTTTGATATAAGTACGGTAAGCACCGAAAGAAAAGTCACTTGGGTATATAAATAAAGGCCAGCAATCGCTGGCCTTTTTCATTCTACTCGATAGTTGCTAGTCATACCACAAAACAGAGATGGCAATCACTAAGTGTCAAATATCAGAGACGATTATGCTTATTGATACTGCTTATCGATCATCACTTCAACTGGCTGACCAAAATCAACCACAGCGCTCTCACCGTGCCAATCTTGGTCACGAGTTGCCACGTTGCCATCAGAGTCGACACGAACGCGAACCATCAGCTTCTCTAGAGAAGAAAGCTTCTGTCCGTCCATCATCGCATTACCATCATCCAGTACCACTGTACGAGGGAATGTACCTAACGGGTAGCGAGCAGCTGCAACTGGCATCGGAGAACCATCTGCACGGTGGATTGAAACGATCAATACCGCGTTTGGATCCAACTGAGCTTCTGGCGCAACGTTAATCGTCACTGCCACACTCTTGTCTGGAGAAACCGCTTCGCCCATTTGCTTGCGTGCGCTTTCGATACTGCGGCCTAGCATTTCGTAGCGGCTATCTTCTGGACCAATCATTTGCTGCATGATACCCCAGTATTTGATTGCCGCTGGGAAGTCTTGACGCTCAAATGCATCAAACGCTAGTAGCGAGAATACACGTAGATCAACGTAATCCTGCTGCATCAGTTTACCCAGCAGAGAACGAGCCGTAGCTTGATCCATCTCGTCTTGAGAAAGCATCAGAGCTTGTGCGTAACCAAGTTGTACATCAGGGTCTTTGGGCTCTAGCTTGTTCGCTTTTTCCATCGCATCAATAGAAGTCGTCACGTCACGGTTAGCCAAAGCAATACGACCTAGTAGCAACCACCCCGTTGAATCTTCAGGCTGGTAATGCAGACGAGTACGCAGTGCTAAAGATAGGTCGGCCATTTCATCTTCACTCAAAGGTTCAGATGACGCAGACATTAGCTTTTTAGAAAGCTCTGGTAGGTTCTCGTTGACTTCTTGCCACTTGATCACATCTTGAGATGCACCAAACTTGTAGTACAAGCCGTAGCTCAAAACTACTGTCAGAATGACCGATGGGATTAAGACTGCAATAGGAGAAACCTTGGTTTCTTTTTGCGCTTTATCACCCGGAATATCGTCAAGTAGCGACTGCTTTAGATCCGAAATCAGATCGTCTTCGCTTTCCACCAGACCTTCGTCTGTTTCTTCAGCAAGCTCAGATAGACGGTCTTTATAGAATGCCTTGTTGAGCTCATCACGTAACACTTCATCGTTGTTGGCTTTTTGCTTTAGCAGTGGCAATGCAATCAATGCACATGCCACAAGCGTAAGAACAACGGTTGAAACCCAAAATAGTGTCATTATTTCTTATCTCCGTTGTTCTCTTCATCAAGTAATGATTTGAGACGCGCTTCTTTCTCTTCGTCCCATTGCTCATTGCTTGCTTGAACTGCTTTTGCTTTTGACTTGCGGCTACGTAGCACGATCAAACCAAAACCGCCTAATACCACTGCTAGCGGGCCAAGCCACAAAATTGCAGTCGCAAAGGTAAACGGAGGATTGTAAGTTACGAAGTTACCGTAACGAGCAATCATGTAGTCGACAATCTCATCTTTCGACTTACCTTCTTTGGTCATTTCGTACACTTTGTGGCGTAGGTCCTGAGCCAGTTCCGCATTCGAATCTGAGATAGTGTTGTTCTGACATTTTGGACAACGTAGAGTATGACCTAGCTCTTTGAACTGCTGCTCTTGCTCTAGGTTATCAAACTCATACACTTCAATCGCTGCGTGGGCAGCAAGAGAGAATGTCATTGCAGCCAATGCTGCTAAGATAAACTTTCTCATCGCTTCGCCTCCTCAACCAACTTGGTGTAAAGCGGCTCTAGTTTTTCCGCCCAGTTGCGAGGGTTTACGTCACCAACATGGCGGTAACGAATTACACCGTTAGCATCGATGATAAATGTCTCTGGAGCACCGTATACACCAAGGTCTAGACCTAGCATGCCGCTGCCATCAAACAGGCTGATTAGGTATGGGTTACCTAGGTCGTTTAGCCAACCCACAGCTTTATTGCGATCATCTTTGTAGTTCATACCGATGATCTTCACACCTTTACCAGCAAGTTCGTTTAGGTATTTATGCTCTGCATAACACGTTGGACACCAAGTCGCCCACACGTTAAGTAGCAAAGGTTCGCCTTTAAAGATCGATTGATCGTATTGCTTACCCGGCTCCGCCAAATCTTCTAGATGGAACTCAGGTACAGGCTTACCGACTAGTACTGATTCCAATTTTGTTGGATCGTCACCCTCTTGGTTACGAACCAACTGAGTTGCGAAGATACCCGCCAGTACCATGAACGCCACCAACGGGATAAATAGGACTTTCTTATTCATTTCTTATGCCTCCTTCTCCGCTAGCTTTGACTTTTCGTCTTTCTTAGCCGTTTTGCGGAAGCGGTAACGTCTATCAGAAATAGCAAGCGCACCACCTAAAGACATGATCAATGAACCAGCCCAGATCCAACGAACGAATGGTTTGTAGTAAATACGTACTGCCCAAGAACGGTTATCGTCTAGACGCTCACCCATTGCGATGTATAAGTCGCGAGTGATACCACGGTCGATAGCCGCTTCTGTCATCATTGACTTCGCCGTGCGGTAGAAACGTTTTTCAGCGTGTAGCGTGTTCACGTACTTACCATCATTGGTGATTTCAAAGTCCGCGATGTAACCATCGTAGTTTGGACCGTCTTTGTCACGTAGACCTGAGAAGTAGAAATCGTAACCGTAAATCTTGAAGTGCTCACCAGGCGCCAAACGCACGTCACGTTCGATGCTGTAGTTTTGCACCATCGCAATACCAATCACAGTAACAGCTAGACCAATGTGACCAAGCATCATTGCCCAGTGGCTACGTTGAAGTTTACGAACACCTTCACCGAAGCTGTGACGGTGAGTAGCACGCTCGTACAACTCAAAGCCATGCATTGCAATGATCCAGATTGCCATTACCCAGCCGATGTAAGCCATCGCTGAGAAGAAGTCTGCGAACAGGAATACGCACACTGCACCTAGTGTGAAAGCAAGCACACCAGAAACAATCATTGGCTTAATAAGCTTAGATAGATTGTCGCGCTTCCAACGAATCATAGGACCAATACCTAGTAGGAAGGCGAACGGCATCATCAACCATGCGAACAGCATGTCGAAGAATGGTGCACCGATAGATACTGAACCAAGACCAATTTGCTTGTGAACCAATGGCAACAAGGTACCAACCAATACGACGACTAGCGCAGCAATCAGAAGTACGTTGTTAGCAAGTAGCGCGTTCTCACGCGACACCAAATCGAAATTACCACGTACGCGAACCGCTGCCCCTTTCACTGCGAATAGCAGGAGTGAGCCACCGATTACGAAGACTAGGAAACCTAGGATAAACATACCGCGAGATGGATCAGACGCGAATGCGTGAACCGATACCAAGATACCGGAACGAACCAAGAAGGTACCCAACAAACTTAGTGAGAATGCCGAGATCGCCAGTAAAACTGTCCAAGCTTTAAATGTACCGCGTTTTTCGGTTACCGCTAGAGAGTGCATCAGTGCTGTACCCGCTAGCCAAGGCATGAATGATGCGTTTTCTACTGGATCCCAGAACCACCAGCCACCCCAGCCAAGTTCGTAGTAAGCCCACCAAGAGCCTAGCGCGATACCTAGTGTTAGGAATACCCAAGCTGCGGTTGTCCAAGGACGAGACCAACGAGCCCAAGCAGTATCAAGACGACCAGTCATCAAAGACGCAATTGCAAACGAGAACGCAACCGAGAAGCCTACGTAACCCATGTAAAGCATAGGTGGGTGAACAATCAAACCTGGGTCTTGAAGAAGAGGGTTCAAGTCACGGCCATCGACCGGGAAGAATGGCAACGTACGTAGGAATGGGTTAGACGTCAGGATGATAAACAGCAGGAAGCCCACCGAGATCATACCCATTACTGCAAGTACACGAGCAACCGATTCTTGTGGCATGCCACGGCTGAAAGTAGCAACTGCCACTGTCCACGCAGCTTGGATAAGTACCCACAGCAACAATGAACCTTCGTGCGCGCCCCAAACAGCAGTCAGACGGTAGTACCAAGGCAGTTGGCTGTTTGAGTTACTTGCTACATATTGCAGAGTAAAGTCGTTGGTATAAAAACCCCAACATAGAATAACGAAAGAGAAAAACAGCATGATGAACATCGACCACGAAAGCGGTCGTGCTGTATTCATCAGCATGGTGTTGTTATTTGATGCGCCCCATAGCGGCAATACGCTGAGCAATAATGCCATTGCTAGCGAGAGTATGAGGGCAAAGTGACCGATTTCAGCAATCATTGGCCGCTTCCTTGTTTCTGTTCAGTTGTGTACTGCAGAGGCTCATGAGTCTTCTTCATTGCTTCTGCAATCTCAGGTGGCATGTATTCTTCGTCGTGTTTTGCCAACACTTCAAAAGCTTTTACGGTTGTTGCGTCTTCAAGAACACCTTGAGCAACGATACCTTGACCTTCACGGAACAAGTCAGGAAGGATACCTTCATAAACGATGGTTACTTTAGGGCCCACATCGTGCAGATCAAAGCTTACTTTTAATGATTCAGGGTCACGGCGAACCGAACCTTCAACCACCATGCCACCGATACGCAGGCGTTGGCCTACTTCAGGTTTAGTACCGTCTGGCTTACCGTTTACCAATTCCGTCGGCGTGTAGAATAGATCCATGTTTTGGTTCAGTGCATATAGCATTAAACCGATGGTTGCACTAATACCGATAAAGATTGCTAAAACAATGCCTAGCCTCTTTTTACGTCTCGGGTTCATAACGTGTTCTCCATATTCTTCGCCGCGTCGATACGCGCTTGACGATCAATTTTCGCTTTCACCTCTTTCAACAATGCATCCCCACGACGGATGCTCGAAATCAGAAGAATAAGCATAGATAAGAAGGTGATACCAAACGCGCTCCATACGTAACCTGCGTAGCCACCCATGGCAAAGAGTTCGCTCAGAGAATCAAAATGCATAATCAATTACCTCACTGAGTTTTTTCAGCTGCGAGTTTTTGCACCCAAGGGCGATGACTCTCTTTGCTGATAATTTCGTTACGGAAGCGCACCATCGTTACCGCGCCAAAGAAGAACGCAAAACCAAAAATGTTCAGCAACAAAGGCCAAAGCATGTTGGATGAGATCGATGGTTTTTCAAATTTGGTGATAGTCGCGCCTTGGTGAAGCGTGTTCCACCACTCAACCGAGAAGTGGATAATTGGTAGATTTACCACACCAACGATAGCCAAAATACCTGCGGCTTTTGCGGCGGTCTTTTGGTCATCAAATGCGTGGTAAAGTGCAATAACACCAAGGTACAAGAATAGAAGAATTAATTCGGAAGTAAGGCGTGCATCCCATACCCACCAAGTACCCCACATAGGTTTACCCCAAACGGCACCCGTTAGTAGAGCAATAAAGGTGAATACTGCACCGATCGGCGCCATAGCCAATGCTGCCATATCAGACAGGCGCACTTGCCAAACCAAGCCGATAAACGCAGCGATGGCCATCGACATGTAAACACCCATCGACCAAATAGCCGAAGGTACATGGATGTAGATGATTCGGAAACTGTCACCTTGTTGGTAATCAGAAGGCGCAAATGCAAGGCCCCAGACAGTACCAACTGTTAGGCATACGAGGGCCAATACAGAAAACCAAGGTAGGAACTTACCACTCAGGTGATAAGCTGCTTCAGGCTTGGCATAAGGATGTAGCCATTTCCACATGTTAAGTTCTCACTCTTACTTCAGGGACACTGTCCAGAGGGCCGAGACCGTAGCAGTGCTTTAATAATAATTCTTTGATCAAACGTCGCTTAAATCGCACTTATTGAGTTAGTTAACACTAACTCGCAGTGCTGCGCTGATAGCAAACGGTGTTAGGGTGACAGCCCCCATCAACATTGCGCCTAAAATCGCCAGTTGTCCGTTATACGCCATACCTAGTGCTGCAGCATCAATCGCGGACGTAGCGAAAATCAGAATTGGGATGTAGAGCGGAAGAATGAGCAAACTCAAAAGAACGCCGCCTTTTTGCAACCCAACCGTCAGTGCCACACCAATGGCACCGATAAAACTCAACGTCGGCGTACCAATCACTAAAGTCAGTACGACAGACAGCCAAGTGTTGAAATCAAGAGAAAGCAGAATCGCCAACAATGGGCTGATTAAAATCAGAGGCAATCCCGTTAACAACCAGTGAGCTATGACCTTAGAAATCACAACAAGTTGCAATGGAATTGGCATTAGCATCATTTGCTCTAGTGCGCCGTCTTGAAAATCATCACGAAATAGACGCTCTAATGATAATAAGGCGGACAGCAGAGCAGCAACCCAAACAATGCCAGCTGCAATACGTGCTAACAAATTAGGCTCAGGACCGATGCTAAGAGGGAAAAGTGTGATCACAATGATGAAGAACCACAATGGATTCAAAATGTCCGCTTGACGACGAAATGCGATCAGAAGCTCACGGCGAATAATGGTTGTCATGGCCGAAATCATATCAATCACCCAGTTTTATTTTTCTAAGTTTCGGGCTGTCTGCAAACATATCTTGGTGCGTGGTTAGCACGACAATGCCGCCATTGTCAGCATGGCTAACAAACAATGCCTCTAGCACTTTCACGCCTTGTTTGTCGATTGCAGTTAAAGGTTCGTCCAGAATCCATAGGATTTGATTGCTTAGCCAAAGCCTTGCCAACGCCACACGACGCTGTTGGCCAGCAGAAAGCTGTGCTACAGGCACATCTTCTCGACCCGCAAGCCCTACTTGGGTTAAAGCAGCAAAGATTTCTTCATCGGAGGAGCGATTATTATGGATAGATTGGTAAAAGCGCAGGTTTTCAAACGCGGTAAGTTCGCGTTTAACGCCAGTTTGATGCCCTAAGAACAGAAGGTCTTGATGGAAAACGTCACGAGATTTTTCAACCTCTTCGCCTTTCCATTTAATGGTGCCTTCTTCTCTGTCCCCTAACCCTGTCACGATACGCAGCAATGTGGTTTTGCCTGTGCCGTTGCGTCCTTCAATCTGGACCAATTCACCAGGCTTGATTTCGAATTGCAGGTTTTCAAACAGGACCCTGTCATCACGGATCGCAGTTAGGTTAGAGACTTCTAACATAGGGCTTCAACTAAAAAATGAACGAGCCGCTATATTAGCACAGCTTAGTTGTGACAAAACAGGATAAGAAAGCGATGATGTATGTAAGTTCGTGAGTTTTTGTTAACTTATGGTCACATTTTGATAAAAATAACCATAAGTGATTATAAGTTTTTATTTTAAAAATAAAAAAAGAAGCCGAAGCTTCTTTTTTAATCTTTATCGACGTCTTCCACGGGGTGGATAAGTCGGGTCATCAGAGGGTTGACTGCTTAGCGGTGGGATTTTCTCTTTCCCTGCCAATTTTTTCTGCAGCGAAAGCATCAATTCTGCTTCTGCTTTTGGCAATTCACACTCTTCAATCAACTCATTGATGTCGGCACCAAGTTGAACCATTTTCGAAGCGCGGCTGTACAAACGTCCGTCTGTATCTGCGTGTTCAAGTTCACGAATGCGTTCATTAAGATGTTGAATCACATCTTGTTGTTCAGTCACTTTTTGACCTAGGCCTACCACCACTGAACGCACTTCCAACAGTTGCTTGTTTAGTTTTTGTGTTTCTTTGTCAGCATGGCGTGACTGTGCACGTTGCTGATCCATCTGCTTTTGCAAACCGGCACGCACGCGCAGTTGAAGCAAAAGTAGCACTAAGAATACAAACGCTAGGCCACCCAATATGAGCGGCAAAGATAGCAAGGTTTCTTCAGCCATGATTCATCAGCCAATTATAGGTGAGCCATCTCATCCCATTCGTCATCAGTTAGCAGCTTGTTCAAATCAACAAGGATAAGCAGTTTACCATCACGGTTGCTTACGCCTTGGATGAACTTCGCGCTTTCGTCAGTACCTACAGAAGGTGTTGTATCGATCTCAGAAGAACGTAGGTAAACCACTTCAGCAACGCTGTCTACTAGGATACCGATAACTTGACGCTCAGACTCAATCACGATGATACGCGTGTTGTCTGTTACTTCGCCTTCCATTAGGCCAAAACGTGAACGTGTATCGATAACCGTTACAACGTTGCCACGTAGGTTAATAATACCTAGCACGTAATCTGGCGCACCTGGAACTGGAGCGATTTCTGTGTAGCGAAGAACTTCACGAACTTGCATTACGTTAATGCCGTACGTTTCTTCTTCTAGTTGGAACGTCACCCACTGAAGAACTTCGTCGTTCGATGTATCTTTCTTCACTTCTACTTCAAAAGCTTGAGACATAGTTAATCCTCGTTAATGTCGTTCCCGACCAAAAATCTAATTCAGTGATTTTACATCTAAACCCGCGTTTAGCATGTCTATGAGTGCTTGGACATGAATTAAAGCACACATTTTTTCTTTCACCATGCCCGCTAGCCAAGGGCGTTTGCCCGCTTGTTCACGCCAACGGACTTTGTCGATATTGAGCGTTTCAGTCCCCATCAATTGGTTACTGGCCAACCCCCACATGCTTTCACCAAGCATAACGACGTATTGGTAGTTATCTTTGTAGTTTTCGTCGCGAAGCTTATCCGCCATCACCCACTTTGCAGTGTCGACGACATCAAATTGTTGCTCACGACTGGTTTGCAAACCTAAGTACCATGCAGGGCGACCAATCAAATGGTTCAGCTCTGTGATGCGGTGAATACCACCTAACTCATCAAGCGGCACCGCAAAAGTCACACCATTTACATCAAAGTAAAGCACTTGAAAGTCAGCGCTACGCTGCGTGCTCTCCCAAGTATTGGGTAACTTTGCACCCGCTTCGGTTTCCAGTTCTGTTTCTGTCTCAGTGTGCTGTTCAATCTCCACTTTAACGTCAACTGTGGGTTCAACCATTTCAATTTCTGGTTGCTCCCAAACTGGCTCAGGTTGTTCAACCTCAACAGACGGTGTCGGCTCTTCGTCGATCACCCACTCTTGAATTTCTTCAACGGTTTCCACCGCAGTTTCGACTTCAACTTCTGGTTCCATTGCTTTTGCTTCAGTCGCAATATCAATGGTGTTTTGTTCCAGAATGTCATCGATATCCAACTCTGCCACCACGTTGGTGGACTCAAGTTGGCTAAGCAATCGCTGAACGTCTTCCAGATTAGGCGCTTCTAATTCTGGCGAGTACGAATCACTGTATTGATACGACTCCGGTTCTGCGTATTGCAGCTGTAATTTTGGCTCTGGCTCTGGCTCTGGCTCTGGCTCTGGCTCTGCAGATGATAGTTCTTGAGCGAGCAAGTCAAGCTCTTCTTCTTGCTCAATAACTTCGACCTCTTCGCCAAGCAAAGCACTGAAGTAATCATCTAGTGCTTGTTCACTGGAAAGTACGTCGTTATTGCTCATCGAACGCTAACCTCTCCAAGTAAATCAACAGTTGCTTGTAAGCAAACACGCCACGACTACCAGAAGCAAAATGCGAAGCTGGCAGATGTTTTAAGCTCGCATCGCGGAATTTGGTGTCAATTGGCACCGCTGAAGTCCACACCTGATTCGGGTAGTCCTTTTTAAGCTGAGTCAGTGTCTGCAACGAGGCTTTCGTGCGCTTATCGTACATAGTCGGAACGATAGTCACTTTGAAGCCACCCGGACGAGACTTTTGCATGATGGTCAGAGTGCGAATCATTCGCTCCAAACCTTTCATCGCAAGGAATTCAGTTTGAACCGGAATCAAGATGCGGTCACTAGCTGCTAGTGCGTTAACCATCATCACACCAAGAATCGGCGGACAGTCAATCAAGACATAATCGTAGTCTTGCGCAACCGCTTGTAACGCACGCTTTAAGATCAAACCCATCCCGCTGCGGTTGCCCATTACGCGGTCTAGCGTAGCAAGCGACATGTGCGCAGGAATGATGTCCATACCTTCAAGATCCGTTTCTAAGATCAACGGCTTTACCGTCTCACGTGAAAACGTCTTCAGCTGAAAAAGATCGAACAAGCTTGTTGTTACGGCATCCGGATCATAACCAAGATAAGTCGTCAGCGACGCGTGCGGATCGGTATCCACCATCAACACTCGGTGACCTTTTTGGCTCAATAAACCAGCTAATGTCACGGTTGATGTGGTTTTACCTACCCCACCTTTTTGGTTTGCTACACTCCAAACGATCATGATCTTTCCTACGCTAAGCCCACTTCCACCAGCATGCGCTCTGCAATGCGTTCAAGTGGTAAATCTTCAGTAGAGATGCCCGCTTTCGCAACCGCTTGTGGCATACCATAAACGACGCAACTTTCTTCGTCTTGAGCCCAAATGGTGGAACCTGCTGATTTCAACATACGTGCACCTTCACGACCATCAGCACCCATGCCCGTGAGTACCATCGACAACACTTTGTCGCCGTAGACTTTTGCAGCAGAACCGAAGGTTACATCGACACACGGTTTGTAGTTCATGCGATCGCCGCCATCGATAATACGAAGACGAGCAGCACCAGCGCGACCGTCAACCATCATCTGTTTGCCGCCTGGGGCAAGATAAGCCACACCCGCTTGCAACACATCACCATCTTGCGCTTCTTTCACTTGGATTTTGCATAGCGTATTTAGACGGCTTGCAAATGCCGCAGTGAATGTCGCTGGCATGTGCTGGATAAGCACGATTGGATGTGGATAGTTAACTGGTAAACGAGTCAGAATTTTTTGTAGCGCGACAGGGCCGCCAGTCGACGTACCAATCGCTGTTAGCTGATACTTCTTACCTGATGCACGGAATTTCGCAGCCATCGGACGACTTGGCGCAGATGCAGTCGGCGCAGCAGTGCGAGAAGCCAAAGGACGCGCTGTCGAACTGGTCGCAGCAGACGCTGGTCGCGCAATTGGACGACGCATAAACGCGCGCTTAGACGCAATTTGAATCACTCGCTGTTGAAGCAGTGACACCGCTTCATCACGGTTGCGGGCAATGTCTTCGAACTTTTTCGGTAAGAAATCCAACGCACCCGCGTCTAGTGCGTCAAGCGTTGCTTTCGCCCCATCGTGAGTCAGGGACGAAAACATCAGGATTGGCGTAGGAGACGCAGCCATGATTTCACGAACGGCAGTGATACCGTCCATGACTGGCATTTCAATATCCATCGTGATGACGTCAGGCTTAAGAGTTTTGGCTTTCTCAACCGCTTCTCTGCCGTTAACCGCAACGTCAATCACTTCTAGGCGCGATTCTGAGTTGATGATTTCGCTAACGCGACGACGGAAAAAACTCGAATCATCAACGACTAGTACTTTAATCGCCATTTTATTCCTTTTATCGACTCCAGCTTCGCTTAGATGCGCGAAGCTGCAGCGTATTGCTTAAGTAGGTCTGGCACATCAAGAATCAATGCGATGTGGCCATCACTGGTGATCGTCGCACCTGCCATACCTGGCGTGCCTTGCAATAGGTTATCTAGCGGCTTGATCACCACTTCTTCTTGGCCGATCAATGTATCCACTACAAAACCAACGCGTTGGCTACCGATCTGTACGATAACAACATGACCGTGGCCGGTACGCTCTTGTACACGTGGAGACTTAGAAGCCAACCAATTTTGTAGGTAGAACAATGGGATAGATTTATCACGCACGATGATCGTCAACTGACCATCGACCACGTTAGTGCGGCTTAGATCTAGGTGGAAAATCTCGTTCACCGACGCCAGTGGCAGAGCAAACGGATGACCGCCTACACCAACCATCAGTGTTGGAAGAATCGCCAGTGTTAGTGGAACTTTGATGGTGATCTTAGTGCCCTTGCCTAGCTCAGAGTCGATATCGATAGAGCCGTTTAGGGTGTTGATCGCGGTTTTAACCACGTCCATACCTACACCACGACCAGAGATATCTGAAATCTTCTCTTTGCTTGAGAAGCCTGGTGCAAAGATCAGGTTGAAACACTCTTTATCTGACAGGCGTGCTGCCGCATCTTCGTCCATCATGCCGCGTTTCACCGCGATGCCACGAAGTTTGTTCGGGTCCATACCGCCGCCATCGTCAACGATAGCCAGTTCAATATGATCACCTTCTTGTGATGCAGACAGGATCACTTTACCAGTACGAGATTTACCTGCTTTCGCGCGGTCGTCTGGCATTTCGATACCGTGGTCAACCGAGTTGCGCACCAAGTGGATCAATGGATCCGCAAGCGCCTCTACTAGGTTTTTATCTAGGTCGGTTTCTTCACCGCGCATTTCAAGCACGATGTCTTTATTTAGGTTACGCGCCAAGTCGCGAACAACGCGTGGGAAACGGCCAAATACTTTCTTGATTGGCTGCATACGCGTTTTCATCACTGCACCTTGAAGGTCTGCAGTCACGACGTCTAAGTTTGCTACCGCTTTCGACATTTCTTCGTCGTTGCTGTTCAAACCAAGGCTTAGTAGACGGTTACGCACCAATACAAGCTCACCAACCATGTTCATGATGGTGTCTAGCGTCGAAGTATCAACACGTACAGTTGCTTCTGCTTGTGGCTTCTTAACCGCTGGCGCTTTCGCTTCTTCTTTTACCGCAACCGGTTTTGCTTCTGGCTTAGGAGCTGGTGCAGGAGAAGGCGCAGCCGCTACTGGAGCTGGTTGAGGCGCTGGAGCTGGTTCTGTTTTTGGCGCTTCTGGTGCCACGTTTGCCGATGCAGGTTTGGTTGCAAAGTCTAACTCTTCAAGAGTCGGTCCTTTACCAGCACCGTGTAGTTCATCAAGTAACTTCTCAAACTCTTCATCCGTCATTAAGTCGCTGTCGTTTGAGACCGGCGCAACCGGCTCTGGTGCTTTTGGTGGTTCTACTGGAGCAACATCTGATGCCGATGGGCTTTTGCCTACACCGTGTAGCTCGTCCAATAGACGTTCAAATTCATCATCAGTAATGTCGCCGCTATCTGCCGCAGGCGCACTTGCTTGAACAGGCGCAGCTGGAGCTACTGGCGCTGATGTAGACGCACCTGGAGCAGTACCTTTACCGTGCAGCTCGTCCAATAGCTTTTCAAATTCGTCTTGAGTGATTTCGTCAACAGAGCCAACGCTTGAAGATGCAGGAGCAGACTCAACTGGCGCAGCAGGTTGTTCGATGACTGGCTCAGGAATCACAGGTTCTGGTGTTACGACTGGCGCTTCAACAGCAGCGACCACTTCGTCTTCAGACTCTGGTTTGCATAGGCGGTGAAGCTCTTCTAGCAACGCAGGATCCGCCGCATCTAGTGACTCACGATCTTGAACCGCTTGGAATTGATGGTTAACCGTATCAAGCGCTTTCAGCATGGTGTCCATTAGGCTTGGCGTCACTGAACGTTGACCGTTTCGCAACACGTCGAACACGTTCTCAGCACCGTGACAGGTATCAACCAGTTCTGCCAAGGATAGGAAACCAGCACCACCTTTCACCGTGTGGAAACCGCGGAAAATCGCGTTTAGGAGATCTTTGTCTTCTGGATTATTTTCCAGTTCAACTAACTGCTCAGACAGCAGCTCAAGGATTTCCCCAGCCTCAATTAGAAAGTCCTGAAGAATATCTTCGTCTAAATCGTAGCTCATACGTTACCTTTAAAATCCAAGACTGGACAACAAGTCGTCGACTTCGTCCTGCGACGAGACCGCATCTTCCCTTTGTTCAGGGTTAAGAATTGGGCCTTCTGCTTCGCTTGATTGTTTAATCTTTTTATCTGACGGTTCTGGCAAAACTTGAGTCTGTTCTTCTGGTTTATTGCCAGAAAAGACGGTCAAGATCTCAACCAGGCGATCTTCCACTTCATTGACAAGCGTGATCACGCGGCGAATGATTTGACCCGTTAAGTCTTGGAAGTCTTGTGCCATAAGAATTTCGGTCAGCTGACCGCGCAATTCAGTGCTATCACCTTCGACTTGAACCAACAGCTCGTCGATACGATGGCAAAGCGCTTTAAAATCGCTTAATTCAATGCGTCCGTGCATGAGTTCGTTCCATTGAGGGCGAACTTGTTGAAGGCACTCATGCAGGTTATCGGCGATAGGCAAGCAGCACTCAACCGCGTCCATCGTTTTATTTGCTGCTAACTCAGTTTTATCAATCACATATTGCAGACGGTCTCTTGCATCAGGGATTTCCGCCCTGGCAATTTCTGTCATGCGTTGATCGATGTTGAAGTGCTTAAGTGAATCATGAAGGTCGCGGGTTAATGTTCCGATTTCTTTTAGCATCGGATTCCCATCGCTTTCATATATCGAGGCAACAAGCGCATTAGCTTGGTCCTGTTCCCCGTTTTCTAGCATCTGAACGAGCGACTTCGCCTGCTCTAGTGAGATCATCCTGAATAGACCCTTTTTTACGTTTAGTTCTTTCTTTTCGCTTTTTTAGCGTTAAACGAGCCACCCTTTAGTATTAGGTATTAGGAGTGATGACTCGATTAACAAAGAGAAAGAGAGAGTTATAAACGTTCGAAAATTTTATCTAATTTTTCTTTTAGTGTTGCAGCAGTAAACGGCTTAACGATGTAACCGTTAACGCCTGCTTGAGCTGCTTCGATGATCTGCTCACGCTTTGCTTCAGCTGTGATCATTAGAACAGGTAGGTGCTTAAGTTCAGCATCCGCACGGATGTGTTTAAGCAGGTCGATGCCTTGCATACCTGGCATGTTCCAGTCAGTTACAACAAAGTCGAAGTCACCTTTTTTCAGCATAGGTAATGCAGTTAAACCATCGTCCGCTTCTTGAGTGTTATTGAAACCCAAGTCACGAAGCAGGTTTTTAACAATACGGCGCATTGTTGAGAAATCATCAACAATAAGGATCTTCATGTTTTTATTCAAAATTGCCTCCACTGAATCGTAAAATCAGTGTGTTTAGTCATTTTGTGTCCACGCACTGAGCTTGGTGCGTAAACGTTGCATCGATTGACTCAGTATTTGACTTACGCGAGATTCGCTTACGCCCAACACATCGCCAATCTCTTTCAAATTGAGTTCTTCGTCATAATAAAGCGAAAGTACTAGCGCTTCACGCTCTGGAAGCTGTTTTATTGATTCAACCAGTGCTTTTTTGAACGATTCATCAGCAACGCCCTTAAATGGGTTGCTGTCATCGGTTTCATCAGCCGGTGAAATCACATCATCAGAGACGCCTAAATCTTCAATTCCCACCAGTTTTGAACAGTTTATGTCGGTAAGCGCACTATGATATTGGTCTAGTGTCATGCCGAGATGTGCTGCTACTTCTGAGTCCGATGGGTCACGATTTAGTACACCTTCCAGCTCTGCGATCGCTTGGTTAATTTCGCGATTGTTCTTATGAACAGAACGAGGTACCCAGTCGCCTTTGCGAATGTCATCCAACATTGCACCGCGAATTCGGATACCTGCATAAGTTTCAAAGCTCGCACCTTTAGAACCATCATAATTCTGCTGAGCTTCGATAAGGCCGATCATGCCGGCCTGAATTAAATCTTCTACCTGAACACTCGGCGGTAAACGGCCTAACAGGTGATGAGCAATACGCTTAACCAACACCGAGTAACGTTCAATGAACGCCTGCTGGCTATTAAATTTGCCATGTTGGTCATAGGTAATCGCTTTATTCACCAAAAGGGTCCTCTGCCAATTCAGTACGATTTAGCAACCTTTCAACGAAAAATTCTAGGTGTCCACTTGGTGTCTTTGGTAGTGGCCACGTCAGTGCTTTGTTCGCTAATGAGCTGATCGCTAAAGCCGCAGGAGAGCGAGGGAAGGCATCCACAACGATCTTCTGTCTTTTCACGGCTTGACGTACTTTGTCATCCAATGGAATACATGCTACGAGTTCGAGGCTGACATTCAAGAAGCGCTCTGTGACTAGAGTCAACTTTGCGAATAATTCTCTGCCTTCACGGTAGCTTCTGACCATATTTGCAACAACTTTGAAGCGCTGAACCTGGTGTTCTTTACTCAACAGCTTGATTAATGCGTAGGCATCGGTGATTGAAGTTGGCTCATCGCAAACCACAACCACTACATCTTGAGCTGCACGTGAAAAGCTAATTACCATGTCAGAAATGCCCGCTGCTGTATCAATCAGCAGTACGTCCATTTCTTCTTCAAGACTACCAAATGCACGGATGAGTCCAGCATGTTGAGCGTGAGACAGCTCGGTCATGCTTTGTGTGCCAGAAGTTGCAGGGACTATCTTTATACCATAAGGGCCTTCAACAATCGCATCTTTTAGCTCACATTCACCCGCAAGGACATGCCCTAGGTTACGTTTTGAACGGATTCCGAGCATAACGTCCACATTCGCCAGACCTAAGTCCGCGTCGAGAACCATCACCTTTTTGCCTTGGCGCGCCATACAGATCGCCAGACCCAGTGTTACGTTTGATTTACCCACACCACCTTTACCGCCAGTAACAGCAATTACTTTAGTCAATGATGGTTGTGTTAAGCGACGGAGGCCGCTTGCTTGATCGTGTATCATATTCTCAGTCATAGTAGTCCGCCGCCCTAGAGTCCTTCGCTGTCACTGTTCCAAAAGTGAGGTTCGTTCTCTGTCGACTTCTCTAACAGTTCATTTGCTTTCGCAATCATGTATTTTGGTTGTGCTATCACAATGTCTTCTGGTACGCGTTGACCATTGGCAATATAAGCCACTGGCATCGCGTTCTGAATCACCACGCTGATGAATTCGCCAAGACTTAATGATTCATCAAGCTTAGTCAAAATACAGCCCGACAGCGGAATGCGTCGGAAATGATCCAGTGTTTCTTGTAGAACACGACGTTGTGCGGTAGCTGGCAAAACAAGGTAGCTGTGAATCACTTCTCCGCTCTCTTGCATCAGGGTATCGAGCTGCTCAGAGAGTCTTACGTCTCGCTGCCCCATCCCTGCCGTATCGACCAAAATCAGTCTTCTGTTTCTTAGCTGATATATAACATCGGCTAACTCGTTAGAATCTTTAGCAACTCTTACAGGACAACCCATAATTCTTCCGTAAATTGAGAGCTGCTCATGTGCACCTATGCGATATGTATCTGTTGTCACAAGGGCGACATTGTCGGCACCAAACTCCATTGCCGCACGCGCTGCAAGCTTTGCAACCGTGGTGGTTTTACCAACACCTGTCGGGCCAAGCAGTGCAACCACACCACCACGCTTCAAGATGTCTTGTTTTGGAATGCTGATTTGATCCGCCACGAGAGAAAGCAGTGCCTTCCACGCTCGCGCCGGCTTAGTGTCTTCTGGAATGTAGCAAGCCATTTGATCTGCCAACTCCGGCGAAACGCCCATTCGCTCTAGACGCTTAATCAGCATCGCGCGCAATGGTTCACGGCGTTCAACCTCTTGCCACATCAAACCGGAAACTTGGTGCTCCAACAAGCGACGAATCGATGTCATCTCTTCGCGCATGTTCTCTAGTTCACTACTAGATTCTTCTCGCTCATCCGACGGACGACGACGGTCATAGCGTGTTGGATCCAACTTAGGTGTTGGGCGCTCAAATCGGTTGTCTTGTGCAATCAACTTCGCCAGTGGCGAATCGGGTTGATATGGCGCTGGCTTTTCTTGGTTATAGCTTTCACGATGCTTGTTTTGGCGCTGCAGTAGTGCCGACAAAGAATCTTCGTTCTCTGCCACATGGTCATCTGACTCAGCAGCACCATTGCTGTATTGCTTGAGCATGTTCGCGAAACGTTGCGTCATTGAGCCTGATTTTTCATTGTTCGCGTTTAGGCTAATTCTGTCTTCATCCAAACGGCGATCTTGATAACGCTCTGCTGCAGATGACGGCAATTGACGTTGTTCGCTATAACGATTTGGTTGAGCTGCGCCACGGTTAGGAAGAGAGTGCGCCTGTGAAGTCGGAGCTGCATTGGACTCGCCGTCGATTGCCGCTACGATCTCTACACCGCCTGCCACTTTCTTATTCGACATGATCACCGCTTCTGCACCAAGCTCTTCTTTCACTTGGAGCAGCGCTGTTCGCATGTCTTTGGCAAAAAATCGTTTAATTTTCAAACTATAAATCCATTAATGATGCGCAGGCTTAGTTGCCCACGGCTTGCACAATTCTGATCTGCTTTTCGTCCGGTATTTCTTGGTAAGACAGTACGCGGAGGTTCGGTATTGTGTTCTTAACGAACTTCGCTAATGTGGAACGCAATACGCCAGATGTCAGCAGAACCGCAGGCTCGCCTTTCAGTTCTTGCTCTTGTGTCGCTTGGCTCAGAGAGGACTGAAGTCGCTCAGCTAATCCCGGTTCAATACCAGCGGATTCGCCGCCTGAGGCCTGCATGGTTTGATGCAAGATTTGTTCCAGCTCAGGAATCAGTGTTATCACTGGTAATTCAGGCTCTATACCATTGATTTCCTGAACAATTAGACGTTTCAAACTGATACGAACTGCGGCAGTCAAAATGTCAGGTTCTTGACTCTTACTCGAGTACTCCGCCAAGGTTTGCACGATGGTTCGAATATCGCGAATTGGGATCGCTTCGTTAAGCAGGTTCTGCAGCACTTTCACGACCACGCCAAGTTGCAACTGATCAGGAACAAAGTTCTCTACCAATTTAGGCGCGCTTCGACCGAGCATTTCCAATAGGTTCTGTACTTCTTCATGACCAATCAGTTGTGACGCGTTATTGGTAAGCAGTTGGCTCAAATGGGTAGCGAGTACCGTGGATGAGTCCACTACGGTGTAGCCTAATGCTTGGGCGTGTTCACGCTGCTCTTCACGAATCCAAACCGCTTCTAGACCGAATGCAGGGTCCATGGTTGGCTCGCCTTCAATCATGCCGTAAACCTGACCTGGGTTAATCGCCAGTTCTTGATCAGGACGAATCTCGGCCTCACCAACGGCAACGCCCATTAAGGTGATGCGATAGCTGTTCGGCGTCAGTTCTAGGTTGTCACGGATATGAACCGCAGGAATAAGGAAACCGAAGTCTTGAGATAGCTTTTTACGTACCCCTTTGACACGCTCAAGCAACTCACCACCTTGGTCGCGATCCACCAATGGGATCAAGCGATAGCCTACTTCTAGACCAATGATATCGACGGGTTGCACGTCATCCCACGACAATTCGCGTTGAGAAATTGGTTCACTGCCATCTTCCGCTTTGGCGGGTAAGGCGGGTTCTTTGGCTTTTTGTTTTTGCTTCTTATCGAGCCAGTAAGCTGCACCACCAGCAATAACCGCTAATGACAAGAATGAGAAATGAGGCATACCCGGAACGATACCCATCACACCAAGAATCGCGGCGGTGATCATCAGGGCTTTCGGGTTGTCGAACATCTGGAAAATCAGCTGCTCGCCCATGTCTTCATCAGTATTTTGACGCGTTACCATCATCGCAGCCGCGATAGACAATAATAGCGATGGAATCTGTGCCACCAAGCCGTCACCGATGGTCAGCAAGGTGTAGATTTGCATTGCTTCAGAGAAGCCCAAACCGTATTGCGCCATACCAATCGATAGACCACCGATGATGTTGATGAACAGGATTAAAATACCCGCAATCGCATCACCTTTTACGAATTTAGACGCACCGTCCATTGAACCGTAGAAGTCGGCTTCTTTGGTCACTTCAAAACGGCGTAAACGCGCTTGGTCTTGGTCAATCAAACCAGCGTTTAAGTCTGCATCGATCGCCATTTGTTTACCTGGTAAGGCATCCAAGGTGAAGCGAGCACTTACCTCAGAAATACGACCCGCACCTTTGGTCACAACCATGAAGTTAATGATCATCAAGATAAGGAAGACCACCAGACCGACGGCATAGTTACCACCGATAACAACGTTACCAAAGGCTTCGATTACGTTACCGGCCGCATTGCCCCCTTCATGACCGTACAGAAGTACCACACGGGTTGAAGCAACGTTCAGCGCCAAACGTAATAACGTCGCGATAAGCAGTACCGTAGGGAACGCCGCAAAGTCGAGTGGACGACGTGTGTAAACGGTCACTAACAACACCACCATAGCGAGGGCGATGTTAAAGGTGAAGAATAAATCCAGCAGGAATGCAGGTATAGGTAACACCACCATTGCAAGGGTGGCCAATACCATAACAGGCGCACCAATGGCAGGCATGGAACGCTGTGGAATTTTGGGTAATTTATCTGCAAATGGCAGGCTTAACTTCATACTGCGAGGTGTCTCAATCGGTCTGGAGCATCACGTAACAGAGGCATGCAAGTACACACATGTAACTAGTATTACGCGACAGCTTTCGCCTAAAAGTTTAGGTATTGTTGTTGATTAGCGCGATTTAAGCAATGTGTGTACCATGATTAACGCCAAAATAATGACTAGTTGCTCAAAGAAATCACAATCCTTTGATCTAATGTGAATTTTTGTCTAATCACACCATGCAATTATTTTCATTAGTGACGATGTTCAGGTGGGATTGGTAGGTCGTAGTCCTGAATTTTCGGTCGTTGACCGCCACGTTTACGATACTGCTTAAGTTGGAAAACGAACGCCAGAACTTGCGCTACGGCGGTAAACAAGCCGTCAGGAATTTCCTGCTCCAACTCTGTGGTGTGGTAGAGCGCACGCGCCAATGGCGGAGCAGGTACGATGGTAATGTCGTGTTCGCGCGCTACTTCTCGGATCTTCATCGCCATATGGTCGGTACCTTTGGCGATCACCACTGGCGCACGGTCGGTTTTCTGCTTATAACGCAACGCAACAGAGAAATGCTCAGGGTTGGTAATGATAACGTCGGCCTGTGGCACATCGGCCATCATTCGACGCTGAGCTGCTTCACGTTGCAACATACGAATACGACCTTTCACTTCAGGCTTACCTTCGGTCTCTTTGTATTCGTCTTTGATCTCTTGTTTGGTCATTTTAAGCTGATCAGCGTGTTGCCAAATTTGGAACGGAATATCGATCGCCACAACGATGAGCAAAGAACAACTGATCAGCAGGATGAAGTTGAGCAAGATATCCAAAGCATGGAAGATGTTTTGCGGGTACACATCCATGCTTAACTGAATCAAATCCGCTTGCGACGCTTGAATCAGGTAGATTGCCATCCCCGTTACCAACGCAACTTTTAAAATCGATTTGATCAGCTCAACCCAACTTTGCATGCCCACCATGCGCTTTAGACCACTGAGCGGGTTCATCTTGGAAAGCTTTGGCATTGCCGCTTCGGCAGAAAAGCTGATGCCCCCCACCCCTGCTGCTCCAATCATGGCAGCGACAAACAAGGTGATGAGGATAAGGAACAGCGGGAACAGCAGATCCGTCATCGCACCAAACGCAATGTCGAATAACTTAGCGGTATCGAAGATTTCATCGCGTTTGAGATCAAACAAACGACTCATGATGGAAAACAGCGAGCGTGCCAAAGACTCGCCAAACCACATTAAGGCGATAGCCCCCACTATCAGCACTGACGCTGATGCGAGCTCTTTAGACCGAGCAACCTGCCCCTTTTCTCTAGCTTGTTGTAACCGTCGGGGCGTGGCTTCTTCGGTGCGTTCCTGACCGTCTGACTCTGCCAATCCAGCCTCCTAGCAATCCAAGCGAATGAGGTTACAAATCTGCTCCTCACCCACTGCCCAGAACAATTCATAATGACTGTACAAACCAGCCAGAATGTACCAACAAAGTAACAAGCCCACCATCAAGGCAAAGGCAAAACCGAGTGAGAAGATATTCAGCTGCGGTGCGGCACGTGTCATTACACCGAATGACAAGTTAATCGTGAGCAGTGCGATAATGCCTGACAACGACATACTCAATGCCGTCTTAAACATGATGCCAAGCCAGCTCGCCATTTCACGGAAATCAACCGCATTGAGCGAGCCAGACCCAATTGGCAAGGTCTTGAAACTAAACACCACCAATTGCAGCATTTTTAAATGCCCATCGGTAGCAAGGAAGAACATGGTCGCCAAGAACATAAATAGCTGACCAAGCAAAGGGGTGTTTTGGCCGTTCGCGGGATCGACCATGGATGCGAAACCCAAGCTCGATTGCATACCTAAGATCTGACCTAAAAGTACAAAGGTCTGGATCATAAACTGGGTCACCATGCCCATCGCTACACCAATAATGATTTGCTCAGCAATGGTCATAAAACCACGGAAAGAGAGCAGCTCAATATCTTGAGGTACAGCAGGAATCGCAGGAGCAACGGCAAAAGTGATCGCTAAACCGAGGTAGAGACGAATTCGAGGTGAGACAAAACGAGCCCCGGTTACCGTCATCACCATCAACATGGCAGAAATACGGGTATAGGGCCAAAAGTAGTTTGCGATCCAGTCGAGGACGATATGGGTCGGATACTCCATACGCGCCTCTAGTAGAGCACCTGTGGTAGACGTTCAATCAGGCCGAAGAAGTATTCCATCAACATTTGGGTCATCCAGTGGCCGAACAACATTAACGCCAACAAGGTAACAATCAAACGCGGTAAGAAACTCAACGTTTGTTCGTTGATAGAGGTTGCCGCTTGGAAAATAGCGACGACAAGACCAATAAGCAAACTTGGGATAATGATGGCACAAACCATGATCAGCACCATCCAAAGTGCATCACGGAAAAGCTCGACAAACATTTCTGGAGTCATGTCTTACCCTCTTCTCTCTGTGCCAATCTAAAGGGCAAAACTGCCGGCGAGTGTCGACAATATCAGGTTCCACCCATCCACCAGCACAAACAGCATCAGCTTAAATGGTAGCGATACGATCATTGGTGATAGCATCATCATACCCATTGCCATCAACACCGACGCAACAACTAGGTCGATGATCAAGAATGGTAAGAACAGCATGAAACCAATTTGGAAAGCGGTCTTAAGCTCAGAAGTAATGAAAGCAGGAATCAACACCGCCATCGACACATCTTCTGGGTTTGTCACCTCTTCGCCAGACATATTGACGAACGTTTCCAAATCTTTAATTCGGGTCTGTTTAAGCATGAACGCTTTCATCGGTGCTTGCGCCGCATCAAAGGCTTCACGTGCTGTCACTTGCTCGTTCAAATAAGGTTGTACCGCTTGATCGTTAATTTCATTCAAAACAGGGGACATGATAAAGAACGTCAAAAATAGCGCGATACCAATAATGACTTGGTTAGATGGCGTTTGTTGTAGACCCATTGCCTGTCGCAAGATGGACATAACCACCACGATACGGGTAAACGACGTCATCAAAATCACCATGGCTGGCAAGAAGCCAAGCATGGTCATCAACGCAAGAATTTGTAGAGTAACCGAGTAGTCTTCGCTGCCATCGGCATTGGTCGTCATGGTAAAGGCAGGAATCCCTCCACCATTGCCCACGGACATACTTCGACTTGAGCCCGACTCGTTTTCCATCGCCTGAACCGTCACACTATCACCTTGTGCAAGGTTAGAAGGCAATGGCGATTCCTCTGCCTGCGCAAACGAAAGTGAAGAAAACAGCACGCCAACGAGCAGCATAAAAGTGCTCAGCATTAGGCGGATTGAATTATCCTTTGTCATGTTTTTTTATCAGTTGGCTAAATTGACTCGCGAAGGCGCTGGTCGCCAACTCTTCCTCTTTCAATGGCTTTTCAAGCTTGGCTAGGGTTTGGATAGATTGGCTGGTAATGCCCACCAAAAACTGTTCTTCCCCGACTTGCACAACCGCAATGCGCTCTTTGGTACCGACTGGTAACTGGCTAACAATTCGTAGCCCTTTTTGTTGACCCATTGCTGGTACTTGCATGCGCTTTAGCAACCAAGCCAGAAATAGAATCACACCAATAACCAGCACTAAAGAACCTAATGTGGTCGCAAGATCCAAACTCGTTGGCGCGGCAGCAAATGCATAAGGAGCACTCAGCATTAAGCCGAGTGCTCCTGTAATTTGCTTCAATCGCGTTTTGATTGAACTGCTCATATTAACGCAGCTTTTTGATGCGTTCAGTTTGGCTGATCACGTCAGTTAGACGAATACCAAACTTATCGTTGACGACAACGACTTCGCCGTGCGCAATCAAAGTACCGTTAACCAGTACATCGAGCGATTCACCCGCTAGGCGATCAAGCTCTACAACCGAACCTTGGTTCAATTGCAGTAGGTTACGGATACTGATTTGTGAGCGCCCAACTTCCATCGAAATAGTCACTGGAATATCCATGATGGTGTCGAGTTTGCGACGCTCATCTTCCGTAATTGGAGCCGACGTGTCTTTTAACTCTTCCAGTGGCGCTGCCAATATTTCATCAACATCAATTGAAGGTGCAGACGGGTCTTCGCCAAGAGCGGCTGCCCATTCGTCTGCTAGCTTTTGATCGTCACTTGGTTCCATTTTTCTGTCCTGTGTTAAACCTTACTACGCCATACTTCTGGCTTCATTCTTTGTTGTCGATAACAGAGAACAAAGCGAAGCGATTGTAATGAGTAAGGGTTTTAATCGTCTGTATCGTCGTCGTTTTCAAGTTCAGACATGATGTCTTTACCCAAGAACGCTAAATCTGTTTTTACTACGTGTGGGCGTTCGATCTCTTCAGAGATCTGCACTGCCATCTTGTCTTCGGAGCGACCCATTTTCACACGGTAAGTTGGTAAGTCTTCGATGAACATGGTGGCGTGTTCTGGCATTTCAATCGGGATCACGTCGCCAGGTTGCAGCTCCATCAAATCACGCAGAGAGATGTCCTTCTCTAACAGATTCACACGGAAGTTGACTGGGCAATCCATGATCTCTTCACGCAGTGCAGAGCTCCAACGCACGTCAGTTTCCATCTTGTCGGATTGAACACCCGCATCGAGCAGTTCGCGGATTGGTTCCACCATCGAATAAGGCATGACCACGTGGAAATCACCACCACCGCCATCGACTTCGATATGGAATGAGCTCACGACGATCACTTCGGTCGGGCTGACGATGTTTGCCATGCTTGGGTTTACTTCAGAATCGAGGTATTCAAATTCCACACCCATTACTGGCGACCACGCTTCTTTGTAGTCTTCGAAAACAATTTTCAGCAGAAGCTGGATGATGCGACGCTCAGTTGGGGTAAATTCACGACCTTCAATTTTGGCGTGGAAACGGCCATCACCACCAAAGAAGTTCTCTACCAGAATAAACACCAAGCGTGCTTCCATGGTGATCAGCGCCGTACCTTTAAGTGGACGGAAGCGCACCATGTTCAAACTTGTCGGAACGTACAGGGTATTTTGGTATTCACCAAACTTCATCATCTGCACGCCGTTGATCGACACTTCAGCGGTTTTACGCAACATGTTAAACAGGCTGATTCGCATGTGTCGGGCAAAACGCTCATTGATAAGTTCGAGCGTCGGCATTCGACCACGGACAATCCTGTCTTGAGACGAGAAATCGAAACTGACGGCACCCTCGGTGTCGTTATCTATGGGTTCATCGACGTCATCAACATCGTCAACCCCATGCAGAAGCGCATCAATCTCGTCTTGGCTTAATAGATCGGTCACGTTATACCTATTGAATTACAAAATCTGTAAACAGTACTTTCTCAATCACTGGCTTACCAACAGCGGCATTCAATGCAGCTTTGATATCATCAGAAGCGCGATCACGCAGTTCAGTTCGTCCTGTTGGAGAACGAAGTTGCTCCACGGTCGCTGACGCAAATGTCGATAGCAGTGAACTCTCTATCAGTGGAGAATGGTAACGAGCTAATTGCTCATTCTCGCTGCCACGCACCATCAGTTGCGCTTTGATTTGTACCAGTCTATCGCGGCGGTCTCCCGTCACGTTAAAAATAAACGGTTGTGCAATGTTCACGTACGCAATTGGTGCTGCTGCCGTTTGCGCTTGTGCTTGCTCGGTTTGTGCTGCTTGCGCAGGTTCATCAGAACCCATTAAAAAGAAAGCTGCCGCACCACCACCGATAAGCAAAACCACCACTGCGATAATGATGATCAGTAACTTACTTTTTCCTTTTGGTGCATCCACACCTTGTAGCTGTTCTTCTGCCATTACTGTCTCTTATTGTTCTGCTTTTTTAGGCCGCTATTTTATGCGTAAAAACTAATTCCATCACGCTTTGAAACCACATTCAAATCAAGATTCGTGTCGGCATCAAAGTTTTCATCTGACTGACCAGAAAATCCACGACCTTGAAAGCCTTGATCGTTTTGTTCCGCATTGGCGTAGCCACTTTGTTGCTGACCACTGCTCTGCTGCTGAACCGAAGAATCCGCTAATTGCATACCTTGCTGAGCCAACATCTCTCTCAGGCGAGGTAAGGTTTGTTCAATCAAGTCACGAGCTTGAGGGTTTGCCACCGTAAAATACACATTGGCAAGGTCGTTGTTCATTGTCATGCGGATCTGCATACGACCAAGTTCAGGTGGGTCAAGACGGATATCGAGGTTCTTTAAGTTCTTCGACATCATCATTTGTACTTTCTCTGCCACTTGGTCATTGGCCAGTTCTTTGGTTAGTTGCAACGGTAACTGTGCCTGTTGCGCAGCATCTACTCGTGCTTGTTGCTGAGCTGTCACACCTTGTTGACCTGCTGCCGCTTGAATTTGTCCCGCTAAACCATGTTGTGGTTCCGGCTTATCTTGCTTACTTGAAGCACCTTTCAATGCGCCTGCAGCAAGACCAGCATTCATCACTTTCTTGCTCAGCTCTGCACTAGAAGCAGCCTGCGCCGCTGGGTTAAGATTTGCTGCCACTAGCGCTTCTGGCATTGCAGATAACGCGGCTTTGTCAGCATTTGGGTATACGGCTGCCTGCCCACTCGCTTGAGCTGCAGCGTGCTTCATGTCCTGCGTGGCTAGTTGATGAGCTTGTTGAGCCGCCACTGAAGACGCCGCAACACGAGTTTGGTTATGAGCAGCTTGATGCTCTGCCATCGCCACTTTTACATCGCTTGGCAAAGCCGCGAATTGCGCTAATTCTTGCACAGGGATATCCGCAACCATTTCACCTGTTTTTAGCCCTTCAATCACATCAAGTTCTTGTTGAGAAAGAGGCTTACCCTGCGCTAACTTGGTATCAATGATGTGCAGCTCATCAAGAGAAACGCGTTTTACTTCAGAGATCTCAGTCTCGACTGGCAGTGTCGTTTGCAATACTTCTCCACCAACCATCGACTGAGCACCTTGAGCCACAACTTGACCGTTAACCGCGGCTTGAGTTGTCGCATTCACCGTTGCTTCTGTGTGAACAGCTTGAGTACTTGGCGAGTTCCAATCAATTTGCGCGGCAACTGGAGCCGCTTGATTTGTGTTTGCTGCTTGTACGTTCGCGGCAGATTCCGTCGTCAATACAACGGGTTTGCCATTGGCATCCAACGTTACTTTGTCACTGCCAACAGGTTGCGCCGCGCCGCTTTGTGGACCGGATTGCTTAGCAGAAAGCATCGCTTGTTGTTCTGGAGTAAGTGGGGTGCCTTTTTCCTGTTGAGCAACGCTTTGTGTTGATACTGCCTCAGGTGGCAATGCTTTGCCGCTATCAACTAATTGCTCATTAGGCTTAAGCGTTTGGTTTGCTTGCTCAATACGTCCCAACAATTGTTGGCCTTCACCCATCGCACTTTTCACTTGAGCATTAGGCGCCTGTTCAGAAACGTCTGCATCATTAGGTTGCGTTTGGTTTGCTATCGCGCCTTGGGCAACTTGGCTTGAAGCACCATTTGCTGCTGACTGGGTTGCATCACCTTGTGATGAATTTGTTTGTTTAACACCGCTAGAAGCCGATTCGCTATCTGAAAGCTCACCTGCTTTGCTGCTCGCAACTTGTTTACCGTCGCCTTGAGCAAGTAGTTCGTCGGTTGATTCTGCAGATGCCACTTTCTCGCCATCCACAGCTTCA
Organism: Vibrio sp. M260121; assembly: GCF_036533715.1. NCBI lineage: Bacteria > Pseudomonadati > Pseudomonadota > Gammaproteobacteria > Vibrionales > Vibrionaceae > Vibrio > Vibrio sp. M260121. Next base: position 16,180 of record NZ_JATABF010000001.1, on the reverse strand, counting down.
GCGACTTTTTCTCGGCTCTCACCTTCTGAGTTTGCCGATGCGACTTTTGTCGCCTCATCTGTGTTTTCTGCCGATACGTCTGGCGCATCAGATTTTGCCACCGCTTTTTCGGCTTTTTGTGAATCAGTAAATACCCCGGCTAAGGTTTCAAAAAAACCTTTGCTTTCAGGGTTTTCTGCATCAACTTTATTTGAAGAATCGGAAACCGACGTCTTATTGGTTGCAGAAACATTGGATAAATTCACATTCATATAGAAACTCTCGTCATCGGCAGCGTTGAGCAACTCGCTGTCGGATTGCACATAGGCGGCAAACTTAGGTCAAAAGACCCGATACTGACGGCTAAATTGCAAAAATCACGCCAACGCATAGTGTGGAATTTCTGACGGTTAAGTGAGGCAACATCAGTGGAACAAAGATCAACTTTGCGATATCCCTAAACGACATCAAAGATGTGTAAACCATCATCATGATTTGACTATTCATTAGTGGGAGCGTAAACAGAAACCTTGCTCAATCAATAAGGAATCGCTTTGAAAGTCACAGAACTTCGCCAATATAAAATTAAGACTGGCAAAACAGAGCAATGGTTAACGTGGATGAAAGACAAGTTGCTGCCCTACCAACGCTCCAAAGGCATGCGTGTCTTAAACACCTATGTTCACACGGGTGAAGATGGGCACGATTACTTTGTCTGGTTGCGTGAGTTCGACAGTGAACAAGCGCGACAAACGATATACGCAGAGACTTACAATGAATGGTGGATTCGCGAGATTCGACCAAAAGTGTTTGAGTTGATAGAGCAAGACTCGGTCAAAGTGACCTTGCTTGAATCAGTAGATATATAACCAGCAGCACTTGCGCGATATAACGATGAGAAACGCTTAGAAACGTTGCGGTTTTCGGCTATACAGCAAGGTAGAAAACTCATCCATCTGCTTTTGCTCACGCTTCGCTTCCGCAATTTGCTTTTCTTTCTCGCGCTTTTCAATCATCCACTCGTAAGACATCCGTTCTTTACGCATGTTTAACCAGTAATCTTGGCAGTTCACCACCTGCTCTTTAAAGTGGTTTTCTGCCTGTTTTTGCTTGGAAAGCGTTTCATCAAGCTGGGTTAAGAAGCGGTTTAAGTGGCCATATTGGCTTGCGGTGAGTCCTGCCATACCACGGTCTACCAACTGCTGACAGTAATCTAAGCGGTACTTTTCAATTTGCTCTACTTGGCGGTAGTAATCTTCAAGCTCCGAGCGGGCTTTATTGAGCGCTAATACGGCTTGGTCTTCGCGTTCTTTTGCCTGCTCAAGTAAGAATTCCATGGCGTTATTCATACGTTATTACCCACCCAAGATGCTCTTCAACATGTTGACGCACATGTCATAAGGCACAGACTCTTTCATGCGCTGCTGCAAGTATTCGTCCAGTTTTGGCTTGAGGGTAAATGCGCCATCGATAGCAGGGTCAGTCCCCGGTTTATAAGCGCCAATCGACACCAGATCTTGGTTTTTACGGCAAATCGACAACACCTGACGCACCGCTTTCGACATCAACACGTGCTCTTCTGTGGTGATTTGCGGCATAACACGACTCACCGATTTCTCGACATCAATGGCTGGGTAGTGACCTGCATCCGCCATTTCACGAGACAAAACAATGTGACCATCGAGGATCGCACGTGACGCATCGGCTATCGGATCTTGTAGATCGTCACCTTCGGTCAGAACGGTAAAGAATGCGGTGATCGAACCTTGATCATCACCACCGTTACCTGCACGTTCCACCAAGGCAGGCAATTTAGCAAATACCGAAGGCGGATAACCTTTGGTTGCAGGCGGCTCACCCACAGACAATGCAATCTCACGCTGTGCTTGAGCAAAACGCGTCAGAGAGTCCATTAGTAGGAGAACATCTAGTCCTTGGTCACGGAAGTATTCGGCAATCGTCAGTGCGGTTTGACAGCCTTTTAAGCGCATCAAAGGCGAAGCATCGGCAGGTGCAGCCACCACCACAGAACGGCGGCGTCCATCTTCACCCAAAATTTCTTCGATGAATTCTTTTACTTCGCGTCCACGTTCACCAATCAGGCCAACGACAACAACTTGCGCCGTCGTGCCTCGCGTCATCATGCCAAGGGTGACCGATTTACCCACACCAGAACCCGCAAACAGACCGATACGTTGGCCTTTACCTACGGTCAACAAACCGTTAATGGCTTTTAAGCCGACATCAAGCGGCTCAGAAATAGGTTTACGTGCTAGGGGGTTTATTGGTTCGGCATTGAACGAAGCTCGATGCTCCGTGTAAAGAGGACCAAGACCATCAAGTGGGTTGCCCACACCATCAATCACACGCCCAAGCAGTTCCATTCCGACTGGCAAACCCGCTTCACTGGTCAACGGTGTCACTTTCGCGCCCGGTAAGATACCCGTAATCTGCTCACTCGGCATTAAGAAAAGGTTATCACCAGAAAAGCCCACCACTTCCGCTTCCATATGACCGGACATAGTTTCGACCAAACACAAGCTGCCAATCGGAGCACGACAACCTGTCGCTTCCAAAGTTAAGCCAACAACACGCACAAGCTTGCCTGAAGCAACTGGACGCGTGGTCAACCCTTCAACTTTGTAGTTTTTTAAACGGTCGGCCAAGGCTTGCATGGATTATTCGCCCCCTTGATGGCGGTTTGCACCACAAAAGCTGTTCAGCACGCTTTTAACGCGCTCTTCCATGCGGTAGTTAATGCTCGATTCGCCAGCAGCAATTTGTACATCACCGCGATTTAATGCTGGCTCTGCAACCAATGTCCAATTACGACAATCAAGTTCTTCTTCGCCGTATGCAGAGCGAATGATCGCCACATCGTCTGGATTCAAGTGCAAAGTAATTGGATGGCCAGAAATTGGCAGCGCTTCGACAGATTGTTTTACTGTATCGAGAATAATTTGAGGGTTGGTTTGCACTTCTACATGCACAACTTCTTTAACTAGGCACAGCACCATGTCTACTAGCTGCTTTTCAACCTGAGCGTTCATCAGCTCTAAAGGTTGAGCAAACTGGTTAGCCAAGTTCATGAAGGTTTCTACCTGCTGCTGGATGTACTCTTGCCCAGCGGTAACGCCTTCCGCTTTACCCAGCTCAAGACCTTCTGCATGACCTGCTTGAATGCCTTCTTCTTTGCCTTTGTCGTAACCTTGTTTAAAGCCTGCTTCTTGACCTTGATACAGACCTTCTTGATAAGCGCCTTGCTTGATCAGTTCGATCTGTTCTTCTGTCAGCTCAAGCGCTTGCTCTTCTTCCGGTTCGTCAAAATTTGGCACCCAACCTGGATCGTAGTTAAACGCAGTTTGCTTGGCTTGCTTTGCTTTCGGCTCACCATAATCAGGCAACCCCCAGCGCTGCGGTTCGATCATCGCATCGTCTTCATCAGGACGGATAAATCCACGTTTTCTATCGCCAGCCATGCTTAACCTACAATCTGTCTATGTTGAAATTGATTTTAAAAATAAAGTGCTTTGAAAAATGCGCGACTAAGGAAGTGCATTCCTCCCACTTAAGCAGGAGGAATAAGAAAGGATTATAAGAACTCGTCTGCACCGCCAGACAGCATGATTTCGCCAGCGTCGGCCATACGACGAGCAATCGCCAAGATTTCTTTTTGCGCCGCTTCTACGTCTGCTACGCGAACCGGAGGCATTGCCTCGATATCGTCACGCATCATCTCAGCTGCACGCTTAGACATGTTCTTGAAGACTTTCTCACGTAGAGAGTCGTCGGCACCTTTAAGTGCACGTTGCAGAACGTCTTGAGGAACGTCACGCAGCAATTTCTGAATACCTTGGTCGTCCACTTCCACCAAGTTCTCGAATACGAACATGAGATCTTGGATTTGTGTTGCCATGTCTTCGTCTTGGTCGCGGATTTGCTCCATCAAGATACCTTCGACGTTGTTGTCTAGGTAGTTCATGATTTCTGCTGCTGCCTTCAAGCCGCCAATCTTCGCTGCTTGTGCACCCGCTTGACCTGCGAACTGTTTCTCCATGATTTCGTTCAGCTCTGCCAATGCCGATGGCTGAACTTCTTCTAGGTTGGCAATACGCATCATCAGATCCAGACGCACACGCTCTGGGAACTGAGAAAGGATTTCTGCCGATTGGTCTGCTTCCAAGTACGAAAGTACGATGGTTTGAATCTGCGGGTGTTCGTTGACGATGATACTTGCCACTTGGCGAGGGTCCATCCACTTAAGTGAATCCAGACCTTTCGAGCCAGTACCCAATAGGATTTGGTCGACCAAGTTGTTAGCTTTGTCTTCACCCAGAGCAGCCACCAGTGCATTACGCATGAAGTCTTCGCTGCCCATACCGATGTTGGTGTATTTCTGGATGTCTTCTAAAAACGCACGATGCACACCAGACACTTTATCTTGGCTTAGGTCTTTCGCTCGCGCCATTGCGCTACCCACACGCTGAACCTGTTTTGGTTCTAGGTGACGGATGATGCCCGCCGCGTCGTTTTCGTTCAGGCTCAGCAGCAAAATCGCCGCTTTCTCTTCGCCTGTCATGCTAGAGACATCAAACTCCGCTGGCAAACCTGCGCCGTTTTCATCTTGAGGTACGATATCGTTAGCCATTTTCGTTCATCCAGTTTTTCACAACTTGAGCAGCAAGCTCTGGCTCGTTTGCCACCAGAGCACGTACTGCTTTGAGTACATCTTCATCTTTGTGCAGGTTAGGCAGATCAATGCTTGAACCAAACTCAAACAGTTCACCGCTTTCGATGTCGCTACCAATCAGGCTGGTTTCGCCATCCGCACCAATTGGCAAGCCATCTGGTCCGTACATTTCATCTTCGTCATTGCTCGCAGGGTTAAGCAGTTTCTTCATCGCAGGGCGAACCAGAACCAAAATAACCACGATGATCACCAACGCACTCGCGAACCAACGAACCCAATCGTTGAAGTTTGGATGTTCCCAAATAGGTGGATCAACCATTTGCTCAAGCTCTGGCTCAGCAAACTTCACACTCAGTACATTGAGCAAGTCACCGCGGTTCTCATCAAAGCCAACGGTACCGATCAGCACTTGGCGAATCGCGTTGATTTCAGATTCTGAAAGTGGCGTGTACGTCACGTCACCCGTATCTGGGTTTAAGGTGCGACGGTCTTTGATTGCAACCGAAACGGTCTGACGCGCCAACGTGCCGGTTTGCTTGCGCTCGTGGCTGATGGTGGTATCAAGCTCAAAGTTGCGCGTCGATTCTTTACGAACTGAGCCTTGGCCAGTCAGCGAACCGTCTTTCATCTGCGCCACATCTTGAGGGATCGACGCATCAGCTGGCGGTTGGTTACTCAGTGCACCAGGAATGCCCGCAACCATGTTGCCGTTATTGTAATCTTCTAGTGCGTATTCACTGCGCGTTGCTGGAGTATTCGGATCGAAGTTTTTACGAGTTTGCTCAACAGTGCTGAAATCCATTTGGATATCGACCTGAGCGGTATAGTTACCAAAACCTAGAATAGGCAGAAGTACTGAATCAATTTTTTCGCGCAGCGCTTGCTCTTGGCTGCGCTCTAACTCTTGTTCTTTACGACGCGCTGCAGACGCAGGGTCTTGAGAACCTGAGCTAAGCAGGCGACCGTGTTGGTCGGTGACCGTAATACGAGAGGTCTTCATGCCCGGAACGGCACTTGCCACCATATCAACGATGGAATCCACTTCTTGTTGTTTTAGGTTTGCGCCTGTAGAGAGCGTCAAAAATACTGAAGCAGACGCTTCTTGGTTATGACGAACAAACACACTGTGTTTTGGCAGAGCGAGCAACACACGCGCTTTGCGTACCTGCTTCATCTCTTCAATCGCTTGTGCAAGTTGGCGTTCGCGGCTGAGCTTCAAACGTTCTTGTTCCAAACGTTGTGATACACCAAAGCCCATGTCTTGCAGCAGAATGTCATCGCCTGCCGCTGTTGCTTGGTTCACGCCCGCACGCACCATGCCCAGTTTGATCGAGTTGTAATCACTCGATTCCACAGAAATGGTGTTGCCATCTAGCTTGTAATTGATTTTTTGCTGGTCGAGGTAATCCAGCACTGGGATCAGTTCTTCGGTTTCGTATGCACCAAGTGGGCGCATTTCCGGTTCTTTTACCCAGAAGAAAAGCATCACGATCAACGCAACACAGATAGAGATGGACAGCACTAATACGACCTGACGAAGTAAATCGAGGTCGCCTACTGCCATATCGAATTTTGACGCACTGCGCTCTTCAAGATCTGGGTTTTGGCTATCCACATCCAAATCTGAGCCAGCGATCAGTGCACCATCTGCGCCGCCATCAGTGACGGTTAAATCTGTAGACTTGTCTGCCACACTTATTACCTAAAATTACACTGGCATGTTCATGAGGTCCTTGTAGGACTCAACGAGCTTATTGCGGATTTGTACAGTGGCATCAAATGCAACACTGGACTTGTTACGAGCAATCATAACGTCAGAAAGGGAAACATCGGCATCACCACGGTCGAAACGCGTTTGCAGATCGCCCGATGCTTTTTGAAGTGAGTTTACGTTATTGATGGCTTTTGTTAGGAGATCACCAAAATCTGCCCCAACTTTCGCACCTGTTGCAACGGGAGCGGTGTTGGTCGCTTCCACCATCATGGCGCGCATTTCTGCCTGAATACCATCAACTTTCATTGTCACCTCTAAGCCAAAAGTTTGACTATTAAATAAAACTGATTATTGACACAGCAATTACTGTGCCATAAGACAATAGTGCCGTAGTGTACCCACACTTTTGTCCTATGGCTATTTATGTGAATACTAAGCCGGAATATCGATACCAGCGTCACGCATTTTGGCAAGTTTATAGCGCAAAGTACGTGGACTGATGCCCAGCTTCTCTGCCATTTCTTTACGACGACCGTTACATTCGATCAGCGTTTCCAAAATGATCGCGTATTCTTGGTCACGCAGTTCACCACCGAGTCCTTCACCACCAGCGGCAACACGGTTGATAGATTCTGCTTGCGCGACTGGCTTAACATCCGGTACCACCACTTCTGCATTTTGTACAACATGTTGCAGGCTGCTGGCATCTTGCCAATCTACACCTTCCAGCAAAATGTGTTCTGCATCAATGTCACCGTTTTCACTCAAAATCAGAGCACGTTGAACCACGTTATCCAACTCACGAACGTTACCCGGCCATGGGTATTGAAGCAGCTTATCTAACGCGACTTGAGAGAACTTAGGCACTGGCATGCCCATTTTGCTGCAATGACGTTCAGCAAGGTGCTGCGCAAGTGGCGAGATGTCACCTTTACGCTCACAAAGTGCTGGCCATGAGATTGGGAATACGTTCAAGCGGTAGTACAAATCTTCACGGAAGTTGCCTTCTGATACATACTGCTTAAGGTCACGGTTACTGGTTGCTAATACACGAACGTCCAGTTTGATGCTCTTACGGCTACCCAAACGCTCTACTTCACGCTCTTGAAGAACGCGCAGCAGTTTCGCTTGTAGGCTCAAATCCATTTCACTGATTTCATCCAGCAAAATCGTGCCGCCTTGAGCTTGTTCAAACTTACCCGGACACGCTTGGACTGCGCCAGTAAACGCGCCTTTCTCGTAACCAAATAGTGTTGCTTCCAGCATGTTGTCTGGAATCGCCGCACAGTTGATTGCAACAAAAGGACCATCTTTACGGTTTGAAGCGTTATGGATGTAGCGAGACATGACTTCTTTACCTGAGCCACTTGGACCCAAGATCATTACGTTAGCATCCGTGCGTGCCACTTTGTCAGCTAACGCAAGTAGACGCAGGCTTTTCTCGTCTGCAACAACGGCATCACCGTTGTCATCACTTTTGATTGGTGCATAACGGCTCACCATGTTCAGCAGAACTTCTGGTGCAAATGGCTTCGCCATGTAATCAATCGCACCTTCTTTCATTGCCGACACGGCGTCTTCAATGTTTGCGTAAGCCGTCATAAGAAGAACTGGCAAGTTTGGCCAATTCTGTTTGATATTGCGTAGCAGAGCCAAACCGCCCATGCCTGCCATTTGCACGTCAGAAACCACGATGTCCACCGCGTTCGACTTCAGCTTTACTAAAGCGTCTTCTGCACAATCAGCTTCTAACCACTCGTACCCTGCCAGAGCCAGAGTATCCACTAGGGCTTCACGAAGACCTTCATCGTCTTCTACGATCAGCACTTTGCTTTGCGCCATTATGATTCTCCAGTAATTGTTATCGACAAAAGCCGCTTATTGCGCTTCTGCTTGCACTCGCTCTAGCGGAATGCACATGGTAAAGCAGGCTCCATCACCCTGCTCTGAAATAAGTTCCAATCGACCGTCATGGGCACGGCAAACCATTTGAACCACAGCGAGCCCTAACCCAGTTCCTTGAGAACGCGTGGTAAAGAATGGCTCCATAATTTTTGCTTGCAGTTCTTTTGGTACACCCGGACCGCTGTCTTGCACAGAAATGCGCAGTTCACCGTTCACCGGGCGGAAAAAGACATCTATTTGCGATTCCTTTCCAGACATCTGAATCGCGTTCATCACTAAGTTACTCAGTGCTGAAGCAATGGCGTTAGCGTTGCCTAACAGCTCAGTGTTCTCTTCTTCAACTTCTAGGAAGTAGTCGATGCTGTTGTTCTTCAGCGCGGTTTCCACCATTGGCTGATATTCGGCAACAAGCTGAGCAATGTTAAAAGGCTTAATGACTTTATTATCACCACCTTTGGCAAAAAGCAGCATATCATTAACCTGCTTCTCCAAATCGTGCAGTCGATCCATTAATTTGCTTTGGAATCGCTCTCTTGTCGCCGGAGGGAGATTTGGCGCACCTAAATTGGATGCATATAGCATGGCACTCGATAACGGCGTTCTCACTTGGTGAGCCAGAGAAGCCACCATGCGACCAAGCGATGACAAGCGCTGCAAGTCACTCACGCGAGATTGCAGCAAACGCGTTTCTGTTAGGTCGGTGATCAGGATAAGCTGACCCGTAGCAGAGGCCGAGATCGCCAAACGGACCTTACGGCCATTACGCAGTGAGACTTCATGACCATCATCTTCGCGCGGATCAAATACCACTTGGATGATGTTGAACCATTTCTCGTTGACCAGTGGGATCTCAAGGATACGGTGCGCTTCTGGGTTGGCTTCGCGTACCACACCGTGTGTATCCAATAAGATCACACCTGCGGGCATCACATCCAAAACCTGCTTATAACGCTCGACCTGATTCTCTACCGAGTCTAAATGGGATTGGTTGGTATTATTGTCCATTCACTGCCTGTCGAAATATCGCCATTTAAAAACTAAAATAGCTTGGCAAGCAATTAGCGTACCAAGCTATTTTCTATATTTATCATAGCGTTATACTAACGACAAGAAGTTGACACTAGGAAAAGCGCGCTTTTCTTGTCGGAAAAGACAACAACTTCAATGAAAAGTGCTTACTTCAATGTCAGATAAAACCTAGCGTTGTAGGTTGTATTTGCGCATCTTCTCCACCAAAGTCGTGCGTCGCATACCTAGCATGTCAGCAGCTCTTGCTACAACACCACCTTGTGCTTCTAACGCTTGGCTGATCATGTTGACTTCCATATCGGCTAGAAGCTCTTTCAAGTTCACGCCTTCTGGCGGTAGCGCTTGAGGGGCATTCATGTTGTGGTCCAAGTCGCTTTGATCTTCAAAACTGAAGTTCTCAGAGAAGATATCTTGGAACACGTCACGCTCTTGTTCTTCAACCGAAGCAAACGGGTTACCTTCTGGTTGGAACTCAGGAATATCACTGTAACGGTACTTTGTCGGCAGATGGTTTACGTCGACCAAACTGTTTGGGTAGAGAATGATCATGCGCTCGACAAGGTTGGCAAGTTCACGAACGTTACCCGGCCAGTTGTGTTCCATCAGCGAGTTAATCGCACGAGGTGTGAAACAAATTGGTTGTCCGCCTTCTGCTTCAAGGCGAGTCATCAGCTCTTGTAGCAACAACGGGATATCTTGCTTACGCGCTTTTAGCGCAGGCATCTCGATAGGGAAAACATTCAAGCGGTAGAAAAGGTCTTCACGGAACGTGCCGTTGTCGATCATGGTTTCTAGATCACGGTGCGTTGCGGCTACAACACGAACGTTCACCTTGATCGTCGTATTACCACCAACACGCTCGAAGCAACGCTCTTGCAGTACACGCAATAACTTCACTTGCATCGACATCGGCATATCGCCAATTTCATCAAGGAAGATGGTGCCACCCTCAGCCAGTTCAAAACGGCCTTTACGCGCTGTTAAAGCACCAGTAAATGCGCCTTTCTCATGACCAAACAGCTCACTTTCAAGAAGCTCTGGTGGGATAGCCCCACAGTTAATTGGCACAAACGGGCCATTACGATAGGCAGAATGGTAGTGAATGTTACGTGCGACTACTTCTTTACCTGTGCCAGACTCACCCAAGATCAGCACATTTGCTTCTGTGCCCGATACTTGTTCGATCAAATGACGAACTTCTTGAATGCCTCGGCTTTGGCCAACAAGGCTACGGAAAAGGGTATTTTTACGCGCGCTTGCGACTACATTAACGCCCTTGCGACCAAGGAAGTCTTTGCAGTGACGTAACGCTTCGCTAAGTTGTGGGTAGTTTAAAGGTTGTTCTAATTCACCGACAAAATTTGGCAAGTCATCAACAGGCAATGGGAAAGAACCCAGAACCAGAAGGGGGATATGGTACGCTTCGTTGAGGTGGGTCATCACCGCTGTCGCAGCACGACCTGCAGAGATGTTACCAACAATGCAACCTGACCAAACGCTAGACCAGTCTACATCGCCTAGCTGATCAGAACTGACAGCTTCGCAACTTTCTCCAACAAATTCCAATATATTGCTTATATTCAAACGACTTGGTGCATCGTCATCGATTACAAGCAGCTTTGCCAAACCTTGCATAAGTAAGAATGATTGCCTTTATTATGGGTGTGTTGCGGCCAGACCTTGATTTGCGCAATTGAGTGTCAGAAAGGTGGGACCACTCTCAATTAACGATAGACAAAATAGGAAAATCAGCAACAAAAAAAAGCCATTAGGGGCCACTAATGACTTCTATTTTATTTGAATAAAAAAATAAGGCAACCAAGCAATAAAGAGGTGTGAGCTTGATTGTAACTTTACTGAACGACTTTCTGTGCAATCAGACACAATACCCTACTAAATAAGTAAGGTATTGTTTTATCTATTAAATGCCGACTTCAGCAGCCGTTAAGTTGTGAAACTCAGTTGGGATCTGGTCCCAAGCTGATTTGATCTCACGAATAATGTCGATAACGTCGTCGATCGGTTGAGGATCGTTTTGGTGGTTCGCTGCCGAGATCTGAGTGATCATGAACTCGTAAAGTGAATCTAAGTTTGATGCAATATCACCACCGTCGTCCATAGACAGACAGCTGCGCAGTGCGATGATGATGTCCAACGCTTTACCCAGACGCTCACCTTTTGCAGGAATGTTGCCTGCTTGCATTGCTGCTTTACCTTGGATCAGGCGCTCAATTGCACCCGCCATTAGCATTTGAATGACTTTGTGCGGAGAAGCCGCGCTCAATTGGCTGTCGACTGATACCTTTTTGTATGCTTGCAAAGAACCGCGCATAGTATTCCTCTTTTATATAAATTTTTTGTACTGCTGAAGCGAACGTTGACCATAACGGAACTTATGAAGCTCTTTACCAACATTAGTGGTCTCGTTTTGCATCAGCTCTACAATTCTTTTGGTACGAATGAGCAAGTCTTGCCACTCTGCTTCCTGCTTAACCGATGGATTGCTTTCAACAATGGTTAGCAGGTTTTGCAATAACTGTTCCCTGATATCGACCAAACGTTGAATTTCTTCAGCGTTAAAGTCGACTTTTTCCAGTTCTTGCGTAATTAGTTGATCAACATCACTAATTTCAATGAGTTCGTTTTTCATCTATTGACCCAGCGCGTTCATCAACGCCCCCAACTGCCCTTGCATCTTGCCTGTGGCATCTTGCATTGCAGCAAATTTTGCGTGGGTACGTTTTTCTAAACTGTCCATGCGGCGATCTAATGCCGCTTGGTCGTCTCCAAGGCGATAGTTTTGTTCAGTTAGGCTCTTCTCTCGCGTACGGATGCTACCCGTAAAACCGGTAATGCCTTGGATTGCGTCTTCAACGCGTTTGGCAAAACCGGTGTTGCCGCCAAAGAACTTCTCTAACTCGTTAAAGTTGTTGTTCAGTTGGCGATCCAACATATCGTAATTGATTTCCAATGAACCTTGGCGCGTGGTGGTAATACCGAACTCTGTTAAAGATTTCAGATCTTCTGGGGCTTTTTCAATGGATGTTGAGAACACCGATTTCAGGCGCGCATCAGCGTTACGTACTGTGCTATCGCCCGCAAGCGGCCCTTTCTGACCTGTTGTCGGATCGACGCTAGCGAGCGCTTTTGAGGTTTGGTAGAACGAGTTGTACGCTGAAACAAAGTTTTCGATGTCTGCGCGAACGCTTTGGCGATCGTACTCTACGCCAATTTCGGCTGGCGGCTTACCCAGTTCGGATTTGCCTTTCAACGTGAGGTTTACACCTTCAATGGCATCTTCAATCACGTTGTTGTGGCTCGACAGTTGTGCGACGCCATCAAGCATCACTTGCGAATCCTGACCCGCTTGCACTTCTGTCATGCCTGAATAAACTTCAAAGGCTTTTTGCGCTTCTGCGATCTTTGCCTCTGCGGCATCAATTTTCTCAAGACGCTCACGCTCTTCAGGCTCGAGCTTGGCACGATGGATTTGTTTCGCTTGTTCTTCCGTCAACTCGCCACGCTCAACTTTTTGGTCAAGCTCTTGCTTTTCATCGGCAATCTTTTGCTCGATTTCAGCTTTCTCTTGTTCGAGCTGTTGTTTAGCTTCCTTGGTCGTCACGTAAGAGTCGGTCAGCGTACCTGAGGCGGCATTGTTCCAGCCCGGAACGTCTGGTGCTTTCACGATGGCTTCTTCATCCAGCTCTAATTCTGGCGGATGGTAAGAGTCGAGAAGTGTACCTGAAGCGGTTTCAGTCCAGCCTGGGATACTGTCTTGCGGACGCATACCCGCTCGTTTATTGGCAGCATCAATCGCTTCTTGCCCTGCTTTCGCCGCAGCGGCACCCGCTGCAGAGATCGGTTCATCCGTTGCGCCATCTTGCGCATTCTCTGCCGCTTTTTGTTCTTCAGGAGGTATAGGATTGCCGTCTGCATCCACCTGTTCAGGTTTGTCTGCATCGGTGTTTGACTCTGGTTCTTTAAGGGGGCCAAGTACGGCTTCTGCCGCTTCACGAGCTTCTTCAAGCGCGTTCACTCGGTCTTCCAGAGTTTTGTATTCGAAATGTTTCAGAGGGTTACCGACTTCGGCTTCCACACTGACTTTGATTTGATGGTCCTTGCCCGAAAGGTTCGAAGCAAGGATCAAACGCGGCCCTTCTACGTCGTTAATTACGGAAGCACGTACGCCTGGGTTATCCTTAGCGCCGTTAATTCCACGAACGACATCAACTAGCTTGGAGCTAGAACGAACATTAACGTCGAAGGTGTCATCACCAAGAGAAATCTGCAGCTTACCAGCGCCAAACTTGGCATCTTCTGGCAAAACGTCAGAAGCCACTTTATGACTCTGTGCAAGCTGCAACACATCGATAGCATACTTACCGGCTATAGCGTCTGTTGTTGCGGTCGCAGATACGATTTTATCATCGGTGGTTTCTACCGTACGAACGGCAAACGCCTTCTCCTGACGAAAGTTCGTCATGAGATTCTTCATCGTATCCAACGATTCTCTGAGTCGCCCATAGGCACTGATGCTGGCGTCAATTGTCGCGCGCTCGTTGTCGATGCGTTGCTGCTTTGGCACACGCTCGGCATCTACAATTTTGCTGACCATGGAATTGATATCCATGCCGCCAGACATCCCCAAAGGGCCTAAACTCATCAAATCACCTCAAAAACGACTTACACCTTTTCAACTAACAAACCGCGGTTAGCTGTGTGCTCAGCTAGGCGACGCAATACCACGAGCATTTCTTCATCAGGGATTTGACGAATTACATCACCGGTTGTGGCTTCGTAAATCGTCACGACATCTCGGCCAGATTCTTCATCGACTCGAAACGCTACCCCTTTATTCATGGCGCTCACAAATTCATTCATTTGCTCGACCATTTTTTCGCGTTCTTCTTTGTTCAGCTCTTGGCGGGACTCCGCCATTTCAATCGCAGCTTGAACAGAGAGATCACGTTCGGCATCGTTCAGTTTTTCAACGGGAACGGTGCCGTTAGAACTTGCTGTGCTAGGCGTGCCTATGCCATTTTCTTTAGCAACTTTTGTGCCACTCGGTGTGCCGTAAGGCTGGATGTTCGATGCGTAGGAGGATATTTCCATTACAATCTCCCTTCCACCTTATGAGCTAACGATTAGGTCTATCGCTTTGGTGATGGTATCACTAGGCTGAGTCGACCCAATTAGCCCAACAAGCTCAGCGCTGCAGATGGTGACTGCTTCGCTTGTGCCAAGATTGAAGTACTTGCTTGTTGAAGGATTTGCGACTTAGTCATTGCTGTCGTTTCCTTCGCGTAGTCAGTATCTTTAATACGGCTGTTAGACGCGTTAACGTTCTCGTTAATGTTGTCTAGGTTGCTGATGGCGTGGTTGAAACGGTTTTGGAATGCACCAAGAGACGCACGTTGGCTGTCTACTGATTTTAGTGCGCCGTCAATGATCGCTACTGCTTCTTGAGAGCCTGCTACTGTGGTTACGTCGATGTCTTTAACCGTTACGTCTTTTGCATCGCCGAAGCCAATTTCACCCGCTAGGTTGCCAGAGAACTCTACATCGCCTGTTACTTTTTGAGTAGCAGCGAATACTTGTAGCTTGCCATCTTCGCCAACAGATGCTTTTACATCTTCGCTTTGACCGTTGATGTAAGTTGCTAGCTGCTCGATATCATCGCCTTGTTTCGCGTTGATAGTCAGCTCTTTCTCTTCACCTTGCTTGTTGGTGTAAGTCATCTTAAGTTCAGTGTTATCACCTACTGCCCAAGATGCATCTTTGCCATCTTCTGCTGCGTAGCTCTTACCGCCCATTGCAGAAGTATCAGAACGTAGGTTACCCATAGAAAGCATTACTGCTTCACCAGAGTCCGCACCGATTTGGAAAGATTGAGTACCGTAAGTACCGTTAAGAAGCTTGTTACCACCAAATGAAGTTGTTTCAGCGATACGGTTTAGTTCGTCGTTAAGTGCTGTTACTTCTTCTTGAATCGCTACACGCTCAGAACGCGAGTTTGAACCGTTCGCAGATTGAAGCGATAGGTCACGCATACGTTGTAGGATGTTGGTAGATTCATTCATTGCACCTTCAGCAACCTGTGCAATAGAAATACCGTCGTTCGCGTTTTTCACAGCCATGTCTAGACCACGGCTCTGTGCATTCAAACGGTTAGAAATCTGTAGACCTGCAGCATCATCTTTCGCGCTATTGATTTTATAACCCGAAGACAAACGCTCCATTGATTTTTGTTGACCTTCAGCCGCTTGGTTTAGGTAACGCTGTGCGGTCATCGCAGAAACGTTAGTATTAACGTTAATCGCCATAGTTGATCTCCTTAAGGCTTTAGTTGATGTACCGTCGTGTCTCTCACCTCACTTAGGTACATCTCATTTCTCTCAGTCCCTTTAACGGCGGCCTATAAATATCCTTTAGGAGAAATTTTCAATTTTTTGCGATTAATTTCTTTGGCTTACTGAAGTGTGATGCATCTCTAATATTGTAACTAGAAGTAACTCAAGCTTGTCCAAACCTCAAAAACAGACATAAAAAAACCCAGCCGAAGCTGGGTTTACTCGCTCATCTCTCACCACGAGCCAATGAGGTTCTCGCCTTAGGTTATCAATTAACCTAGTAGGCTTAGCGCTGAGTTTGGCGCTTGTTTCGCTTGCGCAAGGATTGAGCTTGACGCTTGCGATAGAATTTGTGACTTAGTCATTTGAGTCGTTTCTTTCGCGAAGTCAGTATCTTTAATACGGCTCTTCGACGCGTTCACGTTCTCGTTGATGTTATCCAAGTTGCTGATTGCGTGGTTGAAACGGTTTTGGAAAGCACCTAGCTCTGCACGGTGGCTGTCTACGTATTTC